>JAPPPF010000061.1:1181-24045 GCA_028817665.1 Magnetovibrio sp. | reverse complement strand
TTCGCCCTCACGGGCTCCCACCCCCACCTCGGTCCTCCCCCATCAAGGGGGAGGAGGAAGCGCGTCGGGCGCTTAGGTAAAGTCGTGGATGCCCGGATCAAGTCCGGGCATGACGGTGGCGTGGGGGCTGAGTTTGAGTGTATTCGTCCCGCTACCGACCTCGTATTCGTCATCACCGGGCTTGACCCGGCGATCCACGACTTCGGCTGCACACGCCCCGCCGCCTAGCGCCGGTAGGGTGCCACCGTGTCGGGGACGATGGCGGCGATGACGTCGGCGAGCTTCTCGACCAGGGCCATCCGCGGGAACGACTTCCGGTAGGCCAGCTGGACCCGGCGCCGCGCCGCGCCGGAGGTTTCCCGGCGGACCACGATGCCGGCGTCGGTGACCCAGGGACCGGAAAGGCTCATCGCCGGCACCAGCGTCACCCCGAGGCCGCCGCCGACCAGCGCCAGGATGGTCGTCAGGCTGGTCTCCTCGGTGCGGACCTCGGCCGGCGCGCCGCGGCCCGACGCGTAGAACCCCAGCACCTGCTCGCGGAGGCAGTGGCCTTCCGAGAGCAGCAGCAATCGGTCGCCGGCGAGGCCGCCGAGGTCGACCTCCTCTTCCTGGGCGAGCGCGTGGCCCTTCGGCAGGGCGACCCAGAAGGGCTCGTCGTAGAGCGGCACCGAGGCCAATTGCGGCGCCTCCGGTTCGGTCGCGATGATCGCCGCGTCGAGGCCGCCGTCGACGAGCATGGCCTCGATCTCGCCGGTGAAGCGCTCGGTCAGCCGGAGTTCCACCGACGGCAGGGCGTGGGCCAGCGACGGCAACAGGCGCGGCATCAGATAGGGCGCGATGGTCGGGATCGCGCCGAGATTGAGGGGGCCCGACAGCGGGTCGGTCATCGCCGCCGCCATCGCCTCGATGGCGCCGGCCTCGGCCAGCAGGGTCCGGGCGCGCTCGAGGATCCTGGCGCCGGCCGGCGTCGGGCGCACGGCGCGCTTTGTGCGCTCGAAGAGCTCGACCCCGAGATGCGCCTCCAGCTTGCGGATCTGGCCGCTGAGCGTCGGCTGGCTGACGTGGCAGGCCTCGGCGGCGCGGCCGAAATGCCGGTGCTCGTCGACGGCCACGGCGTAGGCGAAGTCGCGCAGGTTCATCTATGCGGCGGTCCGGCTAATCATCGTCAAAATCAATTAGTTTCATCTTTTCAAACGATTTTACCTTTTAACCCGGTCATGGGACAAAGGACAAGAAGAATGAACCACACCGACCCTTGATGTTTCGACGAACAGCCTCTCAGGAAAGGAGACGACGATGAACGAGATGAGTGGAAAAAGCGCGGGCGGATGCCCGTTCTCAGGCGGCGCCGCCCCGGCCGGCGGCGGCACCGCGAACCGCGACTGGTGGCCGAACCAGCTGAAGCTGAACATCCTGCGCCAGCATTCCGAGCTCTCGAACCCCATGGATGACGATTTCGACTACGCCGAGGCGTTCGAGTCCCTCGACCTCGACGCCGTGAAGCGCGACATCGTCGCGCTGATGACCACCTCCCAGGACTGGTGGCCGGCGGACTACGGTCACTACGGGCCCTTGTTCATCCGCATGGCCTGGCACAGCGCCGGCACCTACCGCACGGCCGACGGCCGCGGCGGCGGTGTCACCGGCAACCAGCGCCTCGCGCCGCTCAACAGCTGGCCCGACAACGGCAACCTGGACAAGGCGCGGATGCTGTTGTGGCCGATCAAGCAGAAGTACGGCCGCAAGATCTCCTGGGCCGACCTGATGATCCTGGCCGGCAACTGCGCGCTCGAATCCATGGGTTTCAAGACCTTCGGCTTCGCCGGCGGCCGCGCCGACATCTGGCACCCCGAGGAGGACGTCTACTGGGGCACCGAGACCGAGTGGCTCGGCGACGAACGCTACTCCGGCGAGCGCGACCTGGAGACGCCCCTGGGCGCCGTCCAGATGGGCCTCATCTACGTCAACCCGGAAGGCCCCAACGGCAACCCCGATCCGCTGGCCTCGGCCCGCGACATCCGCGACACCTTCGGCCGCATGGCCATGAACGACGAGGAGACCGTCGCGCTGGTCGCCGGCGGCCACACCTTCGGCAAGGCGCACGGCGCCGGCGACGCCGGCCTCGTCGGGCCGGAGCCGGAAGCCGCGCCGATCGAGGCCCAGGGCATGGGCTGGCTCAGCGGCCACAAGTCCGGCAAGGGCGTCGACGCCATCACCAGCGGCATCGAGGGCGCTTGGACCCCGACCCCGACCCAGTGGGACTCGAGCTTCTTCGACGTCCTGTTCGGCTACGAGTGGGAGCTGACCAAGAGCCCCGCCGGCGCGCACCAGTGGGCGCCCAAGGACCTGGCCGACGAGGACCACGCGCCGGAGGTCGACGGTTCGGGCAAGAAGCGGACCCTGATGATGACGACGGCGGACATGTCGCTGCGCATGGATCCCGGCTTCGAGAAGATCTCGCGGCGCTTCCACGCGGACCCGGACGCCTTCGCCGACGCCTTCGCGCGGGCCTGGTTCAAGCTGACCCACCGCGACATGGGGCCGCGGTCACGCTACCTCGGCAAGGAGGTGCCGGCCGAGGAGATGATCTGGCAGGACCCGATCCCCGCCGTCGCCCACGAGGCTATCGACGAGAAAGACATCGCCGATCTGAAGGCCCAGATCCTGGCCTCGCCCTTGAGCGGCGCCGAGCTGGTCTCGGCGGCCTGGGCCTCGGCCTCGACCTTCCGCGGCTCCGACATGCGCGGCGGCGCCAACGGCGCGCGCGTCCGCCTGGCGCCGCAGAAGGACTGGGACGTCAACCGGCCCGAGCAGCTGGCCAAGGTGATCGAGGTCCTGGAGGGCATCCAGGGCGCCTTCAACGACGCCCAGTCCGGCGCCAAGCGGGTGTCCCTGGCCGACCTGATCGTGCTCGCCGGCGGCGCCGCCATCGAGCGCGCCGCCGCCGAAGGCGGCCACGACGTCCAGGTGCCGTTCACCCCGGGCCGGGCCGACGCGAGCCAGGAGCAGACCGACGTCCAGTCCTTCGACGTGCTCGAGCCGGCGGCCGACGGGTTCCGCAACTACCTGAAGGCCAGGTACACGGTCTCGGCCGAGGAACTGCTGGTCGACAAGGCGCAGCTGCTGACGCTGACGGCGCCGGAGATGACCGTCCTGGTCGGCGGCATGCGGGCCCTCGACGCCAACTGGGACGGCGGGCGCCACGGCGTCTTCACCGACCGGCCCGGCGCGCTCAGCAACGACTTCTTCGTCAACCTGCTCGACCTGGGCGTGAGGTGGCAGGCGGCCTCCGACGACGACGACGTGTTCGAGGGCCGCGACCGGCGGACCGGCGAGGTCATGTGGACCGGCACCCGGGCCGACCTGATCTTCGGGTCGAACTCGGAGCTCCGGGCGCTCGCCGAGGTCTACGGTTCCGCCGACGCGGAGACGAAGTTCGTCGCCGACTTCGTCGCCGCCTGGACCAAGGTCATGAACCTCGACCGTTTCGACGTCGCCTGACGGCGCCGCGCGGAACCCCGACGACGAGAGATGGGCGGGCCCGGCGGGCCCGCCCATTTCCGTTTCGGCCGGGCGCTCACGCCTTCAGCTTGTAGCCCGTGCGGAACAGCCGGGTGACCAGGCACCAGAGCAGCGCGTTGATCACCGCCATGACGAAGACGCCGGCGGTGACATGGCCGTCGGCGTGGCCGATGAAGCCGTAGCGGAAGCCGTCGATCATGTAGAAGAAGGGGTTCAGGTGCGCCGCCACCTGCGCCGCCTCGGGCAGCCGCTGGATCGAGTAGAAGGTGCCTGAGAGGAACGACAGCGGCGTGATCACGAAGTTGGTGACCGCGGCGATGTGGTCGAACTTCTCGGCCCACAGCGCGCCGAGCGTGCCCAGCAGCGCCAGCATCAGCGAGGCCATCACTGCGTGGTAGAGGATGAAGGCCGGGTTGTGGACCCCGAGGCCGACGACCAGGCTCATGACGATGCCGACGGCCGTGCCGACGACGATCCCCCGGGTGACGCCGCCCATGGCGATGCCGAGGACCAGCTCGTGGGCGGTCAGCGGCGGCATCAGGGTGTCGACGATGTTGCCCTGGACCTTGGCGATCATGATCGACGACGACGTGTTGGCGAAGGAATTCTGGGCGATCGCCATCATGATCAGGCCGGGCGCCAGGAACTCGGGGAACGGGATGCCGGCGACGGAGCGCGCCGCGCCGCCCAGGGCCAGCGAGAAGATCGCCAGGAACAGCAGCGTCGTCACCACCGGCGCCATGATCGTCTGGGTGTAGACCTTGGCGAAACGGCGGACCTCGCGCATGTAGAGCGTCCAGAGCCCGATCCAGTTGGCGCCCGCGGGGTCGTGCATGGCCGGCCTAGCCCGCGCGCTCGGCCGGTTCCCCGGCCCATCGGTCGTGGGCGCGGCCGGCCAGGCCGTTGCGGTCGACCTTGCCGGGGCCGGCGAGCGGCAGGGCCGCCATGATCTCGACCCGGCGCGGGTGCTGGAAGGCCGGCGCGTTGTCGAGGGCGAATTGTTTGACCATGGCCTCGTCGAGGGCGGCGCCCGGGCAGGGGACGACGAAGGCGACGGGCTTGGCGCCCTTGATCTCGTCGGCCAGCGGCACCACGCAGGCCTGCTCGATGTCGGGATGGGTGACCAGCACCGCCTCAACCTCGGTCGGGTAGATGTTCTCGCCGCCGCAGTTGAACATGTCGTCGGTGCGGCCGACGAAGTAGTACGCCCCGTCGGCGTCGCGCCGGAACACGTCGCCGGTCTTGTACCAGCCGTCCTCGGTGAGCACGTCCGCGGACTTCTCCTCCAGGTTCAGGTAGCCCGGCATGTTGGCCGGGCACTTATGCCAGAGTTCGCCCTCGTCGGCCTCGCGGCCTGCCGCGTCGATCAGCTTGATGCCGACGCCGGGCAGTTCCCAGCCCATGGACAAGGGCGGCGGCGCCTGGCCGTCGCGGGGGCCGAAGTTGACGGGCCCCGACTCGGTGGTGCCGTAGCCGATGACCACGGAAGCGCCGGGGAAGGTCTCGACGACCCGGTCCCAGAGCTTCGGCGAGACCGGCGCCGAGCCCATGCGGACGATCTCCACCGAGGCGAGGTCGGCGTCCGCCGTCAATTCCGGGTCGGCGAAGACCATGGCCAGCATGGTCGGCACCGAGGTGATCCAGGTGCAGCGGTAGCGCTCGATGGCGGCGACGTAGCGCCTGGCGTCGAATTCCGGCTCGAGGACCACGGCGGCGCCGGCGGCGAAGGCCAAGAGGCCGACGCAGAGCGCGTTCATGTGATAGAGCGGCGCGGCGACCAGCATCCGGTGGTGGTCGTAGGGGCCGCCGCGCTCAAGCCGCATGCGGAGCGCCCAGAGGTGCCCCGCGTGGGTCAGCGGCACGCCCTTCGGCCGGCCCGTCGAGCCCGACGTGTAGAGGACCATGGCGATGGCCGCGTCGTCGGGCCGGAAGATCTCGAAGGGGCCGGGGTCGAGCAGCGCCCGGAACCCCGCGTCCGCGTCGTCGAAGCCGGCGACGGCGGCGCCTTCGGGGAGCAGCGGCCGCCGGGCGGCGTCCGCGAGCACCAGGCGGACGTCGGCGTCGCCGAGGATGAAGGCGATGGTCTCGGCCGGGAACTTGTGGCTGATGGGCACCGCGACGAGGCCGGCCCGGAGGATGCCGAGGAAGGCGATGAAGAACTCGGCCCGGTTCGCCGACAGGATGGCGACGGCGTCGCCGGGCTGGAGCCCCCGGGCCAGCAGGCCGCGCGCGCAGGCGTCGGCGGCGGCGTCGAGCTCGGCGTGGCTGTAGGCGACCGGCGCGTCCCAGTCGCGGAGGTCGGTCAGCGCGGTGCGCGCGCCGAAGCCGGCGACGTCGAAGACATCTCCCAGGTTGACCGAACTCGCTATCGCCATGGCTGCCCCGTTCCGCCCGAGCCTGTCCGGGCCGCGCGCCGATATTGGAGAGCGCCGATGACGGCGTCAAGGCGGCCCATGGCGCGGATCCGGCGCGGCCGCGGGAACGCGCTTGGGCCCGGCCGGCGCCCGTGCCAGACTCGCGCCATGGACGACGATCCGAAGACACCGGGGAAAGCATCGAAGAAGAAGGCCGGCCGGCGCGGCCCCCGCAAGGTCACCGAGAAGCGCCTCGAGAACGTGGCCCTGCATTACCTCGGCCGCTACTCGGCCTCGGCCGAGAGCCTGCGCCGGGTGTTGATGCGCCGGGTCCGGCGTTCCGCCGAGGCGCACGGCACCGACGCCGAGGAGGCGGCCCAATGGGTCGAGGCGCTGATCGGGAAGTTCCGGGGCCTCGGCTACCTCGACGACCGGGCCTACGCCGAGACCCGGGCCCGGGCGCTGCGGGCGCGCGGCGTCTCCGGCCGCGGCGTCCGCGCCCGGCTCCGCGAGAAGGGCGTCGGCGCCGACGACATCGACGCCGCCCTGGCGGCGCTCGCCGCCGACGTCGCCGACCCGGAACTGGCGGCCGCCCTGGCGCTCGCCCGGCGCCGTCGCCTCGGGCCCTACCGGGCCGGGCCGGCGCGCGCCGAGCGCCGCGAGAAGGATTTGGCGGCGCTGGCCCGGGCCGGGTTCAGCTACGAGGTGGCGCGGCGCGTCGTCGAGGCCGTGAGCCTTGAGGAGCTGGAGGCCGAGGCTCACGGCAACGCGAATTGATTTCGTCCGCCGGGCGGTCTATCTGATGGGACGCATTCGAACCCGAGGAGGCCCCGCATGAGCGTCAAGATGTACCACAACCCGCGTTGCTCGAAATCGCGCCAGACCCTGGCGCTGATCCAGGATGCCGGCGTCGAGCCCGAGATCGTCGAATACCTCGACGCGCCGCCGAGCGCCGCCGAGCTGAAGGACGTGCTGGCCAAGCTGGGACTGGGGCCGAAGGACATCCTGCGCGCCAAGGAGGCCAAGGAGGAGGGCATCGACCCGGGCCTCGACGGCGACGCGCTGATCGCCGCCATCTGCGCCCATCCGCGCGCCCTGCAGCGCCCGATCGTCGTCAACGGCGGCAAGGCGGCCGTCGGGCGGCCGCCGGAAAGCGTCCTCGATATCCTCTGAACGCGGCGCCGGGACGGGGAGTTTCCGGCCCCGCTAGAGGCAAGCCGTTGAACTTTCCGGCGTTTCGGCCTTGCCGTGGCGGTCACAAGGATTCACACTGCAGGCGGATGCGCGTATGATGCCCCGGTGACCGGGGCGCGCGGGGCCCGTGGATAGGTGCCAGGGGGGTTGAGCTTGGCGAAGGCGGCCGAAACCAAGAAGTCGGGCGGCGCCGCGAAAGCGGCGGCGAAGGCGCCTGCCAAGAAGGCCGCGGCGAAGAAGAAGGCGACCGCCAAGAAGGCGCCGGCGAAGAAGGCCACGGCCAGGAAGACGCCGGCCAAGCGCACCGCGAAGATGGAGATCAAGCCCGAACCGCAGCCGGCGCCGGTGGGGCCGACGCCCGAGCAGATCGCCACCTGGCGCGCGCTCTCGCAGGAACAGCGCAGCGCGCTCCGCGAGCGCGAGGCCGCCCGGGTCTTCGCCGAGGCCGCCGAGGCCCACCAGAAGGGCGACCTGGCCGCCGCCGTCAAGGGCTACAACAAGTCCCTGCTGCTCAACCCGAAGGTGCCCGACGTCTACAACAACCTGGGCGTCGCGCTCCGCGCCACCGGCAAGCTGGAAGCCGCGGTCGCGTGCTACCGGCGCTCGCTGAGCCTGCGCCCGGCGAGCGCGTCGGTGTTCTCCAACATGGGCAACGCGCTCCGCGAGATGGGCCGGCTGCAGACCGCCGTGGCCTGTCACCAGCAGGCCGTCAAGCTGGCGCCCAACAACGCCGAGTCGTTCTACAACATGGGCCTGGCGCTCCGCGACCTGGGCCAGGTCGACCAGGCGCTGGCGTGCTTCAACAAGACCCTCTCGATCAAGCCCGAACACGTCGACTGCCACTGGGACCGCTCGCTGACGCTCCTGACCAAGGGCGATTTCGAGCGCGGCTTCGAGGAGTACGAATGGCGCTGGAAGCTCGACCGCAGCCCGCCCAGGGGCTTCGACCAGCCCGAATGGGACGGGTCCGAGATCAAGGGCAAGACGCTGCTGATCCACCAGGAACAGGGCTTCGGCGACCTGATCCACTTCGCCCGCTACCTGCCGATGGTGAAGAAGGCGTCGAAGGCGGCGACGGTCATCGTCGAGGTGCAGCCGGAGCTGGCGCGCCTGTTCTCGACCCTGGACGGCGTCGACAAGGTCGTCGACAAGGGCGCGACCCTGCCGAAGTTCGATTTCTACCTGCCGATCATGTCCCTGGCGCGGGTCTTCGGGACCGTGGTCGCGACCATCCCCGCCGACATCCCGTATCTCGACGCGCCGGAGATGGAGACGGTGAAGCTGCCGCCCTCCATGGAGAACCAGTTGAAGATCGGCATCGCCTGGGCCGGCCGACGCACCAGAACGACGCCAACCGGTCGTGCGAGTTCACCCAGTTCGTCGAACTGCTGGGGCTGCCCGGCGTCTCCATCTACAGCCTGCAGAAGGGGCCGCGCGAGGCCGACATCCGCGAGCACGGCTGCGAGGCGATGATCACCAACCTGGGCCCGAACCTGAACGATTTCGCCGACACCGCCGCCATCCTCGGGCAGCTCGACCTGGTGGTCACGGTGGATACCGCGGTGGCCCACCTGGCCGGCGCCTTGGGCCGCAAGGTCTGGGTGGTGATGCCGTTCGCCGCCGACTGGCGGTGGCTGTTGAACACCGAGACCTCGCCCTGGTACCCGAGCCTCAGGATCTTCCGCCAGCCCCGCCCCGGGGCCTGGGACCCGGTTTTCGCCGACGTCCGCCGGGCGCTCCGCGAGGAGCTCGGCCTGAAGCCGGTGGAACCCACCACCATCTGAACGCCGTCGCGGCGAATTCATAACGTCTTCAACGGGTTAACCGGAATCCGGCGGCGCCGGCCGGCGCCCCGGAAACGCGCCGCGTTAAACCGATAATAACCTTTTTCCGGCATGCTTGACCGTGGCACGGTCCGCAATTTCCGTCCGCCGCGACGCGGCGGCGGCGAACAAGGCGGACCGGCCCGACAGGAACGACGTGATAGGGCCGGGAATCCGGACGTGGCGAGAACGACGCAAACATTCGACGACGGCGCCTTCATCTACCGCCAGGGCGACCCCAGCGACTGCGCCTTCGAGGTGCTGGTCGGCGAGGTCGAACTGCTCGCGGACGACGGCGCCACCGAGGCCCGCACGGCCCTGATCCCGCCCGGCCAGATGTTCGGCGAGATGGGCCTGGTCGGCGGCGGCCCGCGCGACACTTCGGCCCGCGCCGTCGGCCCGGTGAAGGTCCGGATCATCCGCGGCGAACAGGCCGGCCCGGCCGCCGAGCGCGAGAAGAAGAAGGGCGTGCTGAGCCGCTTCATCGAACAGCTCGGCGTGCCGGCGACGGCGCCGCAGGCCACCGACGCCGCGCCCGGGGCCGCCGCCGAGGCCGCCCCGGCGGCGCCCGCCGCCGGCGGCTTCTTCCAGCGCGTCATCGACCGGGTGCAGCCCATGGAGGGCCGCCTCGAGGCGCGCCTGGCGCTCTTGTCGGGCGACGCCGACGGCAGCCACACGCGCCGCGTCGCCCAGGCCTTCGACTGCTTCCGCGACATCAACGTCCGGATCGTCAACAAGGCCCTCGAGATCGACTTCGACAAGGACCTCGCCGCCGAGATCGGCCGCGTCGCCCGGACCGGGCGGCGCTGGCTGAAGGCGCAGCAGGCGGACATCCTGATCTGGGGCCACGTGCCTGCGCCGGGCGCCACCCTGCACCTGCACTTCGTGCCGCTGGCGAAGTGGGACGAGCGGCTCGTCGGCGTCTTCGACCTGACCACCGACCTGCCGCTGCCCGCCGACGTGCCGGAACCCTTCCAGGACCTGCTGCGCGCCGCCACCCTGGCGGCGACGGTGCCGTCGACCCGCGACAAGGCGCGGCTCAGGAAGGCGCTTTTGCCCGAGGCGGCGCTGGCCGCCGGGCGGGCGTTCGCCGAGTTGCCCGGCGAACTGACCAGCCGCGAGCGCGGCGCGCTGCATCTCTGCCACGGCAACGTGCTGGCTATGGCCTGGTCGCTGGCCCGCGCCGACGACCTCCGGGCCGCCGCCGTCACCGCCTACCGGCTCGCGACCTCGACGGTGACGAGCGAGGAATCCCCCATCGACTGGGCGATGGCGCAGCGCCATCTCTCCAGCCTCTACTACGCCGAGGCCGAGGCCGCGGGCGAGGCCGCGCGCTACGAGGAGGCGGCGGCCGCGGCGCTCTCGGCCCTGGAGGTCCTGAGCCGTGACGAGACGCCGTTCGAATGGGCGGCGCTGCAGCACCGGCTCGGCCTCGTCCACTACAAGCTCGGTTTCGACACCGGCCACACCGGCGTCTTGCGCCAGGCGCTCCACTATCACCAGCAGGCGCTCCGCGTCTACACCCGCCAGCAGACCACCGAGCAGTGGGCCGAGGTGATGTCGAGCTTCGCCCAGGCCGCCCAGGTCTTCGGCGAGCACGTGAAGAGCCTGGAGGCGCTGGCCACCGCCGCCAACGCCTGTCACGCCGTCCTCCAGGTCCGCGACCGGAAGCGCGCGCCCATGGCCTGGGCGGCGACCCAGAACAACTTGGGCAGCGCGCTCTTCCTCTTGGGCAAGAAGGCCAACAACCCGTCGCGCCTGGAGGCCGCCATCCAGGCCTTCGAGATGGCGCTCGAGGTCTACGAGGCCAGGAACGCGCACCGCGCCGCCGCGGTCACCGCCAAGAACCTGGAACGCGCCCGGCGTCTGCTCGAATACCTCACCCCGGCCTACGAGGTCGAGCTTGACCTCGCCCACCTGGAACTGCCCTCCGATCCCGGCGAACCCACCCTCGTCGACGTCGGCGACATCGGCGCCGGGCGGAGCGGGAACTCGCTTCTCAACTAACTTCGGAATTTTGGGGACATGACCGCATCCCGAGGGGATGGGGATCGTGTCCCTCATCGCTGGAAATTTGGGCGATAGGTTCCGTAAACCGGTGTGAACTTGGCGTTTGGGGGACACGATCCCCATCGCTCCGCGATGCGGTCATGTCCCCGGCTCGGTCAGGCCAACGCGTTGAAATCATCCAACAGGATGGCGATGCGTCCGGCGTCGGTCTGGTCCATGATCAGGTTAGCGCGCGCGGCCGCCGCGACCGCGTCCATCTCGCGGATGCGCTGCTTGACCCGGGGGATGGCGGCCGGGGACATGGAAAGCTCGCGGAGCCCCAATCCCAGCAAGAGCGCCGTGTAGCGCGGGTCGCCGGCCATCTCGCCGCAGATGCTGATCGGGATGCGGGCCCTGAGCGCCGCACCCGTGGAGAACTGGATCAGGCGCAGCACCGCCGGGTGCAGGGGGTCGAACAGGTGCGCCACGTGCTCGTTGGCGCGGTCGGTGGCCAGCGTGTACATGGTGAGGTCGTTCGACCCGATGGCGAAGAAGTCGCTGGCCTGGGCCAGCGCGTCGGCGGCCAGCGCCGCGCCCGGCACTTCGATCATCGCGCCCAAGGGCGGCAGCGGATCCGGGACCTTGATCTTGCGGCGCTTCAGGCGCGTCGCCGACTTCTTCAGGAGATCGCGCGCCTTCATCACCTCCGACGGCGTCGACACCATCGGCAGCAGGATGCGCACCGGCCCGTCGGCGGCGGCCCGCAGCATGGCGCGGAACTGGGTCTCCAGGATGTCGGTCTGCATCAGCGCCAGGCGGATGCCGCGCAAGCCGAGCGCCGAGGCCGCGGTGTCGCCGAAGTCGCTGGTCACCGCCTCGGCCGGCTTGTCGGCGCCGACGTCGAGGCTGCGGATGGTCACGGGCTTGCCCTTCATGGCCTGCACGATGTCGCGGAAGACGCCGTACTGCTCGTCCTCGCCGGGCGGCTCGGTGCGGTTCATGAACATGAACTCGCTCCTCAGCAGCCCGATCCCCTCGGCGCCGGCCTGGGCGACCATGGGCATCTCCATGGGCAAATCGACGTTCGCCTGCAGGACGTAGCCGGTGCCGTCGCGGCTCATCGCCGGCTGGCTGCGCAGGCTCGACAAGCGCCGGGTCTCGCGGTTGTGGGATTCGCGGCGGCGCTGGTAGGCGGCCAGCGTCTTGCCCGTCGGGTTGATGACGACCCGCCCGGCGCTGCCGTCGATGATCACCGTGTCGCCGGGGCTGGTGCCCTGGAGGATGCCGTGCACGCCGAGCACCATCGGCAGCGCCAGGGCGCGCGCCATGATCGCCGCGTGGCCCTCGGCGCCGCCGAGCTCGGACGCGGCGCCGGCGATCAGGCTCGGGTCGACCTGGGCCATGTCGGCCGGCGTCAACTGGTCGGTCATGATGATGCTGCCCTTGGCCGCCGTCGAGAAGGCGGGCAGGGGCTTGCGGGTCAGGTTGCGGATGATCCGGTTGCCGACCTCGCGGATGTCCTCCAAGCGGGCCGCGATGTAGGTGTCGTCCATGGCCTGGAAGGTCGCGGTGATCTCCGACATCTCGCGCTGCACGGCGGCCTCGGCGTTGACGCGCTCGTCCTTGATGCGCCCGGCGGCGCCGCGCACCAGGCGCGAGTCCTTGAGCATCTGCTGATAGGCCTCGAGCAGGAAGCCGAGTTCCTCCGACGCCCGGCCGGGCATCGACTTGGTCCGGCTCTGGAGCCTGCGGACCTGGCGCTGGGCCAGCGACACCGCCTTTTGCAGGCGCTCCTTCTCGGCGCCCACGTCGGCCTTGCGGATCGACATCTCCGGCACTTCCAGGCCGCCGGTCTCGCGGATGTAGACCGGTCCGATGGCGATCCCGGGGGAGACCCCGAGACCCGTAAACTGCCGTTCTTCAGCCATTGTGCCTGGCTCAGTCCTCTTCGAAGCGGGCGTCGATGAGCGCGCAGATCGCGTCCAGCGCCGGCACCGCCTCGTTGCCCTCGGCGGCCAGCGCGATCTCGGTTCCCGGCCCGGCGGCCAGCATCATCAAACCCATGATCGAGGTGCCGGTCACCGACTGCTGGCCGCGGGTCACGGTGACCTCGGCGTCGAAGCTGCCGGCCAACTGCGCGAACTTGGCGGCCGCCCGGGCATGCAGGCCGCGCTGGTTGCAGATGGTCGCGGTCCGGCTCTCGGCGCTCACGTGTCGTCCTGGGCCAGGAGCTGCGACGCGATGTTGATGTACTTGCGTCCGGCCTCCTGGGCGCTGGCCACGGCGTCGGCGAGGTCGTCGGACTCGCGCACCGAGGCGAGCTTGATCAGCATCGGCAGGTTGACGCCGGCGATGACCTCGACGTTGGCCTTGTCCATCACCGAGATCGCCAGGTTCGACGGCGTGCCGCCGAACATGTCGGTGAGCAGGACGACGCCGTTGCCGTCGTCGACGTCGTTCGCGGACTGCAGGATTTCGGCGCGCCGCTGTTCCATGTCGTCGTCGGGCCCGATGCAGACGGCGGCGACGGCGGCCTGCGGGCCGACCACGTGCTCGAGCGCCGCGATCAGTTCGTCGGCGAGCCTTCCGTGGGTGACGAGAACCATCCCGATCATGACGTGCCTCGATTGCTCATTCGGACTGCCCCCGGTTGCTGGTTCCCCGACCCCGACCCCGATTTAGAGCTTATTTGACCGGCTTTTCCAAGTCCCGGTGGCGAAGATGCACGCGGTGGCCGCGCGCCGTCATCCATTGGCTCAGGCGCTCGCAGGTGACCACCGAGCGGTGGCGCCCGCCGGTGCAGCCGACCGCGATGGTCAGGTAGCTCTTGCCCTCCGCCGCGTAGCGCGGCATCAGCGGGTCGAGCAGCGCCGTCAGGTTGTCGAGGAACGGCTGGAACCCCTCGTCCTCGGTGACGTAGGCGGCGACCGCCGGGTCGCGGCCGGTCTGCGGCCGCAATTCCTCGACGTAATGGGGGTTGCGGAGGAAGCGCACGTCGAACACCAGGTCGGCGTCGCGCGGGGCGCCGTTCTTGAACCCGAACGAGGTGATCACCGTGGTCATGCCGGGCTCCGTGTCGCGCCGGAAATGGCTTTCCAGCAGGATCTTCATGTCGCCCGGGTTCATGGCGGAGGTATCGACATGGACCTCGGCGGCGCGGCGCAGCGGCGCCATCAGGGCGCGTTCCTCGCGGATGCCGTCGCTGACCGGCCGGTCGGCGGCCAGCGGATGGCGGCGCCGGGTCTCCTCGAAGCGGCGCACCAGGATGTCGTCGTGACAGTCGATGAACAGCAAGGAGACGTCGAGGTCGGCGCGCCCGGCGAGGCTTCCGATCTTGCCGAGGAAGGCCCGGGCGTCGAAGTCGCGGGTCCGGATGTCGACGCCGATGGCCAGCGCCGGGGTCTCGCCGCCGGGCGCCACGAGCCGCTCCAGCAGCGAGATCGGGACGTTGTCGACGGCCTCGTAGCCGAGGTCCTCGAGGCCCTTCAGCGCCGTCGTCTTGCCGGCGCCGGAGACGCCGGTGACCAGCAGGACGCGGGCGGTGTCGGGGGCGGCGCCGGTGTCAGTCATCGGCGCATTATATGCCCAGCCGCGAGGCCCGCGGCAACCCGGACCTTCGCCGCCGCCGAGGCCTCGAAGGGGTCGAGCCGGTGCACCGGCAACGCGACGCCGAGCAGCGCCGCCGTCGCCGGTTCCGGCAGGCGCTCGACCGCGTCGGCGCCGATCAGGTCGACGATCACGCCGACGGTGGCGCTGGCCTCGAAGGCCATCTCGACGATGCCGATGCCGCGGACCTCCAGCAGCCCGGCCAGGGCCGCCGGCGGCGCCGCCACGACGGCGTCGCCGTCGCGGCCGAGGTCGACCCGGTCGTCGGCGACCAGCCGCGCGCCGGCGTCGATGAGACGCAGCGCCAGGTCCGACTTGCCGCCGCCCGAGGGGCCGCGGATCACCACGCCGACGCCGCCGAGGGCGACGCAGGTGGCGTGGATCTGGGTCCGGGTCTCGTCGCCGCTCATGCCGCCGGCAAGCGTACCGTGAACCGGGCCCCGAGGATACCGTCGTCGGCGCCGAGCCGGTTGCCTGCGGTGATCGTGCCGCCGTGGGCCTCGACGATCTGCTTCGAGATGCTCAGGCCGAGGCCCGAGTGGGTGCCGAACTTCTCGGTCTCCGCGCGTTCCGTGTAGAAGCGCTCGAAGATACGGGCCTCGTTGCCCGGCGGGATGCCCGGTCCCTCGTCGTCGATGTCGATGCGGACCATGGGCCGGTTGCCGCCGTGCTCGCGGCCGGCGCGGATGGTGATGGCGCCGCCCGGCGGGCTGAAGGTCACCGCGTTGGTGATCAGGTTGCGGAACACCTGGGCCAGCCGGCCCTCCATGCCGTCGACGGCGAGGCCGTCGCCGTCGAGCCGCTCGAGGCGCACCTCGGGACCGTCGCCGGCCGTCGAGTTGTGGATGTCGGCGAGCGTCGCCAGCATGCCGCCGAGATCGGTGTTCGCGGTTTCCGCGCGCGACAGCTCGGCGTCGAGGCGGGACGCGTCGGAGATGTCGCTGATCAGCCGGTCGAGCCGGGCCACGTCTTCCTGGATGATGGTCATCAGCTTCTGCTGCTGGTCCGGGTCCTTGATCCGCGCCGTGGTCTCGACCGCGCTCCTGAGCGACGTCAGCGGGTTCTTGATCTCGTGCGCCACGTCGGCGGCGAAGCCCTCGATGGCGTCCATGCGGCTCCACAGCGCCTCGGTCATGTCCTTCAGCGTCGCCGCCAGCTCGCCGATCTCGTCGTTGCGGCCGGCCATGTCGGGGATCCGGTGGCGCCGCGAATGGTCGCCGCGGACCAACTCGGCCGCCGCCGCCAGGCGCCGGAGCGGGCGCGCGATGGTGCCGGCGAGGTAGACCGACAGCAGCACCGTGACCGCCAGCGCCACGGCGAACACCTTGAGGATGTCGCGCCGGGTCTCGTAGAGGGCGTCGTCGATCTTCTGCGAATCGATGGTCAGCAGCAGCGCGCCCAGGACCTGCTTGTAGCGCTGCACCGGCACCGCGACGCTGAGCATCAGTTGGTCGCGGCCATGGGTGCGGACCGCCTTCACGTAGTCGCCGCCGAGCGCCGTCACCACCTCGCCGTAGTCGCGGGCGAACTGCCGGGCGTTCTCCCGGTAGGGCGGGTAGGGCAAGCCGCCGGACAGCCGGCTGACCGCGTGGTCGAACAGGTCGAGGGCCCGACCGAGGACGCTGCCCGGCGGTTCCGGCGGCGGCAGCTCCTCGATGTCGACCATGCCGCCGCGGCCGATCAGGCGGCGCGAATCGGCGATCAGGCGGCCGTCGGAACCGAACAGGCGGGCCCGGGTGCCTGTGGTCTGGACCAGCCGGCGGACCATCTGGTTGGAGATCTCGGAGACCCGGTACTGGCCCGACGCGGTCTGCGCCACGGCGCCTTCGCTGAGCGCCACGGCGAACATCTCGGCCTGGGTGGCGAGCGCCGTGAGCTCGGCGGCGATCAGGTTCTTGCGGTATTCGTCCAGATACAGGATGCCGGCGACCAGGAGCCCGAGCGCCAACACGTTGATGGCCAGGATGCGCCGGGTGATCGGCGACATCCAGCGCTTGCGCACCCGCCGCCCCATCTTCTCGCGTCGCGGCTCGGCGCTCCCCCGGGGCATGCTCGGCCGGTCCCGGCCCTAGTCGGCGCGGTAGCGGTAGCCGACGCCGTAGAGCGTCTCGATCTCGGCGAAGTCGTCGTCGACGTCCTTGAACTTGCGGCGCAGGCGCTTGATGTGGCTGTCGATGGTGCGGTCGTCGACGTAGATGTGCTCGCCGTAGGCGGCGTCGATCAACTGGTCGCGGTTCTTAACGTGGCCGGGGCGCCGGGCCAGGCTCTCGACGATCAGGAACTCGGTCACCGTGAGTTTCACCTCGTCGCCCTTCCAGGTGCACATGTGGCGCGCCGGATCGAGGACCAGCTCGCCGCGCCTCAGCACCTCGTCGCCGGCGCCTTCGCGGGCGGTCTCCTCGTGGCGCCGGAGCACGGCCCGGATGCGCTCCATCAGGAGGCGCTGCGAGAACGGCTTCTTGATGTAGTCGTCGGCGCCCATGCGCAGCCCCATGATCTCGTCGACCTCGTCGTCCTTCGAGGTCAGGAAGATCACCGGCAGGCTGTCGCGGCGGCGCAGCTCGGTGAGCAGCTCCATGCCGTCCATGCGCGGCATCTTGATGTCGAGGATGGCCAGGTCGGCGGGCCGCCGGCCCAGGCCCTCGAGCGCCTCGGCGCCGTCGGCGTAGGTATCGACGGCGTAGCCTTCGTCGGCGAGGGCCGCCGACAGCGACGTCAGGATGTTCTGGTCGTCATCGACGAGGGCGATGGTGTGAGACATGGAGATACCCCTCTCAGGTTCCCGCCTTATTGCGCTATGTATCGTCATCATGACGCCATGTAGCGGGCCATTATGGCGAAATTATAGCGGGTTTCGGGCAGGGGACGCACAATTCCCGGACCCGGAACCGGTATATTTCGTTGACCCGGCCCGGAGGCCAACCCTAATATGGCCCATTGACGGTGCCCCGCAAGGGCGACAAAGCCTTGGGGTTTAAAAGGGAACACGGAAGGAATGGACCCAAACAGGGGATTCCTGGCCGTGGCTGCCCCCGCAACTGTGAGCGGCGAGCTTCCTTTCGTACCGCCACTGGAAAGCCGAAGCAGCGGCGTTCCGGGAAGGCCGATCGGAAGCGACGACCCGCAAGCCAGGAGACCTGCCGTCCGAAGCAACCGCGTCAGGGGCCCGATGGCCCCGGCGCATACGGAAATACCGTAACGGAGGGTTATGGCATGCAAGAGCAACACACCACCACCGAAGTCCACGCCACCGCCGCGCGCACCGCGAGCAAGATTCCGGCCGTCCTGGCGCTGGTCTTTGGCGTTTTCGTCGTCCTCGGCGCCGGGTTCGCCCACTCGTCGACCATCCACAACGCCGCGCACGACGCCCGTCACGCCTTCGCGTTCCCCTGCCACTAGGGGGTTAACATGATGATCCGTATTGTGATGTCGGCGCTCCTCGCCGGAGCGCTGGCCGGTGTCGTCGTGTTCGCGGGCCATATGTGGAAGACGACGCCGTTGATCGTGCACGCCGAGGTCTACGAGGGCGGCGGCGAAGCGGCTGCCGCCAGCCAGGGCGAGGCGGCGGCCGGCCACAGCCATGGCGAGGCCAAGGAATGGGGGGCCGCCGACGGCTTCGAGCGCAACGCCTTCACGCTGCTCTCCGACGTGATCACCGCCATCGGCTTCGCCTTCGTGCTGATCGGCGCGATGGCGCTGAGCGGCCGCGAGACCGGCTGGCGGCGCGGCATCATCTGGGGGCTCTGCGGGTACGCCGCCTTCTACCTGTCGCCGGCCTTCGGCCTGTCGCCGGAACTGCCCGGCATGGCGGCCGCCGACCTGACCGCGCGGCAGGCCTGGTGGCTCGGCACCGCGGCGGCGACGGGGTTGGCGCTGGCGCTGATCTTCTTCGCCGAGGGCGTGCTCTGGAAGGTCGCGGCGGCCGTGTTGCTGGTGGTGCCGCACGTCATCGGCGCGCCGCATCCCGAGATCGAGCCCGGCGGCGTGCCGGCCGAGCTGGCGGCTCAGTTCGCGGTCGCCACGCTGGTCGTCACCGGCCTGTTCTGGATGGCGCTGGGCGGCCTGAGCGGCTACTTCTTCGAGCGCTTCGAGGAAACCGCCTGAGAGCCACGACGCGATGGCCGAAACCCGTGAACAGCTTGGCCGGGCGATCCGCGTCCTGATGCGGTCGTGCCGTTCGGCCACGCTGTCCACGCGGCTCGCCCGCGAGGGCTCGAGCGGCGGCGACATCGACGGCTGGCCCTACGGTTCCCTGGTCACCGTCGCCCTCGACCATCTCGGCGCGCCGCTGCTGCTGTTCTCCGACCTTTCCGACCATACCCGCAACCTGAAGGCCGACGCCCGCGCCGCGCTGCTGTTCGAGCAGACGTCGCGGCGCCGCAATCCGCAGCGCGGGCCGCGGGTGACGATCATGGGCAGGGTCCGCAAGACCCGGCGCCCGGCCGACGCCCAGCGGTTCACCGCCATGCACCCCGAATCGGCCATGTATTCGGGTTTCGGCGACTTCAATTTCTACCGGATGAGCGTCGAGCGGGCGCATTGGGTCGGCGGCTTCGCCAAGGCGCAGTGGCTGACCGGCCGCCACGTCGTCGCGCCGCCGTCGGCGGCCAAGGCGTTGGCCGAGGCGGAGGCCGGCATTCTCGATCACATGAACGCCGATCACGCCGACGCCATCGATCTCTATGCCGCCAAGTTGTTGAAACGCAAGGGCACCGGCTGGCGGATGATCGGCATCGATCCCGACGGCGCCGACCTCGAATGCGGCGGCCGTTTCGCGCGCCTGGCGTTTCCCGAGACCGTCGCCGATGCCGGCCAGGTCCGCGACGTCCTGGTTTCCCTGGCGGCGGCGGCCCGGCACGGGATGTAAACGCCGCATCGGCTCCCTAAATTACACTATTGAGAGTCCGGAACTGGGGGGCTAGTTTTCGCCTCTTGGGTATTGTTGTGGTCCCGGGCGGATGGCCGCCCGGCGCGTACAGGGAGAATGTCGTGAAGAACTTGGGTTTCCGACCGAGCAGGTTCGGCCTGGATAATCATGAATTGGAGAACGTCGCGACGGCGCATTGGAACCTCGGCGCGCCCGGGTTGTTCGAGCACGCGCTCCGGCGTTCGGAAGGCCAGTTGACCAAGCACGGCGCCTTCATCGCCCTGACCGGCGAGCACACCGGCCGCTCGCCCAACGACCGCTTCGTCGTCGACGAGGAAACGACCACCGGCGACATCTGGTGGGGTGACGTCAACCGGCCGATCTCGGTCCAGCACTTCGACCAGCTGCACGCCAAGATGCTGGCGCACCTGGGTGGCAAGGAAGTGTTCGTCCAGAACTGCTACGCCGGCGCCGATCCGGCGAACCGCCTGAAGGTCCGGGTGGTCACCGAGAACGCCTGGCACAACCTGTTCGCCCGCAACATGTTCATCCAGCCCGCCGCCGACGACCTCGACGGCTTCGAGCCCGAGTTCACGGTCCTGCAGGCGCCGAGCCTGACCGCCGACGCGGCCGCCGACGGCACCACGTCGGGGACCTTCATCGTCGTCAACCTGTCGAAGCGGCTGATTCTGATCGGCGGCTCGGCCTACGCCGGCGAGATCAAGAAGTCGATCTTCTCGATCATGAACTACCTGATGCCGGCGCGCGGCATCCTGCCCATGCACTGCTCGGCCAACATCGGCGCGGGCGGCGACGCCGCCATCTTCTTCGGGCTGTCCGGCACCGGCAAGACGACGCTCTCGGCTGACAGCACCCGGACCCTGAGCTGCGACGACGAGCACGGCTGGGGCAACGACGGCGTCTTCAACTTCGAGGGCGGCGGCTACGCCAAGACCATCAACCTGACCCACGAGGCGGAGCCCGAGATCTACGATCTCTGCCACACCTTCGGCTCGATCATCGAGAACGTGATGATGGACGACCATGCCCGCGAGCTCGACTTCTTCGACACCACCTATTCCGAGAACGGCCGGGTCAGCTACGACATCTCGATGGTCCCGAACGCGTCGGAAGCGGGCCGCGGCGGGCACCCCGAGAACATCGTCATGCTGACCTGCGACGCCTTCGGCGTGCTGCCGCCGATCAGCCAACTCACCCCCGATCAGGCCATGTACCACTTCCTCAGCGGCTACACCGCCAAGGTGGCGGGCACGGAGCGCGGCCTGAAGGAGCCGGCGGCGACCTTCTCGACCTGTTTCGGCGCGCCGTTCATGCCGCGCCACCCGACCGTCTACGCCAAGCTCCTGGGCGAGAAGATGGCGAAGCACGGCGCCAGGTGCTGGCTCGTCAACACCGGCTGGTCCGGCGGCGGCTACGGCGTCGGCGAGCGGATGAAGATCGCCTACACCCGGGCCATGGTGAACGCGGCCTTGGACGGGCGCCTGGGCGAGGTCGCCGTGACCCCGGACCCGAATTTCGGCGTCCTGGTGCCCGAGGCCTGCCCGGACGTGCCGGGCGAGGTCCTCAACCCGCGCAACACCTGGAGCGACGCCGGCGCCTACGACACCCAGGCCCGCGACCTGACCCAGCGCTTCGAGACCAACTTCAAGCAGTTCGAGGACCACGTCGAGGACAGCGTCAACGCCGCGGCCATCCGCGCCGCCGCCTGACGGGGTCGCCCGGAAAACCGAATATCCGGCTCCGGCCGGTTCCGAACGGGACCGGCCGTGGTTTTTTGGCGCACCGGCTATCCGGGGCCGGCCCTAGACCGCGGCCACCACCGCGCCGTTTCGGCTCGCGCCGCGGAATGCCATCGAAAGACAGGTGATTTTCACCTGGTTCACGCCTCAGACGATGCCTTTCCGATGAAGCCGAAGCTTTCTCCTTCGGCCGCCTCGGCCATGAAAAGGAACGCCCTGACGACGCTCGAATGCTGGCGCTGTTTCAGGCAAACGGCGTCGATCCGCGTCTGGATCTCGTGATCGGAAATGGGAAGCGCCTTGATGCGGGGGTCCGGTTGCAAAGAGATTTCGGAAATGACGCCGATCCCATGACCCACCGCGACCGCCTCCCACACGGCTTCCCGGCTTCCAACCTCCATGATCACGTTGGGCCGAACGTCCTTTTCCGCGAGCGCCCTCTGGACCACGCGCCGGGTCTTCGACGCCTCTTCCCGCATGACCATGTTCTGGCCGTCCAAATCAACGAGCCGGATGCAATCGCGGGCCGACCACGGGTGGTCGACGGAGACGAAGGCGACGACGCTTTGCCGGCCGAAGGGCGTGATGAGGATATCGGGGCTGGCCTTGACCTGGGAGACGATGCCGACATCGGTCCGCTGGTCGCGTAATCCCTTGAGCACGTCTTCGGAATTGCCCAGGGCCACGGAAACGGTGACATCGGGGAACTCTTCCCTGTACTGCTTGAGGAACTTCATCAACGGGTAGGGGCCGATGGCGCCGACACGCAAATGACCCCGGACGAGGTCGTGCGCCGATTCAAGAAATCCGGAAACCTCGCCCTCGACATCGAAATATCTCTGCGTGATCGATAGCAGTTCCCGGCCCAGATCCGTCAGCTCCAACCGGCGGCCATGGCGGCGGAACAACTCCAGGGAATAGCGGGCTTCCAATTCCTTGATCTGGGTCGTGATCGTCGGCTGGGAAACATTCAGCACGCGCGACGCCTTGGTCGCGCTTCCTTCGCGCGCGACGGCGTGAAATGACCGCAATTGCGTGTACAGCATCGAAAATTATGCCCGCCAGCCAGAAGACGTTTTCACCCCAGATTCATAAGCCGCGGCCAGTTAAATAGCAAAAACCGATATGGCTTATATGAAATCGCAAGTTGTTAGCGTTCATGAATCCCATCAAAATCTGAATATCCCCACAAAAAAAGCGAAAATAGGCGAGGGGAAAGGACTTTTCCGCCGGCTCCGATTTAGCCGAAGCCGGCAAAATCCATAGCGGGAGAGAGAACCATGGGTAAATTCAGAAATCCGAATCGCCGCGATGTTCTGATCGGCGCTGGCGCCACGGCCGCCACTTTCAGCCTGGGAAATTTGATCCTACCCGACGCCGCCTTGGCGGCGGCCAAACCGAAGAAGGGCGGCAAGCTGACTTACGCGATCCTGACGCGCAATTCGAAGCACAAGAGCCTGAAGACCGCCAAGCACCCCTACACGGGCCTCCATATCAGGACCAAGAATGTCTACAACGCGCTGACCTGGGTCGATCAGGACATCAACGTGCAGCCCGAAGTGGCGACGAAATGGGAAGCCGTCAAGGACGATCAGACGGTCTGGGAGGTCGATATCCGCGAAGGCATCAAGTTCCACGACGGCCGCGACCTGACCGTCGACGACGTCGTGTCTTCGTACAATTTCCACCGCCACAAGAAGAAGGGCACGTCGTTCGCCAAGAAGATGTTGGACAAGGTCGAGAAGGCCG
>JAPPPF010000061.1:0-1171 GCA_028817665.1 Magnetovibrio sp. | reverse complement strand
ACAAGGCACGGTTCTTCATGAAGACCCCGAACGCCGAGTTCGGCTGGTGGGCGGCCGAGTACCGCCAGGCGATCATGCCGGCGGACGACATCGAGAAGATCGGCCTGAGCGGCATCGGCAGCGGTCCGTTCAAGTTCGCCAAGATCGATCCGAAGCGCAGCGTCGTCTACGAGGCGAACGAGAACTATTGGGGTGAAGGCCCCTACCTGGACACGCTGGAAGTCGTTTACCAGCCGGCCATGGGCCCGGCGATGAACGGGTTCCGCTCGAAGCAGTTCGATATGGTGCTGTCCATCGATCCCGCCTCGGCGCCGCAGTTCGCGGCACTTCCGGACACGGTCGTCGATGTCGCCAAGGCCGGCTCGCAGATGTTGGCGGTGATGCCCAAGTACGAAGGCTCGCCGTTCATGGACAAGCGCGTCCGCCAGGCCCTGACCCTGGCCGTCGACCGCCAGAAGATCATCGATATCGTCTACGGCGGCAAGTACGCCTGGGTCACCAACGACACCCACATGGCCGATTTCAACGCCGATTTCCTGGCCAGGGACCCGGTCCGCGACGTCGCCAAGGCGAAACAACTGCTGGCCGAGGCCGGACACGCGAACGGCATCACCCTGCCGACGCTCTACTACTCGAGCTACTACCCGGAAATCGACCGGGTCTTCCAGGTGATGTCGGAATCGGTCAAGGAAGCCGGGATCACGATGCCGATCGAACTGAAGCAGAAGAGCGGCTACCGCAAGTGGCGGGTCGAGGACAAGAAGAAGACCCGCAAGCACCGCTTCGCCATGGGTCCGGTCGGTCCCCGCAATCCGGCGGCCAACCTGTTCCGCATGGCGCGCCCGACCTACAACGAGAGCGGCTACTGGCATCCCAGCCCGAAGGGCGACGAGTACATCGCGCTTTACAAGAAGGCGATGGCGACCGGCGACGCCAAGGAGCGCCGCGCCATCTACCACGAGATGCAGCGGATCCTCCAAGACGAGGTGCCGACGCTGTTCGTCATCGGCCGGCGGACGATCGACGTCTATCGTTCGAACGTGCATGGATGGAAGGCGCATTCCCAGGGGTGGTCGGGCAAGTTCGACAAGGTCTGGAAGTCCTAGCGTCCGATACGACGAGGGGGAAGGCGTCAACGCGCGTTGACCGCTTTCCCCGCCGTCCCTTTTGC
>JAPPPF010000299.1 GCA_028817665.1 Magnetovibrio sp. | reverse complement strand
GTCATGTGGAGGTCCCGGTCAAGTTATATGAGCGCTTTCCGATGAAACGAAGATAGAGTTCCGGCTGGGTGCATTCAAGCAGACCCACAAGGATGTGAACGCCGCTCCGGTGGCGCTCACGCCCGGCGCCAGAGTTCACGGAGCCGCTGATGATGGATGCGGAACCATTGGGTCGCGATGATCGTCATTGAATTGCAGATCCGGCCCTCGTCGAGATACCGGAAGGCCGTCTCGGGCGGCACCGTGAAGACGCGGATGTCCTCGGCCTCCTCGTCGAGGCCATGGACGCCGCCGGCGTTCGACGCATCGACCCGGCCGCAGAACACGAACATGGATTCCGACGAACCGCCGGGCGTCACCAGGTAATGACACACGGGTTCAATTTCCCGAACCTCGCAGTTGGCTTCCTCGACGGCTTCGCGGCGGATGACCGATTCCGGGTCTTCGTCCTCGTCGATGATCCCGGCGATGATCTCGACCAGCCAGGGCGAGAAATCGTCGGCGTACCACGGCGAGGCGGCGGCCGCGTAGGCGCCGGCGCGGAACTGCTCGATGAAGACCAGCAGATCGAGGTCGGGATCATAGAGCAGCGCCGAGGCGGCGTGGCCGCGCTCGAAGATCTCGCGGCTGATCTCCGGGCCCATGTCGCCGGCGAACTGGCGGTGACGCAGCCGGTAGCGGTCGATATGGAAATATCCGTCGTAAGGCGTCGCCTTCTCGACGAGTTCGACGTCGGCCGGCGTGAGGGTGGGTTTTTCCGACATGCCGCGGCCTTTTTGCGGCCCGCCGATGTGTTTGTCCAGGAAAACCGCAGGAGCTAAAACCATGGACCTGGAAAACATGAAGAGGAGACTGGGGTTATGGCTGAACCGGCCGTGCTGACTTCGACGGACCCGCGCGGCGTCGCGACATTGTGGATCAACCGTCCCGACGTCAACAACGCCTACAACCGCGACATGATCGACGCCATGATCGACGGCGTCGGCGCGCTCCAGGACGACGCCTCGGTGCGGGTCGTGGTGATCCGCGGCAAGGGCCGGCACTTCCAGGCGGGCGCCGACCTCAATTGGCTGAGCGAGGTCCGCACCGGTGACGAGGCCGCCAACATCGAGGCCTCGCAGCGGACCATCGACGCGGTCCGGTTTCTCGACGCCTGTCCGAAGCCGACGGTGGCGCTGATCCACGGCGGGTGCTTCGGCGGCGGCACCGGGATCGCCGCCGCCTGCGACATCGTCATCGCCTCCGACGACGCGATGTTCTCCATCGCCGAGGTCCGGTGGGGGATCGTCGCCGGCATCATCATTCCCCAGCTGGCCGCCGCCATGGGGCCCAGGAACGTCCGGCGCTACGCGCTCACCGGCGAGCGCTTCGGCGCCGAGACGGCCCGCGACCTCGGCCTCGTGCACGAGGTTTGCCCGGCGGGCGGGCTCGACGCCGCGGCGGCGCCCGTCGTCGACGCGCTCCTCCGCAACGGCCCCACCGCGATCAGCGAGACCAAACGGATCCTGTTCGACCACGCCGGCCTCACCGTCGACGACGCGCGCGCCGCCGAACTGGCCGCCGACCATGGCCGCCGGCGGATGTGCGAGGAAGCCGACGAAGGGCTCGCCAGTTTCCGCGAGAAACGCGACGCTAGTTGGTATCCGGGCCCGATCGAGGCGTGACGCGCGCCGCCGCCGCCATATTAGCGGTGCAACCCATCCCAGGAGGAAGAGATGTCTGAGCGCAGCGAGAAGATCACGTTCCCCGGCGCCCTCGGCGAGAACCTGGCGGCCCGGCTCGACCTGCCGGCCGGCGCGCCCAAGGCCTACGCCCTGTTCGCGCACTGTTTCACCTGCACCAAGGACATCTTCGCGGCGTCCAGGATCGCCGCCGGCCTGACCGAGCACGGCATCGCCGTCGTCCGCTTCGATTTCACCGGCCTCGGCGCCAGCGACGGCGAGTTCGCCAACACCAACTTCTCGTCCAACGTCGGCGACCTGGTCGCCGCCGCCGACTACATGCGCGCCAACCTGGAGGCGCCGGCCATCGTCATCGGGCATTCGCTGGGCGGCGCCGCGGTTCTCGCCGCCGCCGGCAAGGTTCCCGAGGCCAAGGCCATCTGCACCGTCGGCGCCCCCGCCGACCCGGCCCACCTCGCCCATCATTTCCAGGATTCCCGCGAGGAAATCGAAGCCAAGGGCGAAGCCGAGGTTCAACTCGTCGGCCGCCCGTTCCGCATCCAAAAGCAGTTCCTCGACGACATCGCCAGCCAGAAGCTGGAGGCCGAGATCGCCGCCATGCAGAAGGCGCTGCTGGTCTTCCACTCGCCCGTCGACCAGACCGTCGGCGTGGAGAACGCCCAGGCGATCTACATGGCGGCCAAGCATCCGAAGAGCTTCGTTTCCCTGGACGACGCCGATCATCTGCTGTCGAAACGCGCCGACGCCGTCTACGTGGCCGACGTCATCGCCGCCTGGGCGGCCCGCTACATCGACGCCGGCGCCGCCGAGGCGGCCGCCGGCCCGTCGGCCGAACCGGGCACCGTCGTCGTCCAGGAAACCGGCGCGGGCAAGTTCGCCAACGCCGTCTCCGTCGGCGGCGTGCACGCGCTCAAGGCCGACGAGCCGGTGACCTACGGCGGCACCGACACCGGCCCGACGCCCTACGACTACCTGCTGACCGCGCTGGGCGCGTGCAAGGCGATGACCATGCGCATGTACGCGGAGCGCAAGGGCATCAAGCTCGAGCGCGCGACGGTGACGCTACGCCACGACAAGATCCACGCCGACGATTGCGCCGAATGCGAAACCGAGACCGGCAAGGTCGACGACATCCAGATCGAGATCGGGATCGAGGGCGATCTGGACGACGCCACCCGCCAGCGCATCGCCGAGATCGCCGACATGTGTCCGGTCCACAAGACCCTCCATTCGGAGGTTCGCATCGAGAGCCGGCTCAGCGATTGACAGCTCAGCGGTCCTTCGTCGCCTGGTCGGTGAGATTGGTCAGAATTTTACTGACCGTTTGAACCAGCCTATTCCGCCCCTTGATGCCGTGGCGCCGGGTCAGGTATCCCGGGTGATTGTAGGCGATGAACACCTTGTCGGCGTCCCTGTAGGCCAGGACCTTCATCGGCAGGTCGAGCCCGGAGACGATATTGCTCTCCATCAACGGCGTGCCGATCTTCGGATTGCCGAAGATCAGCAACTCGGCCGGCGCCAGGTCTTTCTTGATCCGCTTAGCGCCGGCGGCGTGATCGACCCGCGCGAAGACGCGGATTCCCTTCGCCTTGAAGATACTCTCCAGCCGATCAAGGGTTTCCTTGACCGAATAGGCACTCTGTTTGACGACGACGCCCTGGGACTGAGCTTGCGCGGCCGTGGAAACGGCGGCGACGAGCGCCGCGGCGAGGACGAGGGCTGGGGTTCGCATCTAGGTAGGTTCTCCGTGCCAAAAAATTGAAAAATCCCGCCGATAAACTACGTCCGAATGCTGACAAGGGACTGAACACAGGATGCGGCACGACTGTGTCCGGAATGTGGCGTTTGCAGGCGTCTCGGCGTTTCCTCTAAAATCGCCGCCCCGCATACCCCCTTACGCCAGGAGCCCGACATGCCCGACGACCACGCCCAGCCCGACGCCATCGACGCCCGCCAACCGACCCGCGAGCTCGGTGCTTGGATCGCCAGTGTTGACAGCGGTGAAATCGGCGAACGCCCGCGCCGCTGGGCCAAGCACGCGTTCCTCGACTGGATCGGCGTCACCCTCGGAGGCTGCGCCGATCCGTTGGTCGGTATCCTGGTTTCCGACGCCATCGCGGAAGGCGAGACAGGCACCGCCCGGCTGGTCGGGCGCGGCGAGCGGACGACGCCCAGCTTCGCGGCGATGATCAACGGCGCGGCCTCCCACGCCCTCGACTACGACGACGTCAACAAGCGCCTGCACGGACACCCGACGGTCCCCGTGGTTCCCGCCCTGCTGGCCATCGCCGAGCAGGGGCGGCAATCGGGGCGCGCGGTCCTCGACGCGTTCATCGTCGGCTACGAGGTCGAATGCCTGGTCGGCGAGATGATGGGGCTCGCGCATTACGATCACGGTTGGCACGCGACGGCGACCGTCGGCACCTTCGGCGCCGCCGCCGGATCGGCGCGGCTGCTCGGCCTCGACGCGGAACAGTCGGCCACGGCGCTCGGCATCGCCGCGACCCAGGCGGCCGGGCTTAAATCGATGTTCGGGACCATGTGCAAGCCCCTGCACGCCGGCAAGGCGGCCATGAACGGCCTGATGGCGGCGCGCTGGGCGGCCAAGGGATTCACCAGCCGCGACGACGCGCTTGAATGCGCCCAGGGGTTCGGCGCCACCCTGTCGACGGAATTCCGGCCGCTGCCCATCCGGCCCGACGCGGCGGCGCCCTACGCGGTCGAGCAGAACCTGTTCAAGTACCACGCGGCCTGCTACCTGACCCATTCCAGCATCGAGGCGGTGCGCGCGCTGTTCGATCAGCATGAATTCGCCGCCGCCGACGTCCAGCGGGTGCGGACCCGGGTCGACCCCGGTCACCGCCGTGTGTGCTGCATTCCGGAACCGGCGACCGGCCTCGAGGTCAAGTTCTCGATCCACCACTGCATTGCCATGGCGCTCGCCGGCGAGGATACGGGCGATCGGGACATCTACACGGACGAACTGGCCGCCCGAGCCGACCTGGTCGAAATGCGCCGCAAGGTCGAGGTCGAGGACAAGGTCCACGACAACCGGCACGCCGCCGAGATCGTCATCGACCTCGCCGACGGCCGCTCCCTCGTCCAGTTCCACGACGTCGGCGCGCCGGCCGACGACGTCGACGCCCAGGAGGCGCGCCTGAGCGCGAAGTTCCGCCGCCTCGCCGAACCGGTGATCGGCGTCGAACGCGCGGCGGAAACGATCGAGCTGGTGAACGCCCTCGATGCCGCCGACGACATCCACGCGCTGATGGCGGCGATCGACTGAGACGCGCGTCCGGGCCGGCCTCAGTCCGGCTTGCCGCCGGTGTCGCGCGGCAGGTCGATGACGCGGCCGCCGTCGCGCTTGGGATCGAAGTCGTAGCCCCTGCGGATCTCGATGTTGCGCATCATCACGTTGAGCGCGGTGACGTCGAAGGGGTCGAGCGTGATCGGCTCGGCGTACTTGTCGCGGAGGCTGTGCAGCATTTCCAATTCATTGGCCATGAGCTGATCCTCGATGTCCAGCAATTCGGCGATCAAGCGCTTCGCCTCGGCGTAGGCGGTCATGTCGAACAAGGGGCGTCCTTTCCGCAATCAAGTGCGTCGCGCCCCTAGATATACCGCCAACGGTTTCCGGGGTCGCCATGTTTCCGCCAATTGGATATATTTCCCAAACGCAGGTTTTCTTCGATGGTGGGGGGGGGTGAAGTGGCGAACGACCATACGGAACCCGCCAAGAGGATCGTGGGCGTGGGGAATTAC
>JAPPPF010000203.1 GCA_028817665.1 Magnetovibrio sp. | reverse complement strand
ATCCGGAACGCGGGCCAGAGCCGCCCGGCGAGCGCCGCGGCGGCGAAGGCGCCGAGGATGATGCCCAGGTTCATCACCGAGGTGGTGTCGGCGGCCAGCGGCCGGGCCAGCGCGCGGGCCGGGAAGCCCGAGGCCCAGAAGGCGCTGGCCGCCGGGTCCCAGCCGAGAAACGCCGCCGCCTTCGCCGCCCACAGGGTGAACCCCCAGGTGATCGACCAGGGATGACCGGCGTTCACCAGGGTCAGCCAGTTGAGAACCGCCAGCGCCACGGCGCCGAGCAGCATCGGCCACGGGCCGCGCGCCAACATGGCGGGGCGGAAGCCGCCCTCGAACCCCCAGGGCTGGCGCGGCCGGGCGCCGAGGCCGTGGCAGACGGCGATGATGGCCGCCAGCAAAAGGCCCTGCAGGGCCAGCGCCGCCGGCCAGCCGAATTCCGTGGCTAACGACACGGAGCCGATCCCGGGCAGGGCGCGCCACCAATCCAGATGGAAGGTCGCGGCGAACCCGCCCAGGCAGAAGAACGCCAGCACCACGGCCATGCGCGGACTGCCGCCGCCGGCCGTGAACAGGGTCCCCGAGGCGCAGCCGCCGCCCAGCTGCATGCCGACGCCGAAGATGAAGGCGCCGAAGGCCATGGACAGGCTGACCGGCGCGGCGGCGCCGCCGGCCGGCCGGCCGAAGGCCTCGCCGGCGGCCAACACCGGCGCGAACAACGCCATGGCGAGACCCAGCATCACCGCCTGGGCGACGATCCCGGAACTGTCCTTGTCGACGATGGCGCGGCGGTAGGCGCCGGTGAAGCCGAAGGCGGCGTGATAGAGCGCCAGGCCCATGGCCAGGCCTATGGCCAGCAAAGGCATCTTCCCGGGCTGGACGCCGTTCAGATGGATGAACCCGGCCGCCGCCAGCCCGGCGCCGAGGCCGAGAAGCGCGCGCTGGGTGGAAACGGGCGCGGCGGCGAGCGCCATGGCCGCTCAGCCCGCCGCGTCGGCGACGATCTTGGCGACGATGGCGTCGAGCTCCCTGCCCATGGCGTCGAGGTCGGGCACCTGATAGGCGCCGAACACGTGGCTCGGCAGCCGGTAGGTGAGGCGCGCCGTGCCGTCCTTGTTCTCGGTGACGTAGAGGCGCAAGGGCGCCTCGATGCCCGCGGCCACGCTGGCCTTCAGCATGCGCACCGCGAACTTCGGATGGAAGATCATCACCACGTTGTTGCCGGGGATGGTGACGCCGATGGCCTTGGCGCTGCAGTTGGCGCAGGCGTGGCCGACGATGCCCATCCTGTTGGCCTTGATGGCGCCCTTCAGCTTCTTCACGTAGGCGGCGAAGGGGGTCTTGGTCTCGACCGATTTCATGCCGGAATACGGCGTCGGGTTCTCGGCCGCCGCCGGCGGGGCGGCGAGCATCAGGGCGACGGCGGCGGCGATCATGATACGCATGGTTTCCCTCCCGGAAATCAACCTCGATCCACGATAATCGGGCCGCGTGAGCCCGACAAATGACGAGCTTGTGAGGTTCAGGGACCGAGCCGCAGCTCCAGCGTCGCCGCCGCGCCGTCGCGCAGGTAGGCGATCTCGACGGTGTCGCCCGGCCGCTTCAGATAAAGCGTCGCGGCGACGTCGCCGGGGTGGATCACGGCGCGCCCGGCGACCCGCGTGACGATGTCGCCGGCCTGCAGTCCGGCGGCCAGCGCCGGACCGCCGCGCCGAACCTTGACGACGCGCGCACCCGAATGACGGCGGCGCGCCTCGGCGCCGAGCCGGGCGACCCGGAAGCCGGCGTCCGCCGCCAGGACCCTGCCGTGGTCGCGGAGGTCGGCCGCGACCCGTCCCACCAGGGCCGCCGAGGCGGCGAAATTGACTCCGATGTTGGCGTCGCCCTTCTTGGTGAAGATCACCGAGACCAGGCCGACGAGCCGACCCTCGGCATCGACCAGCGCGCCGCCCGACCCGCCCGGGTTGACGCTCGCGTCGGTCTGGATGAAATCCTCGATGGGGTTGAACCCGGCGTTCGAGCGCCGGCTCGCCGAGACCACGCCGCAGGTGACGCTGAGGCCCAGGCCGAACTGGTTGCCGACGGCGCAGACCTTGGCGCCGAGCGCCGGCGCCGGCGCCATCTCCGGCACCGGGAACCGGCCCGGCGCCTTCAGGAGCGCCAGGTCCGTGGGCGCGTCGCGGCCGACGATCTCGGCGGCCACCAGACGCCCGTCGGCGAGCCGGATGTCGACGCGCTCGGCCTTGCCGAGGACGTGCGCGTTGGTCGCCAGGTAGCCGCCCGGCAACACCGCGACGGCGGTGCCCTCAGGCGCCTCGCGCCCGGAGCCGGCGGGCGGGAATCCCGGCCAATGCGGCACCACGGCGACCACCGAGTCCATGATCTCGGGCTGGAAGGCACGGGCCGGAATCGCGGCCAACAGGACGGCGGTCAGACAGACCGCCGCGCGCCGCATGGCAGACCTGCGAAAAACCGGCACGCTGGGGGGTTTTCCATCCATCATCGGCGAGAGTATAAGGGGGCACTCCCCATCGACGCGAGACCCATGATCAAGGAGAGGCCACCATGTCGCTCAGCGATTTCCCGAGAGTGGAACTGGCTCACAAACCGACGGCTCTCGAAGCCATGCCGAACATGAGCGCGACCCTCGGCGGTCCCAACCTGTACATGAAACGCGACGACTGCACCGGGCTGGCCATGGGCGGCAACAAGGCGCGGCAGTTGGAGTATTACCTGGGCGAGGCCGTCGCTCAGGAAGCCGACACGGTGATCATCACCGGCGCCGTGCAGTCGAATTTCGTCCGTCAGGCGGCGGCGGCGGCGCGCAAGCTTGGCATGGACATCCACATCCAGTTGGAGGAACGGGTCGCCGGCAAAGACGAAACCTACCGGACGTCGGGCAACGTGCTCCTGGACAAGCTCCTGGGCGCGACCATGCATTCCTTTCCCGTTGGCGAGGACGAGGCGGCCGCCGACGCCGCGCTGGAGAAGATCGCCGACGACGTCCGCGCCGCCGGCGGCAAGCCCTACGTGGTGCACCTCGGCATCGATCATCCGCCGCTCGGCTCGCTGGGCTACGTCGAATCGGCGCTGGAGACCGTCGGCCAGGCGGAAAGCCAGAGCATTCGCCTCGACGCGGTGGTCCTGGCGTCGGGCAGCGCCGCCACCCACTCGGGCTTCCTGGTCGGATTGCGCCAGGGCGGCAGCAAGGTGCCGGTCTACGGCATCTGCGTGCGCCGCGGCGCCGAACAGCAATTGCCGCGGGTCCAGCGCCGGGTCCGCGAGGTCGCCGAAATGGTCGGCGCCACGGACGTCGTCGGCGATGACGACGTGATGGTCCGCGACACCTGGCTCGGTCCCGGATACGGCGAATTGACGCCCGAGGTCACCGAAGCCCTGGAAATGACCGCCCAAACGGAGGGAATCCTGCTCGATCCCGTCTATACGGCGAAAACCATGGCCGGGCTCATCGGCCTGGTCCGCGAGGGCGCCTTCGGCGCCGATGAAAACGTGCTGTTCCTCCACACCGGCGGCCAGCCGGCCCTGTTCGGATACGCGCAACTCCTCGCCTGAGGACAATCCACCCTCTGGAAGCCATTGTTTCACCTCGGAGATTCGGGGTGACGAACAATGTTTGACCCTCTAAAATGCCGCCAAGAGTCATGGTGGGTCAGTGGGTTAGACCCAACCGTGGCGAAAACGAACGAACATTTGGACCATAGGGACGGTTCCAGGGTGGATATCCTCGCCAAGGCGACGCGGGTTTGCCGCGCCATGTTCTTGCCGGCCGTTTTCGGCCTCGGCCTGATCGGCGCCGCGCCGGCGGCGCTGGCCAAGGACAAGTTCGTGGCGCTTGGCACCGGATCCCCCAACGGCACCTATTTCCCCGTCGGGCGCGGCATTTGCGACCTGGTCAACGATTCCCGGCTCGAGCACGGCGTGCGCTGCATCGCCTACAACACGGGCGGGTCGGTCTACAACATCCAGGCCGTGATGTCGGGCGAGTTGGAGATGGGAATCACCCGCTCCGACCTGGCCTTCCAGGCCCACGACGGCCTCAACGCCTTCAAGGCGATCGGCCCGAACCCGGAGATCCGCGCCGTCACCACGCTTTATTCCATGCCCATCGCGGTCCTGGTCAGGAAGGACGCCGAGATCGAGACCTTCCAGGATCTGGAGGGCAAGCGCATCAACATCGGCAACAAGGGTTCGGGCAAGCGCTCGGTGGCGGAGTTGATCATGAACATCATGGGCTGGCAGCGCGGCGACTTCTCCGCCGTCCTGGAGCTCTCGACCAAGAAGATGGGCAAGGCGCTCGAGGACCGGGGCGCCTACGACGACGCCTTCGAGATGTTCGCCGCCGGCAACGCGCTGAAGCGGCCGACCTTGGACTACGATCTCGGCGCCGACCGCGATCTCATGCGCCGCATACGCGAGGTCTTCACGCCGGACCTGTTGGGCCGGCGGCTGGGGGGCGGCGACCCGGACCGCCTGGCGATCTTCATCCTCGGCATCCCGCGCTCGGGCACCAGCCTGGTCGAGCAGATCGTCGCCTCGCACCCCGACGTTGCCGGGGCCGGCGAGCTGATGTTCCTCACCGAGATTTCCGGCGGGCCGGATGCGTTTCCCGCCAACATCCCCGGCCTCGACGCGGACGCCTTCAGGCGGCTCGGCGGCGCCTACCTCGACCGGCTCCGTGCCCGCGCCCCGGCCGCGGCCCGCGTCACCGACAAGATGCCGCAAAACTTCCTCTATGTCGGGCTGATCGCGCTGATTCTGCCGAACGCCCGGATCGTGCATTGCCGGCGGACGCCCGAGGATACCTGCCTGTCGCTCTACAAGACGCTGTTCACCGACCGGCTCGATTTCGCCTACGACCTCGGGGAACTGGGCGCCTTCCACGGTCTCTACGCGGAGCTGATGGCGCATTGGCGCGCGGTTCTCCCCGATGCCATGCTCGAGCTGCACTATGAGGACCTGATCGCCGATCAGGCCGCCGAGACCCGTCGGCTGCTGGATTATCTGGAGCTTCCCTGGGATGACGCCTGCCTGGACTTTCACCGGACCGAACGGCGGGTCGCCACGGCGAGCAGCGTGCAGGTCCGCCAGGGACTGTATTCGGGATCGGTCGAGGCCTGGCGCCGCTACGAGGCCCACTTGGATCCGTTGCGGGCCGCCCTCGGTCGGGATTCGGCGTGAACCGGCACCGCTCAGTCGCGCACGCTTGACTTTACCAACTGTTCGTGTTATGTTCTCATCAAGATCGCGCGGCCCGACCATCGGCCGTTGCGCGCTATTTGACATTGTGAATAGGGCCTCGAACCGCCGCGTGCCGGCGCCGAGAGGCGCCGCCGGGATCGAGGCTCGCACTATCGCGGAAACTTGTGAGAGGCGGTTTACACTAACGGGACACTTTCTCCCGCCCCGCCGTCATGCCCGGACGTGATCCGGGCATCCACGACTTCATACGGTGTCGCGCCTGTCAGACAAAGTCGTGG
>JAPPPF010000082.1 GCA_028817665.1 Magnetovibrio sp. | reverse complement strand
CGGCTAGCTCGAGGAGATCGTCCGCGACCTGGAAACCGGGTCCGGCGACCTGGACGAGGCGATCAACGCCTATGCCCGCGGCGCCCACCTGAAGCGCCATTGCGAGAACAAGCTGAAGGACGCCAAGGCGCGCAGCGACAAGATCGTGCTCGGTCCGGATGGCGAGGCCGAGACCGAGAGCCTGGATCCCGAATGACCGACAAAGCGGAGTTCAAGGCGGCGCTGACCGCCAACGCCGAAGCCGTCGACCGGGTGCTCGACGAATTGCTGGCGGAGACCGACGGCCACGAGAACCGAGTCATGGAGGCCATGCGGTACTCGGCGTTGGGCGGCGGCAAACGCGTCCGACCGTTCCTGGTGACCCAGTCGGCCGCGCTGTTCGAGGTTGACGAGGAGCGGGCGCTCCGCGCCGCGGCCGCCGTCGAGATGGTGCATTGTTATTCACTCATCCATGACGACCTCCCGGCCATGGACAACGACGATCTCAGGCGCGGTCAGCCGACCTGTCACATCGCCTTCGACGACGCCACCGCGATCCTCGCCGGCGACGCGCTGTTGACCAAGGCCTTCGAGGTGTTGGCCGAAGACGCCACCCACCAGGACGCGAAGGTCCGCGCCGATCTGGTCCTGGCGCTGGCCAAGGCGTCCGGGCACCAGGGCATGGTCGGCGGCCAGATGCTGGATATCTACGCCGAGGACCACGAGCTCGACATGCCGGAGATCACCCGGCTGCAGCGGATGAAGACGGGCGAATTGATCGCCGTTTCCTGCGAACTGGGCGCGGTGCTCGGCAAGGCGTCCGAGAACGCCCGACACCGACTGCACAACTACGCCCACGACATCGGCCTGGCCTTCCAGATCGCCGATGACCTGCTTGACGTCGAGGGCGACGCGGCCGAGGTCGGCAAGCAAACCGGCAAGGACGCGGCGGCCGGCAAGGCGACGTTCGTCTCGTTGTTGGGTATCGAACAGGCGCATACCCAGGCGCAACTTTTAAGCAATCAGGCGCAGGAACATCTTGAAATTTTCGGTGAAAAGGCCGATTCACTACGCGCTCTCGCGCATTTTATTGTAAATCGCCGGTCTTAAAGGCTAGTTTTCCTTTAAGTTACAAAATTGTAACGTGAATTGGGGATTGCTGATCCAGACCGGCATCGGGGAAGGGAACGCCCATTGAACGCTGAATTCCAGACGCCGCTACTTGATTCGGTCAAGCTGCCGGCGGACCTGCGCGAGTTCACTTCCGATCAGCTCAAGCAGTTGGCGGACGAGTTGCGCATGGATACCGTGCGCTCGGTGTCGATCACCGGCGGCCACCTCGGCGCCAGTCTCGGCGTCGTCGAGCTGACCGTCGCCATCCATCATGTCTTCGACACGCCCGCCGACCGGTTGATCTGGGACGTCGGTCATCAGTGCTATCCGCACAAGATCCTGACGGGGCGGCGCGACCGCATGCACACCCTGCGTCAGGGCGGCGGTCTGTCGGGCTTCACCAAGCGCACGGAAAGCGAATTCGATCCCTTCGGCGCGGCGCACTCGTCGACGTCGATCTCGGCCGGCCTCGGCATGGCCGTGGCGGACCAGTTGGCGGGCGGCGACAGGCGGGTCATCGCGCTGATCGGCGACGGCGCGATGACAGCCGGCATGGCCAACGAGGCGATGAACAACGCCGGGTCCATGGACGCCAAGCTGATCGTCATCCTCAACGACAACGACATGTCGATCGCCCCGCCGGTGGGCGCCCTGAGCGCCTATCTGTCGCGGCTGATCTCGTCGAAACCGTTCCGCTCGGTGCGGCATTTCGCCAAGGACATCGCCAAGAAGTTCCCGCGCCCCATCGAGGAGGCGGCCCAGAAGGTCGACGAATACGCCCGCGGCATGGTCACCGGCGGGACGCTGTTCGAGGAACTCGGCTTCTATTACGTCGGCCCCGTCGACGGCCACAACCTGGACCACCTTTTGCCGGTGCTGAAGAACCTCCGCGACGACAAGGAACCCGGTCCGGTGCTGTTGCACGTGGCCACCGAGAAGGGCCACGGCTACGATCCGGCCGAGAAGTCGGCCGACAAGTACCACGGCGTTTCGAAGTTCGACCTGGTCACCGGCAAGCAGCACAAGCCGAAGGCCAACGCACCGAGTTACACCGGCGTTTTCGCCAACGCCCTGATCAACGAGGCGAAGAAGGACGACAAGGTGGTGGCGATAACCGCCGCGATGCCGTCCGGCACCGGCCTCGACAAGTTCGGCGAGGCGTTCCCGGACCGTTGCTTCGACGTCGGTATCGCCGAGCAGCACGGTGTCACCTTCGCCGCCGGCATGGCGACGGAAGGCTACAAGCCCTTCGCGACGATCTATTCGACATTCCTGCAGCGCGCCTACGACCAGGTCGTCCACGACGTCGCCATCCAGGAGCTGCCGGTGCGCTTCGCCATCGACCGCGCCGGTTACGTCGGCGCCGACGGCTCGACGCACTGCGGCGCCTTCGACCTGACCTACCTCTGCGCCCTGCCGGGGTTCGTCGTCATGGCGCCCAGCGACGAGGCCGAACTGGTTCACATGACCGCCACCGCGGTGGCCATCGACGACCGGCCGAGCGCCATCCGTTATCCGCGTGGCGAGGGGGTCGGCGTCGAGCTGCCGGCCGACGGCGTGCCGCTGGAAATTGGCAAGGGCCGGATTATCCAGGAAGGCAAGACCGTCGCCATCCTCAGCCTCGGCGCGATGCTCAAGGAAGCGACCCGCGCGGCCGAGGAACTGGCGGCCAAGGGCCTCAGCGTGACGATCGCCGACGCGCGTTTCGCCAAGCCCCTCGATGAGGAGATGATCCAGCGCCTCGCCGACGACCACGAGGTGCTGATCACCATCGAGGAAGGCGCGGTCGGCGGGTTCGGCGCCCACGTCAGCCAATTCCTGGCCAACGAAGGGTTGCTCGACGACGGGCTCAAGTTCCGGGTCATGACCATGCCGGACGAATTCCTCGAGCAGGACAATCCGGTGGCCCAGGTCGAGCAGGCGGGCCTCGGCGCCAGCCACATCGTCGCCCGGGTGCTGTCGGCGCTGGGCCGGGCCGAGGAAGCCGAAGCGGTGCTGCGGGCGGCCCGCGCCTGACCGCGCGCCGGCGCCCGCGAGGACGCGGCCGATGGCGAAACCTCCAGATCAGAAACCCGCGAGCAGGCAGCGCCTCGACGTGGCCTTGGTCGAGCGCGGCCTCGCCGAGAGCCGGGCCAAGGCGCAGGCCGTGATCATGGCGGGCCTAGTGTTCGCCGGCGAGCGCCGACTCGACAAGGCCGGTCAGCAAGTCGGCGCCGACACGGCCCTCGAGGTCCGTGGCCAGGACCATCCGTGGGTCAGCCGCGGCGGCCTCAAGCTGGTGCGCGGCCTCGACCATTTCGGCATCGATCCCGCGGGCCGGGTCTGCGTCGACGTCGGCGCCTCGACGGGCGGCTTCACCGACGTCCTGTTGGCGCGCGGCGCGGCCGTGGTCTACGCCGTCGACGTCGGCCACGGTCAATTGGCCTGGAAGCTTAGGAACGATGACCGGGTCCGGGTCTTGGAGAAGACCAACGCGCGCCACCTGAGCCGCGCCGAGGTCGATCGACCGGCCGGTCTGATCGTCTGCGACGCCAGTTTCATCGGTCTCGAGACGGTGTTGCCGGCCGCCCTCGGTCTGGCCGTGCCGGGCGCCCATCTGGTGGCGCTGATCAAGCCGCAGTTCGAGGTCGGCAAGGGTCAGGTCGGCAAGGGCGGCGTGGTCCGCGACCCGGCCCTGCACGACGCGGTCTGCGCCCGCATCGAGGGCTGGCTCGGCGGGTTGCCGGGCTGGCGGGTGCTGGGGGTCACCGAGAGCCCGATCACCGGGCCCGAGGGCAACAGGGAATTCTTGATCGGCGGCCGTTTCGAGGGGTGAGGTTCAGCCGCTTTCCAGGGCGAAGCCGTCACGGTGCCACCCGGCGATGCCTTCGCGCAGGTTGTAGGCGTCGGTGAGCAGGCCCTGGTTGACCATGTATTGGGCCGCCTGCAGGGACCGCATGCCCTGGGCGCAGACGAAGACGACGCGTTTTTCCGTCTCCGTCGGGATCGCGTCCGGATCGAACCTGGACAGCGGCGCGTGGACGAAATCGACGGTCAGGCGCGCTTGCAGCAATTCACCGTCCTCGCGGACATCGACGATGACCGCGTCACCGGAATCGATCCAGGCCTGGACGTCCTCGGCGTCGGTTTCATGAACTTCGGCCATGCGCTTCCCCCTCGTTGTCGATCCGCCCGGGTGGCGATCCTGAAGATGTAGGGAGCGCGGCGCGGCTTGGCAAGGCGCCGTGGCCGCTCAGCCGGCCGGCGGTGCGCCGCGGCCTTCGCGGGTGCTGGTGCGCCGCGGCTGGACCTCGCGCGTGACGCGCTTGCCGTGGGCGGTGCGGGCCCGATCCAGGTCATGGGCCGCCTGCAGGCGCAGCCAGAATTCCTCGGTGGTGCAGAGATAGCGCGACAATCGCATGGCCGTCTCCGCGGTGATCCGGCGTTCGCCGCGGACGATCGCGTTGATCCTGGATGGCGGCACCCGGACCGCGTCGGCGAGCGCCGCCCGGCTGAGCCCGAACGGCTTCAAGAACTCACTCTCCAGGACGCGTCCCGGATGCACGCCGGGGCGCAGTGCCGGCATCGCGTGTTTGGAGGTGCGATCGTCGACGAACGGCAGCCCGTCGCGGTCCTCGTGCTGGACCTCGGTCGGGCAGCCCTGCGCCTGCCAGGCCAAGATGCCGCCGGCCATGTTGATGATTTCGGCCGGATAGTCGGCCTTGATCAGCTGCCGGGCCGCGTTGGCGGAACGCTTGCCGAGCGCGCAGTGGATCACCACCTTCTTGCCGGGAAAGCGGGGAAAGCGCGCCGGGTCGAAGCTGGAGAGCGGGGAGAGCAGGGCGCCGGGAATATGTTCTTCCTCGTATTCGATGATCTCGCGGACGTCGACGAGGATGATCTCGCCGGCGTCGAGCCAGCCGAGGACGGTGGCCGGTTCGGCCTCGGGGACGTCGCTTTCGGAGATCTCTGGCGGCGCGGCCGGGGCCATGGGGCGTCTTAGGCCTGGGTCGCCAGGCCGGCCGACTTCCAGGCCTCGATCCCGCCCTCGAGCGCGTAGATCTGCCCGAAGCCCGCGTCATGCAGACGCTCGGCGACGGCGACCGAACGTGGGCCGGCCTCGCTGATCAACACGGTCTTCAAGCCGGGGACCCGGGGGAAGGTCTCGATCTCGAACCTGGACATGGAGACCAGGAAGGCGCCCGGGATGCGTTCTTGCTCGCACTCGTGCGGCTCGCGAACGTCGACCAGAAGCGTGTCGCCGGCGTCCAGCCAGGCGTTCAGCGTCGGTGCGTCGATCCCCGCGGTCTCGCTCGTCTTTGCCCAACTCGCGTCGCCGCCGAGGCCGTGGGAGGCGTTCATGTTCATCTTCCGGAGTCCCTCATGAATTGTAGTTCAGATAAGGGATTTATATATTATACGTTTTTATATTGTCAAAACCTAATT
>JAPPPF010000033.1:425-24540 GCA_028817665.1 Magnetovibrio sp. | reverse complement strand
CCTGTGGCCTGTTCGCGGCGATCTCCGGATCGAACTCGGCGACCACCGCGACCATCGGCTCGATCATGTATCCGGAAATGCGCGAGAACGGGTACGACAAGAACTTCGCCGCCGCCACCGTCGCGGCCGGCGGCACGGTCGGCATCATCATTCCGCCGAGCATCATCTTCATCGTCTACGGGTTCCTGATGAACCTTTCCATCTCGGATCTGTTCATCGGCGGCATGATCCCCGGAGTCATGATGGTCGTCGGCATGCAGCTGGCTTGCTGGTACATGTCGAAGAAGTACGGCTGGGGTGAGATCATCAAGTTCCAGATCACCCGGATCATCAAGGCCGCCTTCGGTGCGTGGCTCGGCTTCTTCGCCATCGGCCTGGTCATCTGGGGCATCTACACCGGTAAGTTCTCGCCGACGGAAGCCGCCGGCGTGACCGCCGGGTTCTGCATGATCGTCGGCTTGGTCATGTACCCGATCGCCAAGCGCCTCAAGCTGGCGCGCGACGGCAGCGCCGAGGGCGCCAGCGTCGGCGCGATGGTCTTCGTGCCCGGTTTCCACATCAAGGAACTGCCGGACATCATTCTCCGGTCGGGCCAGATCACCGGCATGCTGGTGCCGTTGATCGCGATTTCCGTCGTCATGCAGCAGATCCTGTCGCTCTTGGGCGCCAAGGATTTCGTCACCGCGATGCTGGCCAATCTGGGCGGGTACTATCCGATCCTGTTCGCCTGCATGTTCATCGTGCTGATCGCCGGGACCATCCTGGAGAGCCTGCCGAACACGATCATCCTGGCACCGATCCTGGCCCCCATCGCGGCCAGCATCGGCGTCGATCCCATCCACTTCGCCGTCATCTTCCTAGTCGGCGACGCGATCGGGTTCATCACGCCGCCCTACGGCCTCAACCTCTACGTGGCCAGCGGGATCACCGGCATACCGTATTTCCGAATATTGAAATACACCGTGCCGTACCTCGTCGCCCTGATGATCTGCTGGGTGTTCATCGCGCTCATTCCGGAGCTGTCGACCTTCATGTTGGGCAGCATCGGCAAGTAGATCGATGAGGAGAACGAACGGAAATACAGCCTCCCGACGGGCTGTCGGACCACTCGCCTCTCGTCCCATTTGAGGTCGGTCCACGGCTCGACAGCGATTGGTGTTGGTGGTAAGTCTCCTAACCCACCGACACCAATCGTCCTTTCGGTTAAGGCGCCAAATCAGACCCACAGCACGTTCCATGAGGAGGAGGAATGCGCGACAAAGGGCATAGCTTTCTACGGGTATTTTCCATCATGGAGGCCGTCGTCGCCTCGCCCTGGCCGGTTTCCTATTCGGAACTGGCCGAACGTCTGGACCTGGCGAAGCCGACGGCGCACCGGTTGTGCGACCTGCTCGAATCGCAAAAGCTGATCGAGCGCGCCGTCGACGGCCGGCGCTACATCCCCGGACCCAGGCTCCGGTCCCTGTCGATGGAAGTACTGGGCGGCAGCACATTGCTGTTGGAGCGCCAGCTGGTGCTGCAGTCGATCTCCGCCAAGGTCGGCGAGACCTGCAACCTGACGGTCCCGAACGGTACCGAGATGTTGTATCTGGACCGGGTCGAAACCGACTGGCCGTTGCGTATTTCGCTGCCGGTGGGCAGCCGCGTGCCGTTGCATTGCACGGCCAGCGGCAAGCTCTATCTCAGTCAACTGGCGGCGCGCGAGCGCAAGCGGCTCATCGACACGCTGATGCTGGAACCCTTCACGTCCAACACCATCACCGATCCCGAGGTCCTGATGGCCGAGTTGAAGAAGACGCGCTCGGAGGGGATCGGCGTCGACGACGAGGAGTTCTACGAAGGCATGGTCGCCGTCTCGGTGCCGATCAACGATCCCCGGGGGCGGATCTGCGCGACCTTGGCCGTGCACGGCCCGATCCAGCGGTTGACCCTGGAGAAGGCGATGACCCACGTGCCCGCCATGAAGGCCGCCGCCGAACGCCTCGAGGCGACGCTCAGCGCCGACCCCAGGCAATAGGCGCCACGGCCGGAAGCGGCAGCCGGGAACACGATCCGTGAGAATTGACGGGCTCGCTTATCGGAATGATGGTAGTCTCCGGCGATGGCGGGATTCGCGAAAGCGCGCGCCGGCGGCCTGACCAACCGGCTGGCGGCCATGACGGTTCTGATGGCCGGCTTGCTGGCCGCGCCCGCCGTATCGGCGACGGAATACCGTTCCCGCGAGGCGAAGGCCATCACCGCCTGGGTCGACGCCATGGCCGAGCGGGTCGGCCGCGACGGTCTGGTGCGGACGCTGAAGGGCACCCGGGTCGGCGACTGGCACCGGCCGGAACTGGGGCTCTACATATTCGTCTTCGAGACCAACGGCACGCTGCGCGCCCATCCCAACGCGCGGATGATCGGCCACGACATCCGGCCGACCCAGGGCGCCAGGGGCCGGCCCTACGTCAACGAGATCATCCAGGCGCTGGACGAATCGGGCGACGCCGTGTGGGTCGGCTACGATGGTTGGGACCCGAAGACGAAGCGGGTCCGCGCGAAGCGCACCTACGCGCGCCGGATCGGTTTGTTGATCCTCGCCTGCGGCTATTTCCTGGACGAGACCTAGGCGCCGGCCAGGCGCTTCACCGTATCGAACAGGTCCGGCGCCAGCGGGATGCCGTTGTCGCGGCGCTCGCTCATGCAGCGGTATTCGATCTCGCCGGGCAGCAGCACCTCGCCGCCCGCTTCGAAGGGCGCGGTGCTCTTGATCTTCGCCGCGAACGCCTCCATCCGGTCGTAGTAGGCGCCGGCGCCCAACAGCCGGATCGGGTCGAGGACCAGGAAGAAGTGGCTGACGCCCTGCGGTTCCGTCTCCGCCCACATGTCGCCGACGTCGTCGAGGAAGCGGCCGCCGGACATCAGGCCGCCGAGGATGTCGGCCATCAGGGAAAGGCCGTATCCCTTGTGGCCGCCGACGAACTGGATGAAGCCGTCGAGCCCGGCGACCGGGTCGGTGGTCGGGTTGCCGTCGGCGTCCAGTGCCCAGCCCAGGGGCATCTCCTCGCCGGCGTCGCGGAGCTTCCGCATCTTGCCGCGGGCCGCGACGCTCATCGCCATGTCGAGGATGAACGGCGCGCCGGCGCGCCTCGGCGCCGCGAAGCCCATGGGGTTGTTGCCGAGCTTGCGGTCGCGGCCGCCGAAGGGCGACATGGCTGGCGAAGCGCTGGTCCCCGAGAACAACGCCATGGCGGCGACCGTCGCCGCGTAGCCGTAGGGCGCGGTGGCGCCGAAGTGGTTCGAGTTGCGGACGCTGACGAAGGCGGCGCCGGTCTCGCGCGCCTTCCTCATGGCCAGCTCCAGGGCGCGGGCGCCGACCACCTGGCCCTGGCCGGCGCCGCCGTCGACGATCGCCAGGGCCGGCGCCCGGTCGTCGACGGTGATCTCCGGCGCCGCTTGGACGACGCCCGCGGAAACCCGTTTCAGGTACTGCTCGAGGCGGTGTACGCCGTGCGTCGAGATGCCCATCAGGTCGGTGGTGACCAGGATCTCCGCCGCCGTCTCGGCGTCGGCCGCCGGGAAACCCGCGGCCTCGAAGGCCTGCCGGGCGAGGGCCGACAGTTCCTCGGCGGAGACGGTGACGGGCGCATCGGACATGGCGCGAGCTTGCCGGGTTCGCGCCGGCCGGTCAATCGGTGCTAACCTGGGCCGCCAGCCAAGGAGGGACGGAGGGAAGGATGGACAAGGCCAAGGCCAAGCGGATCGCCGGGCGGTGGATGTTCCCCACCGAGAAGTCCAGCTACATGGGCGGGCTCGAGGACCGGCCGGTGCTGGCCGCCTCGGCGGGCCGCACGGTCACCGACATCGACGGCAAGGAATACCTGGATTTCCAATCGGGGCAGATGGGCGCGGCGCTGGGCCACCAGCACCCGCGCATGGTCGCGGCCATCGAGAAGACCATGGCCTCGATGATGCATTCGACCAATACCATGCTCAATGTGCCGCGCCTCCGGCTGCACGAGCGCCTTGGCAAGCTGATGCCGGCGGGTTTGACGAAGTCGCTGTTCCTGGTCTCGGGCTCCGACACCATCGAGGCCTGCGTCGATCTGGCCCGCAAAGCGACCGGCGGCACCGACGTGATCGGATTCCACGCCGGGCTGCACGGCTCGACGTCGTACCTGACCCGGTCGCTGTCGTTCAACTGGAGCCGCCAGAAGCACAGCGTGGTGGCGCCGGCGACGGCGGCGATCCTGACGCCGTACTGTTACCGCTGCCCGCTGAAGCTGACGTTCCCGAAGTGCGAGGTGCAATGCCTGAGCGCGTCGCTGGAACTGGCCGACGCCAACTTCACCGACGCCCCGGCCGGCTTCATCGGCGAGCCGATCCTCAGCGCCGGCGGCGTCATCGTGCCGCCCGACGGCTACTTCGCCAAGCTGCAGGCGGCGCTGAAGGCGCGCGGCATGCTGATGATCATGGACGAGGCGCAGACCGGGCTCGGCAAGACCGGCAAGCTGTTCGGCTTCCAGCACGAGAAAGGCGTCAAGCCCGACATCCTCGGCATATCCAAGCACTTCGGCGGCGGCCTGCCGATCAGCGCCGTCTGCGCCACCGCGCCGGTCGCCAAGGCGGCGGTCAAGAACGGCTACTTCGCGACCCGTTCGCACGCTACCGACCCGCTCTTGTGCGCCGCCGGCGAGGAGAGCCTGAACATCGTCGTCGACGAGGACATGGCCGGCAAGGCGGCGCGCATCGAGAACCGCGTCAAGGGCGCGTTCCGCAAGATGGCCAAGGAGTTCGAGCTGATCGGCGACATCCGCGGCCGCGGCGTGCTCCTTGGGATCGAGTTCGTCACCGACCGCGAGAAGAAGACGCCGGCCAACGCCCAGACCCGGAAGATCTTCGATCACTGCCTGAAGCGCGGCCTGATCTTCCAGATCCGCGGCACCCGGGGCCTGCAGAACGTCATCCGCCTGGTGCCGCCGATGACCACCACCAAGGCCGAGCTCGACCGGGCGCTGTCGATCCTCTATGACGCGGTGAAGCGCGCCGCGAAGGCCAAAACCCGGAGGAAACGATGACCGCAGCCGAATACCGATATCCCGACGCCATCGTCTCGACCGCGTGGCTGGCCGACCACCTCGAGGACCCGGCGCTGCGTATCCTCGAATGTTCCATGCGCCTCAACTACGACCCCAGCGGCGCCACGCCGGTGAGCTCCGAGAACCGGCTCGCGGATTTCGAGGCCGGGCACATCCCGGGCGCCGCCTACGTGGACCTGCAGGGCGAGTTCTCGGACGCCGCGAGCGCCTTCCGGTTCACCATGCTGCCGCCGGACGAGTTCGCCCGGCGCATGGGCGCCAAGGGCGTCGGCGCCGGCACCCGGGTCGTCCTCTACAGCCGCGGCAGCCTGTCGTGGTCGACCCGGTACTGGTGGATGTTCCGGGCCGTCGGCTTCGACAACGTCGCCATCCTCGACGGCGGCTGGGCGAGCTGGGCCGCCGAGGGGCGACCGCAATCGAGCGCGCCCGGCGCATACCCGCCGGCGTCCTTCGCGCCCAGCCCGCGCCCGGAACTGTTCGTCGGTCCGGCCGAGGTGCGGGCCGCGATCGGCGACCAAGGCGTCTGCACGATCAACGCCCTCGGGCCGGCGATCCATAGCGGCGCCGACGGGCGCTACGGCCGGCCCGGGCGGATTCCCGGCAGCGTCAATGTGCCGGCGGATTCCCTGCAGGACATGGAGACCCTGAAACTGCCCGACCCGGCGGCCGCGGCGGCGGCCTTCGAGGCCGTCGGCGCCGACCCCGGGAAACCGGTGATCGCCTATTGCGGCGGTGGCGTCGCCGCGACCCTGGACGCGTTCCTGATGCATCAACTGGGGTTCACCGACATCGCGGTCTACGACAATTCGATGACCGAATGGGCGAACGATCCGGCGCTGCCGATCGAGACCGATTGACGGGTCCGCGATGATCGTCTTGTTCAATGGTGAGGGCACCTACGGCTCGGTCGGTGCCATGGTGCCGGGTCTGGCCGATGGTTTCGCGGCGCTGGGGCTCGATCCCGTCATCATCGATCTCACCAATCCCGGACCCGAACGGCGGTTTCATGAAATCGCCGAGGGCGCCGCCGCCGACGCCATTATCTGTGTCAGCGGCTTCGGCCTGCCGGATCGGCCGGACTCGCCCGCCATCGAGGTGTTCAACCGGTCGGGTGCGTCGGTGGTCGGCGTGTTCCTCGACCACCCATTCTGTCTCCGTGACCGCATCGACCTGCCGCTCGACGGCTACCAGGCCTCCTTTCCGGCCGGCCATGCGGCGAACTTCGTCGGCCAGTTCATCCGCGACGACCTCGCCTGCCATCACCTGCCCCACGGCGCCGTCCGCCGCGCCGACCTGCCGTGGGCCGAGCGCGACCTGCCGTTGGTTCTCGTCGCCAGCCTGTTCTTGCCGCCGGAGGCGCAGCGCCGGGCCTGGCGCGACTACGGCCGCGACGTGGAAACGCGGCTGAACGAGATCGCCGACATCGCCGGGCGCGATCTCGCTCGCCCCCTGGAGGCCGCGGTTCTCGATGTCATCGGTGACGACGCCGGCTTCGAAGACCTGTTTCCCTATATGAAGACGGTCGACGACTACCTCCGCAATTGGCAGCGCGTCGCCTGTGTCGAGGCCCTGGCGGCGTTTCCGCTGACGGTGGTCGGGCAGGGTTGGGAGACTTACGCGGAGAAATTTCCCGGAGTCCGGTTCGCCGGTGAACAGCCTATTTCGGAAGCCATGGCGGCGATCGACCGGGCGAAGGCGGTGCTTAATCCGTTTCCCGGCTATAACGGCTCTCACGAGCGCGTCGTCAACGCCATGGCCGGCGGCGCGGCGGCGCTGACCAGCCGGTCCGATTATTACGCCGACGCCTTCGGCGCGTCCGAGATCATCTATCTCGACGACGCCGACCCCGCCGCCGGCGTCGCCGCCCTGCTGGCCGACGACGCACGCCTCGAGGCCGTCGCCAGCAACGGCCGGGCACGCATGCTGGTCGAGCATACCTGGGAACGGCGGGCCGAGCGGATCGCCGACTTCGCCGGCCTCGGCGCTTGAAACCGCCCGCGCGTCCGTCGCATGTTGGGCGCCGGGAGGACGGGGTGAACGAATACGTGGAATTCGATTTGGTGGTCGTCGGCAGCGGCGCGGCGGGATTGAGCGCGGCGCTCGCCGCGGCGGTCGCCGGCGCGCGCGTCGTCGTCCTCGAGAAGGCGCCGGTGATCGGCGGCACCACGGCCATGTCGGGCGGCTGTATCTGGGTGCCGGGCCACCACCGCATGGGCGAGCTCGGCGTTTCCGATTCGCCGGAGGCGGCCATGGACTACATCCGCGCCGTCTCCCCCGACGGCTGGCACAACGCCGAGGAACCGCTGTGGGCGGCCTTCGTCGAACGCGCGCCGGAGATGCTGAAGTTCGTCGAGGACCACAGCCCGACGCGGTTCACGCCGAACCGCGACCCCGATCCCTACGCCGAGGCCGCCGGCGGCATGGCCTACGGCCGCAACGTCTCGGCGGCGCCGATCCCGGCCGCCGTGGCGGGGCCCTGGCGCGACCGGATCCGCCCGCCCACCGTCGCCATCCGGCTCAACTACGAGGAACTGGTCGACACCTTCTTCTACGCCAATCCGAAGAAGTGGGCGCTCAGGTTCGCGCCGCGCCTGATTTGGCGGCAATTGCGGGACCTCCGGACCCGCGGCAACGCGCTGACCATCGGGATGCTGCGCGGCTGCATGGACCACGGCGCCGAGGTCTGGGCGGACACGGCGGCGACGCGGCTGGTCGTCGCCGGCGGCGCCGTCACCGGGGTCGAGGTCACGCGCGGCGGCACGCCGATGACCTTGACCGCCCGCAAGGGCGTTGTCCTGGCGTCGGGCGGCTTCGAGTGGAACGCCGAGATGATGGCCGAACACTTCCCGGGGCCGGTCGAGTGGACGGCGAGCCCGGCCACCAACACCGGCGACGGCCAGCGCATGGCCCTGGAGGCCGGCGCCGAGCTCGACCACATGGACCAGGCCCTGATCATGGGCACCACGCCGGTGATGTACGAGGGCCGGTTGCAGGGATTGCCGGCGGCCGACTACTTCCTGCCCCATACGATGATCGTCAACCGGCTCGGCCGGCGGTTCGTCAACGAGAAGCAGATGAACATCGGCCTCGCCTTCGCCGAGATCGACCCGGCCACGGGGACCCCCCGGCACTTGCCGGCGTGGCGCATCTTCGACGGCCAGTTCGCGGCCAAGTACCCGCACGCCCTGCCGAAGAAATCGGTGCCCGACAACCATTTCCAGGCCGACAGCCTGGAGGCCCTGGCGGCGATGATCGGCGTCGACCCGGCGGGCCTGGCGGCGACGGCCGAACGGTTCAGCGGCTTCGCCCGGGCCGGCGTCGACGAGGATTTCGGCCGCGGCGCCAGCATCTGGGATAAGAACCGGGGCGGCGACCCGGCGCACACGCCCAACCCGACGCTCGGCACCATCGAACAGCCGCCGTTCTACGCCATGCCCTTCAAGGCCAGCTTCCTCGGCACCAAGGGCGGCGCGCGGACCGACGCGCGGGCCCGCGCGCTCAGGCCCGACGGCACGCCCATCCCCGGCCTCTACGCCGCCGGCAACGCAATGGCGAACTGCTTCGGATCGAAGGGCGTCGGCGCCGGCACGACCCTCGGGCCATGCTTGACCTGGGGCTACATCGCCGGATGCGACGCCGCCGGGCGCGCCGACTGAGCGCGGCGCCTCAGCTTTCCTTCAACCGGGTCAGCGCGGCGGCGGCGCCGTCCGGGTCCTCGGCGCCCCAGAAGCCGACCGCGGCGCGCAGCGCGCGGACCCGGCCGAAGGGCTCGGTGGCGAAGATCACGTTGCCGGTGCCGTCGCCGTTGTATTCCTGGGCGACGCCCTCGATCTGCAGGTTGGCGAAGTTCCGGATCGCGAACCAGGGCTTGGTGCGGATGATCATGGCGCGCCGGTTGGTGACGCCGTAGAAGGTATGGAGCGCCGTGTACCAGTGCCAGTAGGGCTTGATCGCCAGCCCGGCCCCGAAGATCGTGAAGATCAGGCCGAACATGATGCCGAACAGGCCCGGGCTGCGCGGGTTCACCGAGACCGCGTCGTAACCGTAGTAGAGCGCCACCAGGCCGCCGATCAGGACGATCCGCCCGAACAGGGTGCGGAACGGGTTCGATCCGGTGTAGGCGTCGCGCCCGGCGCGCCCGGTCCAGGCCAGGGTCTCGCCGTCGACCAGTTCGGCGCCGACGACCTGTTCCGGTGTTTCGGGCGGGCCCGGCGTTTCAGCCATGGCCGGCGGGTCCCGGTGCCCGGGAGAGAATCGCGGCGCCGAATTTCCAAGCGGCGGCGCGCGGCGTGATTGCGGAAGGCGTCACCTCGACCTCTGCAAGTTATTGATTCGCCGCCACTATAATCGGGCCGGCCCGGGGTGAAAACGGCCTTGCTTGGAGGCCGCCCGGCGCCGCGCTAAAATCCGCGCATGCAGCAATACCTCGATCTCCTCCGCCGCGTCCGCGATGAGGGCGTCCTCCGGGGCGACCGCACCGGCACTGGCACCCAGAGCGTCTTCGGCCACCAGATGCGCTTCGACCTGCGGGCCGGCTTCCCGGTGCTGACCACGAAGAAGCTGCACCTGAAGTCGATCATCCACGAACTGCTGTGGTTCCTGGCCGGCGACACCAACATCAAGTACCTGAAGGACAACGGCGTCCGGATCTGGGACGAATGGGCCGACGAGAACGGCGAGCTCGGCCCCGTCTACGGCTACCAGTGGCGGTCCTGGCCGACGCCCGACGGCGGCCGCGTCGACCAGATCGCCCAAGTGGTCGACGACATCAAGTCGAACCCCAACTCGCGCCGCCACATCGTCTGCGCCTGGAACGTCGCCGACGTCAACGACATGGCGCTGCCGCCGTGCCACTGCCTGTTCCAGTTCTACGTCTCCGACGGCAAGCTGTCGTGCCAGCTCTACCAGCGGAGCTGCGACATCTTCCTCGGCGTGCCTTTCAACATAGCGTCCTACGCGCTGCTGACGATGATGGTGGCGCAGGTCACCGGCCTCGAGCCCGGTGACTTCGTCCACACGCTGGGCGACGCGCACCTCTACGTGAACCACTTCGAGCAGGCCGACGAGCAGCTGACCCGCGAGCCTTTGGCGCTTCCGCAAATGCGCATCAACCCCGACGTCACGGACATCTTCGAGTTCAGGTTCGAGGACTTCGAGTTGGTCGGCTACGAGGCGCATCCCCACATCGCCGCGCCCATCGCGGTCTAGGGCCGGCCGGCTTGATCCGCGTCTCCCTGATCGTCGCCATGGCCGGGAACCGGGCCATCGGCCTCGACGGCGGCATGCCGTGGCACATCTCCGCCGACCTCAAGTACTTCAAGCGCGTCACCATGGGCGCGCCGGTGATCATGGGCCGCAAGACCTACGAGGCGATCGGCGCCGCGCTGCCCGGCCGGGCCAACATCGTGGTGACCCGTAACGAGGCCTTCGAACGCGCCGACGCCGACGTCGTCCACGACCTCGAAGCGGCGCTCCGCAAGGCCCGCGCCATCGCCGAGATCGAGGGCGGAGACGAGGTCTTCGTCATCGGCGGCGCCGAGATCTACGCCCAGGCCCTGGCCGCGGCCGACCGGCTCTACGTCACCGAGATCGACGGCACCTTTCCCGGCGACGCGTTCTTCCCCGACCTGCCCGCCGGTCAATGGCGCGAGGTCAGCCGCGAGGATCATCCGCCCGAATCCGAGGAGGGCCCGGCTTTCAGTTTCGTGGTTCTCGCCCGGATGCGCTAGAATGGCGGGGGCGGCGCCGGCCGCCCGGACCCGGCACGAAATTGGGAGGGAACCGATGACCAAAGTCTCCATGTCGACGAACTTGAACGTCTCCGCCGACGAGGCCTGGAAGCTGATCGGCGGCTTCAACGCGCTGCCCGACTGGCATCCGGCGGTGGAGAAGAGCGAGCTCGAGGAGGAGGGCCAGCAGCGGCGCCTGAGCCTGGCCGGCGGCGGCACCATCGTCGAGCGCTTGGAAAAGGTCGACGACGGCTCGCGCACCTATTCCTACTCCATCGAGGACAGCCCGCTGCCCGTCGCCAATTACCGCTCGACCCTGAAGGTCAGCGGCGAGGGCGACAACTGCTCCGTCGAATGGTCGAGCGAGTTCGACCCCGCCGGCGCCTCCGAAGGCGACGCCATGGCGGCCATCCGCGGCGTCTACCAGGCCGGCTTCGACAACCTGCAGAAGATGTTCGGGGGGAAATAGGGGAGAGGCTGCCGCGCGCTCTTTTTTGAGCCCCTCAGGCGCCGGGCGCTCACTCCGTTCGCTTGGCTCACGCGCCTCTCGGCGCGGCGCTCAGTCGCGCCAGGCGACGCGCAATGCGCGCCGAAAGCGTTCTCCGGCGGATATTTCAGTACCTTCGATGAGCGAAGCGAAGAGCCTAGCGCGACTGAGCGCCGGCGCGAACGCGCCGCAAGCCAAGCGGTCCGGAGGACCGCGCCCGGCGCCTGAGGGGCTAAATCAAAGATGGAAGCAGTCCACCGCGATCCACCATTCGCGCTCGAAGGGGTTGAGGGCGCCGAGGTAGATCTTGTCCAGTTCCTTGACGTCGGTGGTCGGCTCGTAGCCGGGCGTCATGCCTATCAGGATGGTCGAGACGCAGATCGCGTTGTTCCTGTAGAGCGCGAAGACGTCGCGGCCGGCCACCGAGCGTTCGGCGAACCGCTTGGTTTCCTTCGTTTCGCGCCAGCCCGCCAGGGTCAAGGCGGCCTTGATATTGGCGTGCATGTCGACCAGGGTGCGAATCTTCGGGCCCTCGAAATGCGCCCCCGAACCGACCGTCAGCAGGCGGCAGATGCGGCCCTTGATGCCCATCTGGTTGGGCGGGAACTCGAACTCCATGCGCCGGAAACCGGGGCCGATGGGCAGGCCGTCCTCAAGCGCCGTGCGCACGTCGTTGCATTCCGACGCCGGCAGCGGCTTCACTTCCTGGGCCGTCGCCGGAAGAACGCGCAGCGCGCCGACCGGCGGCGCCGCCAGCAGCAACACGGCGACGAGCGCCAGCACGGATATCTGCAAACCCCGCATGGTCGGCCATGGTACGGGAAAACCCGCGCCGGCCCAAGGGGTTAGGTTCGAATTATCGGCGGCGCGCCTACTGGATGACGATCCGGGGCGCCTCGGCCTCGCGGGCCGCCAGGGTCTGGTCGATCTTGGTCCACACGGTTTCGGCGATGGCGCGGTAGCTCTTGGCGTGGGCGCCGTCCGGTTGCGAGACGGTGATCGGGTGGCCGCCGTCCGACGTGGTCCGGATCTCGATGTCGAGCGGCACCTCGCCGAGGAAATCGCAGCCCAGCCGCTCGGCCTCCGCCCTGGCGCCGCCGTGGGCGAAGATCTCGGAGCGTTCGCCGCAATGCGGACAATTGAAGTAGCTCATGTTCTCGACGATGCCGAACACCGGCACGTCGACCTTGCGGAACATGTTGAGGCCCTTGCGGGCGTCGAGAAGGGCGATGTCCTGCGGCGTAGATACGATCACCGCGCCGGTCAGCGGCACCCGCTGGGCCATGGTCAGCTGGGCGTCGCCGGTGCCCGGCGGCATGTCGACCACCAGGACGTCGAGATCGCCCCAATTGACGTCGCGCATCATCTGCTCGAGCGCCGACTGGACCATGGGGCCGCGCCAGATCATCGGCGTGTCCTCCTCGACCAGGAAGCCGATGGACATGACCTTGACGCCGTAGTTCTCCAGCGGTTGCAGGGTCTTGCCGTCGTCCGAGACGGGTTGGCCGGTGATCCCCATCATCCGGGGCATGGAGGGACCGTAGATGTCGGCGTCCATGAGCCCGACCTTGTGGCCGGCGGCGGCGATGCCGAGCGCCAGGTTGACCGCCGTCGTCGACTTGCCGACGCCGCCCTTGCCCGACGCCACGGCGATGATCGACTTGACGCCGGGAATCATCTGTCCGGCCTGCGCCGGTCCCTGGCCGGGGCCCTGCGCCGGGCCGTGGCCGGGGCCCGCGGGCGCCGATTGCGGCGGCGGCGGGGCGGCGGAACCGGGTTGGCGCTCGGCGGTCAGCACCACCGTCGCGGTGAGCACGCCGGGCAGCGCGTGGACGGTTTTCTCGGCCTCCTTGCGCAGCGGCTCCATCGCCGCGCCGCGTTCCGGATCGACCTCGATGGCGAAGGCCACGTGACCGTCCTTGGTCTGGATTCCGGTCACCATGCCGCCTGAAACGATATCCTCGCCGCTGTCGGGATCCTTCACGTTCCCGAGAGCGTCGAGGATTTGCTGTTCAGTAATTTCCGCCATCCTTGCAAACTCCGATTGATCTACCGATATTTCATAGTGTCCGGGGCGTCTTGGTGCGTTGCATCATCGGCGGCCACGGCCTAAAACACATGCGGTTCCGCTATAGGAAGTAGCGCAAGAACGCTTTTTTACAAGGTCAGTCTCGCAGAGGCGGCGAATTTTTCAGGGAAGGACGATTGATGCCTTGGAAATCACAGGGTGGCGGCCCTTGGGGCGGCGGCGGCAACGGCGGCGGCAATAACCCCTTCGGCGGCGGCGGCGGGCGCGGCCCGCAACCTCCCGACATCGAGGAAATGCTGCGCAAGAGCCAGGATCAGGTGAAACGGTTCCTGCCTGGCGCCGGCGGCGCCAAGGGACTCCTGCTTTTGGCCATCGCGGTCGTCGCGGTCTGGTCGTTCAGCGGGCTTTACCGGGTGAACCCGGGCGAGCAGGGCGTCGAACTGCTGTTCGGCGAGTACGTGAAGCGGACCCCGCCCGGCTTGCACATCTGGTTCCCGGCGCCCATCGGCGACGTCATCAAGCCGAACGTCGAGCGCACCAACACCATCAACATCGGTTTCCGCGGCTCCGGCGACGTGACCCGCGGCGGCGCGCGCGACGTGCCGCTGGAAAGCCTGATGCTGACCTCGGACCAGAACATCATCGACATCGACTTCGTCGTCCAGTGGCGGATCAAGAACGCCGCCGATTTCCTGTTCAATATCCGCGACCCGGAAAGCACCGTGAAGATCGCCGCGGAAAGCGCCATGCGCGAGGTCATCGGCCAAACCACTCTGGAAGAGGCGATCACCATCAAGCGCCAGCAGGTGCAGCAGGAATCGAAGGTTTTGCTGCAGAAGATCCTGGACCAGTACAAGGCCGGCGTCTCGGTGGCCGAGATCCAGCTGCAGAAGGCGGACCCCCCGCAGGAGGTCATCGACGCCTTCCACGACGTGCAGCGGGCCAAGCAGGACCAGGAACGCTCCGTCAACGAGGCCACCGCCTACAAGAACGACATCGTGCCCCGGGCCAAGGGTCAGGCGCAGAAGATGCTGCAGGACGCGGAAGCCTACAAGCAGCGGGTCGTCAAGGAGGCCGAGGGTGAGGCGAAGCGGTTCCTGTCCGTTTACCACACCTACCTCGGCGCCAAGGACGTGACCACGCGCCGGCTGTTCCTGGAACGCATGCAGGACGTCTTGAAGAAGTCCGAAAAGGTCATCGTCGACAAGGGTCAGGGCGGGTCCGGCGTGGTGCCGTACCTGCCGTTGCCCGAACTCAAGAAACGCGCCGGTCAGTGATAGGGGATTGATGACATGAAGAAAGCAACTCTCGCCATCATCGGTGTCATCGTGGTCGCTGGCGGCTTCGTCGCCAACAGCGCCCTGTTCACCGTTCACCAGACCACCCAGGCGCTGATCCTGCAGTTCGGTAATCCGATCCGCGTGGTGAAGACGCCGGGCCTGCACGTGAAGATGCCGTTCGTCCAGAACGCCGAGTTCTACGACGGCCGCATCCTCGACCTCGACCCGCCGGTCCAGGAGGTCATCCTGGCCGATCAGAAGCGGCTCAACGTGGACGCCTTCGCGCGCTACCGGATCAAGGATCCGCTGGAGTACCGCAAGCGCGCGCTCACCGACGCCAACTTCCGCGACGTCTTCGGCCGCCGGCTGAACGCCGCGGTGCGGGCCGAGATCGGCCAGATCCTGCTCGGCGACATGCTGACCGAGAAGCGGGCCAAGAGCATGATCGGGATCGCCGCGCAGATGAAGGCGTCGGCGCCGGAGTTCGGCATCGAGGTGATCGACGTGCGGATCGGCCGCACCGACCTGCCCCAGGAAACGGCGCAAGCCGTGTACAACCGGATGCGCTCCGACCGTGTCGCCCACGCCGCGCAGCTGCGCGCCGTCGGCGAGGAGCAGAAGCTCCGGATCCAGGCGGAGGCCGACAAGGACCGCACCATCATCATCGCCGAGGCGCAGCGCCAGTCGCAGATCCTCCGAGGCGAGGGCGAGGGCGAGCGCAACCGCGTGCTCGGCGAGGCTTTCGGCAAGGACCCGGAATTCTTCGACTTCTACCGGTCCATGGAAGCCTACGGCGAGGCGTTGGGCGACGGCACGACCATGGTGCTCAGTCCCGATTCCGAGTTTTTCCGATTCTTCGGCACATCCGGCCCGAAGGGGAACTGACCGAGGCGCGAACGCTGGGGGAGACGTGACCGATCTTTTGACTGCCGTGGCCATGGCCATCGCCCTCGAAGGCATCGCGTACGCGTTGTTCCCCGACGCCATGAAACGAATGATGGCCATCGCCCTCGAGCAGCCGGCCGCCAACCTGCGGACCGCGGGCCTGGTGGCGGCGGTTTTCGGGGTCGGCTGCGTCTGGTTGATCCGGGGCGGTTGAGCGATGCCTCACCAGCGTGTGATTTTTCGCCCCGTTAATACCCTGGTAGAGCCATGGTTAAGCCATATTCACTTTGCATATCTGGCCCCGTATTCCGGACGGCCGGCGCGGTTGCGCGGGGTCCGGGTTGAGGCTTAAATCGTAGGCGGGCCGGCGCCCAGACGCGCCGCCGCCGAATCAAGGACGAGGTTCGAGAGATGAGAACAGAAATCATGGTAATCCAGAGCCTGCGGACGGCCTGGGGCCGTGCGTCAGGCGTCGCCGTGGCGCTGGTGCTGGTCGTTTGGGCGGGCGCCGCCGACGCCAAGTCGGCGCCGGAAAGCTTCGCCGACCTGGCCGAGAAGCTGTTGCCGTCGGTGGTCAACATTTCGACGACGCAGACCGTCGAGGCCGGCACCGGCACCGGCCCGCAGTTCCCGCAACTGCCGCCGGGCTCGCCCTTCGAGGAGTTCTTCAAGGAGTTCTTCGACCGCAACCAGCCGCAGCAGCGTTCGCGCCGCGCCACCTCGCTGGGGTCCGGCTTCATCATCTCCAAGGACGGCTACGTCGTCACCAACAACCACGTGATCGCCGAGGCCGACGAGATCACCGTGATCCTGCAGGACGATACCCGCCTGCCCGCCGAACTGGTCGGCCGCGACCCGAAGACCGACATCGCGGTCCTCAAGGTGAAGCCGGAAAAGGACCTGCCGACGCTCGGATTCGGCAATTCGGACGTCGCCCGCGTCGGTGACTGGGTGGTCGCCATCGGCAATCCCTTCGGGCTCGGCGGCACGGTCACGGCCGGCATCATCTCGGCCCGCGGCCGCGACATCAACGCCGGCCCCTACGACGACTTCATCCAGACCGACGCCTCCATCAACAAGGGCAACTCGGGCGGGCCGATGTTCAACATGGACGGCAAGGTCATCGGCATCAACACGGCGATCTTCTCGACCACCGGCGGCAGCGTCGGCATCGGCTTCGCGATCCCGGCCTCGACGGCGCAGCCGGTGATCGAGCAGTTGATCAAGAACGGCGCCGTGAAGCGCGGCTGGCTGGGCGTTCACATCCAGGGCGTCACCGAGGAAATCGCCGAGACCCTGGGCCTGAAGAAGGCGCAGGGCGCGCTGGTCGCCAGCGTCATCAAGGGCAGCCCGGCGGAGAAGGCGAAGATCAAGGCCGGCGACGTGATCCTTTCGTTCGACGGCAAGCAGGTCGATGAGATGCGGGCGCTGCCCCGGATCGTCGCCGAGACTCCGGTCGGCCGGGCCGCCAAGGTCGAGGTCTGGCGCGACGGCGCCATCACCAACCTCAAGGTCGCCGTCGGCGAGCTCGAGGACGACACCCAGGTCGCGGCGAAGACCGAAGGGCCGAAGGGCAAGGCCGGCGAGCGTTCCATCGACGCCCTCGGCCTGACCCTGTCGACGCTCTCGGACCAGGTCCGCGACCGCTTCAAGCTGGCCAAGGACGCCAAGGGCGTCGTCGTCACCAAGGTCGACGGCGAAGGCCCGGCCGCCGAGAAGGGCATCCGCCCGGGCGACCTGGTGGTCGAGGTCTCCATGGAGGAAGTGGAGAGCCTGAACCAGATCATCAACAAGGTCGGCGAGGCGAAGAAGGCCGGCCGCAAGTCGATCCTGCTGCTGCTCGAGGGGCAGGGCGGGCTGCGCTGGGTCGCCGTCCGGCTGTCGAAGAGCTGAGCGGTCCGACGCCGCGCCACGTCGAAGAGACGGCGCCCTCCGGGGCGCCGTTTCCGTTTGTTAGCCCGCTGCGAACTCGGCGGCGCGGTAGCCCTGATAGAACAGCATCGCCCTGAGGTCGGCGTGGTCGACGCGGGCCGGCGCCTGGGCGGCCACCGAGGGCTTGCCGCGGAAGGCGACGCCGAGGCCGGCGGCCTGGATCATCGGCAGGTCGTTGGCGCCGTCGCCGATGGCCATGGTCTCGTGGGCGGCGAGGTTCAGTTCCCGGCGCAGCCGCCGCAGGGTGCCGAGCTTCGAGTTCTTGTCGAGGATCGGCTCGACCACCCGGCCGGTGAGCCGGCCGTCCTCGATGACGAACTGGTTGGCGTGATCCTCGTGGAAGCCGCAGGCTTGGGCGACCCGCGAGGTGAAGAACCGGAACCCACCGGAGACCAGCACGCAGTGCGTGCCGTTGGCCGCCATGGTGCGGACCAGGGCCTTGGCGCCGCCGGTGTATTCGATCTCGTCGTAGGTCTCCTGGAGCGCCGTCTCGGCCAACCCCTCGAGCAGTCCGACGCGCTCCTTGATCGCCGCCTCGAACTCGAGCTCGCCGTTCATGGCGCGCTGGGTGATCGCCGCGATGTGGTCCTTGAGGCCGACGTGCGCGGCGAGGTCGTCGAGGGTCTCGGAGGTGACGATGGTGGCGTCCATGTCGGCCAGGAACAGGCGCTTGCGCCGGCCTTCGCCCGGTTGCGCCAGGAGGTCGATGGCGGCGTCCCCGAGGGCGTCGCGGACGGCGGCCTCGGCGGCACCGGCCGCGGCGCCGGCGAAGGCGATGTCGGCGGCCTCGCCGCGGGCCAGCCAGTCGGCCGCGCCGGTTTCCGCGCCGAGGCCGTTGAGGGCCCGGGCCGCCTCGGCGACAATGGCGTCCGTGAGCGCGTCCGGCTCGGGCGCCACCAGGGTGAGGGTGTTATCCATGAGGCCGTTGCATAGACGATGCCGCCGGGTGTTGCAAAACGAGAGTGCGCTCAGGTGAGCGAAAGCGCCGGTCCCGGTCCCGCCATGGTCGTCGCCGGACCGACGGCGAGCGGCAAGTCGCACCTCGCCGTCGCGTTGGCGGCGCGGTTCGGCGGCGAGGTGATCAACGCCGACAGCATGCAGGTCTACCGCGACCTCCATGTGCTGACGGCGCGTCCCGGCGCCGCCGAGACGGCGAGGGTGCCGCACCATCTCTACGGCGTCGCGGCGTCCGACGAGGCGGGGTCGGCGGGGCGCTGGCTGGAGATGGCGCGCGCCGTCGCCGCCGAGGTCTGGGGCCGCGGCGGCCTGCCGGTGTTCTGCGGCGGCACCGGGCTCTACCTGAAGGTCCTGATGGAGGGCATCGCGCCGGTTCCCGACGTGCCGGCCGGCGCCGTCGCGGCGGCCGGCGACATCTATGACGACATCGGCGGCGCGGCGTTCGCGGACCGGCTCCGGGCCGTCGACCCGGAGGCCGCGGCGCGCCTCAACGCCGGCGACCGCCAGCGCCTGGTCCGGGCCTACAGCGTCGCCACCGAGACGGGCCGCACCCTGGCCGAGTGGCAGGCCGGGCAATCGACCGAGCCGGGCCTGGCGGCGCGCTTCCTGACGATCCGCCTGATGCCCGACCGGGCCGAGCTCTACGCCCGCATCGAGGCGCGCCTCGACGCCATGGTCGGCGCCGGCGCCCTCGACGAGGTCGCGGCCCTCGCGGCCCAGGGCCTGGCCGCCGAGCTGCCGGTGATGAAGTCGCTCGGCGTGCCCGAGTTCCTCGGCCACCTGGCCGGCGACGTCTCCCTCGACGACGCCGTCGCCAAGGCCAAGCAGGCGACCCGCAATTTCGCCAAGCGCCAGTCGACCTGGTTCCGCCACCAGTTGCGGCCGGACCTCGCCATCGACGGCTTCGGCGACGCCGCCGCCGCCCTCGACGCCGCCGCGGCGGCCACCGAGGCGTTTCTGGCGGCCGGCTAGCGTGATAGGCTGGCGGCCATGAAGCACCTGATCATCGCCTTGGCGCTCGGCGCCTTCCTGGCATCGCCGGCGCGAGCCCAGAAACCGACCGCCGAGCAACTGGCGGCGTTCTTCGACACCGTCGTGTTCGGCGCCGAGTACCTGAAGTCCGGCTCCAAGGTGATCCAGAAATGGACCGGCCCGGTGCGCATCCAGGTCGCCGCCATGGGCGGCAAGATGATCGACAAGGGCGACGGCAAGCGCGAGCTGAAACTCAACAAGCGCGTCCCCGACAGGACCCACGTCGACGTCATCCGCAAGCACCTGAAGACCCTGTTGAAGATCTCCAAGGTCAAGGTCGAGAACGCCAAGAAGCTCGGCAAGCAGCCCAACTTCTTCATCAAGTTCGTGCCGCGCATCGCCATGCACGCGCCGTTCCTGGTCCCCGGCGCCGACCCGAAACTGCTGAAGAAGATGGCCCAGGCCGGGGTCTGCTATTTCCTGACCGCGGCGAAGGGCGGGCGGATCGTCTGGGCGACCATCGTCGTCAACATCGAGCTGCCGCTCCGCGACATCGACAGCTGCCTGTTGGAGGAGATGACCCAGACCTTGGGGCTGCCCAACGATTCCGATCTGGTGAAGCCGTCGGTGTTCAACAACCGGAGCCAGCCGACGGCGCTCAACCGCACCGACGTGATCCTGCTCCGCGCCCTCTACGACCCGCGCTTGCACCCCGGCATGGCGCGCGAGCCGGCCATGAAGGTGGCGCGCCAGGTGATCGGCGAGCTCGACGCGAAACTCAAGTGAGTCCCGGATTCCGAGACGCGGCGGGATATTTTGAACGATTCGAAATGATTCTTCGACTAAATGGGTAATAATCAAAAAGAATCACCGCAAAAAACTTTGCAATAATTCTGCATTTGGTGTTGACCCTCCGGCTCCCAGCGACTAGGTTTCGGCCCTTCCCGACAGTACCCCGGGTCCGCCGGGGACCTGGGATCTCGGGAAATCAGCAAAATTCGGTGGGGTGCCGGCCCCGAACGCACGAGCGCCGGTCCCATCGGAATGAATAGGCATCGCAGGCGCCGCCCCGGGCGGCGCCGCAGCATGGAGCGGATAAGGCCATGGCGAAGGCAGAATTGACCGGTTCGGAAATCGTCCTCAAAGCGCTTGAGGAACAAGGCGTCACCGAGATCTTCGGATACCCGGGCGGCGCCGTATTGCCGATCTACGACGCGATCTTCCAGCAGAACCGGATCCGCCACATCCTGGTCCGCCAGGAGGGCGGCGCCGTGCACGCGGCCGAGGGCTACGCGCGCTCGACCGGCAAGGTCGGCGTGGTCCTGGTCACGTCTGGCCCCGGCGCCACCAACGCGGTGACCGGCCTGACCGACGCGCTCATGGACTCGGTCCCGGTGATCTGCCTGACCGGCCAGGTGCCGACGCACCTGATCGGCAACGACGCCTTCCAGGAAGCCGACACCACCGGCATCACCCGGCCGTGCACCAAGCACAACTACCTGGTCAAGGACGTCGACGACCTGGCCCGCGTCGTCCACGAGGCCTTCCACGTGGCGCTCTCGGGGCGCCCCGGCCCGGTCGTCATCGACCTGCCGAAGGACGTTTTGATGGCGCTCGGCGCCTACACGCCGAAGAGTAAGGTCAAGGTGAAGAGCTACCAGCCGCAGGTGAAGGGCGATCTCTCGGCCATCAAGCAGGCCGTCGAGGTCATCTCCAAGGCCAAGAAGCCGCTCATCTACGCCGGCGGCGGGGTGATCAACTCCGGCCCGGCGGCGAGCCAACTGCTGACCCAATTCGTGCAGATGACCGGCGCGCCGTGCACGCTGACGCTGATGGGCCTCGGCGCCTACCCGGCGTCCGACAAGCAGTTCATTGGCATGGTCGGCATGCACGGCACCTACGAATCGAACCTCGCCATGCACGGCTGCGACGCCATGGTCTGCGTCGGCGCGCGCTTCGACGACCGGGTCACCGGGCTGTTGAGCGAGTTCTCGCCGAACTCGAAGAAGATCCACATCGACATCGATCCGTCCTCGATCAACAAGAACGTGCCCGTCGACATCCCGATCATCGGCGACGTCGGCCACGTCTTGGAGGACATGATCAAGGTCTGGCGCTCGAGCCAGGCGAAGGTCGACGCCAAGGCCCTGAAGGACTGGTGGAAGCAGATCGACGAGTGGCGCGCCGTCGACTGCCTGAAGTTCAACCAGGACGACAAGATCATCAAGCCGCAGTACGCCATCCAACGGCTCTACGAGCTGACCAAGGCGTCGAAGAAGGAAACCTTCATCACCACCGAGGTCGGCCAGCACCAGATGTGGGCGGCCCAGTACTTCCACTTCGACAAGCCGAACCACTGGATGACGTCGGGCGGGCTCGGCACCATGGGCTACGGCCTGCCCGCCGCCATGGGCGTCCAGGTGGCGCACCCGAAGGCGCTCTGCATCGACATCGCCGGCGAGGCCTCCTACCTGATGAACGTCCAGGAGCTCTCCACCATCAGCCAGTACCGGCTTCCGGTGAAGTCGTTCATCCTCAACAACTTCTACATGGGCATGGTGCGCCAGTGGCAGGAACTGCTGCACGGCGGACGTTACGCGGAAAGCTACATGGCGAGCCTGCCGGACTTCGTCAAGCTGGCCGAGACCTTCGGCATGGTGGGCTTGCGCGCGACCAAGCCGAGCGAGGTCGACGACGTGATCAAGGAAATGATCAAGACCGACAAGGCGGTGATCTGCGACATCCACGTCGACGAGAAGGAGAACTGCTTCCCGATGATCCCCTCGGGCGCCGCCCACAACGAGATGCTGCTCGGCCCCGGCGACGAGACCGAGAAGAAGATTTCCGAGGACGGCATGGTCCTGGTCTAGGGCCGGACCCCGCCGCGACGTTGCATTCGCCCGAAACTTAACTATAACGGGGGCCGCCGAGCCTCCGGGGCTCCAGGAGAGACCGATTTGAACGCCCAGACCGAGATCGAGAATTCGCACACCATCGCCGTCCTCGTCGACAACGAGCCGGGTGTCCTGGCGCGCGTCATCGGCCTGTTCTCCGGGCGCGGCTACAACATCGAGAGCCTGACGGTGGCGGAGACGGACCGGGCCAACAACCTGAGCCGGATCACCATCGTCACCACCGGCACGCCGATGATCATCGAGCAGATCAAGGCCCAGTTGCAGCGCCTGGTGCCCGTGCACAACGTCACCGACCTGACCATCGAGGGCAAGTCGGTGGAGCGCGAGCTGGCCCTGGTCAAGGTGGTGGGCGAGGGCGAGAAGCGGGTCGAGAGCCTGCGCATCGCCGACATCTTCCGGGCCCGCGTGGTCGACAGCACCAACTCGTCCTTCGTCTTCGAGATCGTCGGCGACACGGGCAAGTTGGACGCGTTCATCCGGCTGATGGAGCCCCTGGGCCTGACCGACGTGTCCCGGACCGGGGTCGCCGCCATCTCGCGCGGCGTCACCGGCATGGACGCCGTCTACTGAGCGACACCCTTTTCACGGATTATGGAACTTCAAGGATCGAAGGATAGATAGGATGCGAGTTTATTACGATCGCGACGCCGACGTGAACCTGATCAAGGACAAGAAGATCGCCATCGCCGGCTACGGCAGCCAGGGTCACGCGCACGCGCTGAACCTCCGCGATTCCGGCGTCAAGGACGTGACCGTCGTCTTGCGCGAGGGATCGGGCTCGGCGGTCAAGGCCGAGAACGACGGTTTCACCGTGAAGTCCGCGGCCGACGCCGCCAAGGACGCCGACGTGTTCATGATCCTGACCCCGGACGAGGGCCAGGCGGACCTCTACAACGACCACGTCGCCGCCAACCTGAAGGAAGGCGCGGCGCTGGCCTTCGCCCACGGCCTCAACATCCACTTCGGCCTGATCGAGCCGCGGTCCGACATCGACGTGTTCATGATCGCGCCGAAGGGCCCGGGCCACACGGTGCGCTCCGAATACCAGCGCGGCGCCGGCGTGCCGACGTTGGTCGCCGTCGCCCAGGACGCCAGCGGCAACACCATGGACATCGCGCTCTCCTACGCGGCGGGCCTCGGCGCCGGCCGCGCCGGCATCGTCGAGACCACCTTCAAGGAGGAGTGCGAGACGGATCTCTTCGGCGAGCAGGCCGTGCTTTGCGGCGGCCTGACGGCGCTGATCATGGCCGGCTACGAAACCCTCATCGAGGCCGGCTACGCCCCCGAGATGGCGTATTTCGAGTGCTGCCACGAGGTCAAGCTGATCGTCGATCTCATTTACGAGGGCGGCATCGCCAACATGCGCTACTCGGTCTCCAACACGGCCGAGTACGGCGACTACATCTCCGGCCCGCGGGTCATCGACGCCGGCGTCAAGGAGCGCATGCAGGGCGTTCTCAAGGATATTCAGGACGGCTCCTTCGTTCGCAACTGGATGACCGAGAACAAGGTCGGCCAGCCGAACTTCAAGGCGCTGCGCCGCCACGGCGCCGAGCACGACATCGAGCAGGTCGGCGAACGGCTCCGCGGCATGATGCCGTGGATCGCCGAGAACGCGCTCGTCGACAAGGCCAAGAACTAGATTTCAGACAGAATCCGCCGGCGCCAGAACCGGCGTACGCTCTTGAGCGTGGCACCCCGTCTCCCCCGTGGAGGCGGGGTGTTTCGTTGCCCTCACCCCCATCCCGGCCTTCCCCCATCAAGGGGGAAGGGGAAGTATGGTCAAAGACGAGATAGAGAAATAATACCGACCCCCTAGAGGGGGAGGGTTAGGGGGGTGGGTCTGACCGG
>JAPPPF010000033.1:0-415 GCA_028817665.1 Magnetovibrio sp. | reverse complement strand
GGGGAAGGGGAAGTATGGTCAAAGACGAGATCGCGAAAGATTCCCTCCCCCCTTGTGGGGGAGGGTTAGGGGGGGGGGTCTGACCGGACGCTCAGTCCGGGTTAAGATATCTTCATGTCGTCCAAAACCGCCCGCCGTCTACGACAGAACCCGACCGAAGCGGAAAAAAGCCTCTGGGCACGACTCCGGAACCGCCAACTCGCAGGCCACCGGTTCCGCCGGCAAGCGCCGATCGGCAGATACGTCGTCGATTTTGTCTGTCATGAGGCGAAACTGATCGTCGAGATCGACGGCGGACAGCACGCGGCGCAAGCGGACGCGGACACCAAGCGGACAGAATGGTTGAAAGGCGAAGGTTTCCGCGTCATCCGGTTTTGGAACAACGAGATGTTGGAGAACTTGGATGGCGTGCGGG
>JAPPPF010000189.1:1515-5606 GCA_028817665.1 Magnetovibrio sp. | reverse complement strand
GAACAGGATCGCGCCTTCCAGGTTCTCGAGCTCGGCCATGACGCTCTTCAGCCGTTCCTCGAAATCGCCGCGGTAGCGGGTGCCGGCCAGCAACGCGCCCATGTCGAGGGCGTAGATGGTCGCCTTCTCCAGCACCTCGGGCACCTCGCCCTCGACGATCCGCTTCGCCAGCCCCTCGGCGATGGCGGTCTTGCCGACGCCGGGGTCGCCGACGTAGAGCGGGTTGTTCTTGTTGCGCCGGCAGAGGATCTGGATGGTCCGCTCAATCTCAGCCTGGCGGCCGATCAGCGGGTCGATGCGGCCCTCGTCGGCCTTGCGGTTCAGGTTGACGCAATAGGCGTCGAGGGCTTCCTGCCCCTTCTGGACGATCTTCTCCTCGGCCGTTTCCTCGTCGGCGCCGTGCACCGTCCGGCTCTCGCCCTCGCCCGGCACCTTGGCGATGCCGTGGGAGATGTAGTTGACCGCGTCGAGGCGCGACATGTCCTGCATCTGCAGGAAGTAGACGGCGTGCGACTCGCGCTCCGAGAACAGCGCCACCAGGACGTTGGCGCCGGTCACCTCCTCGCGGCCCGACGACTGCACGTGAATGACGGCGCGCTGGATGACGCGCTGGAAGCCGGCCGTCGGCTTCGGCTCCGTGGTCCGGCCGGTGCGCATGTCGTCGAGGTCCTGATCGAGGAACTCGGTCAGCTCCATGGCCAGGCGCTCGAGATCGACCCCGCAGGCCTTCAACACGGCGACCGAGTCCTGATCCTCCGTCAGCGACAGCAATAGGTGCTCCAGCGTCGCGTACTCATGGTGGCGTTCTGTCGCCAGCGACAGGGCGCGGTGCAGCGTCTGTTCGAGGTTACGGGACAGCATGGTCATTCTTCTCCATTGTCGTCACCATCCTTCTCGATGGTGCATTGCAGGGGATGCTGATTCTCGCGGGCCAGGTCCATCACCAGGTTGACCTTGGTTTCGGCGACCTCGTAGGTGTAGACGCCGCAGACACCGACGCCGCGCTGATGCACGTGCAGCATGATCTGCGTGGCCCGCTCGTGCGGCATCGCGAAGAACCGCTGCAGCACGTAGACGACGAACTCCATCGGCGTGTAATCGTCGTTCAGCATCAGCACCTTGTACATGGACGGCCGCTTGGTGCGGCTGCGCGTCTTCACCGCGACGCCGGTGTTGTCGCCGCCGTCCACGTGGTCGGGTGTTCTCGGTGTCTGGTCTTGTCCGCTCATCACATTCCGCGCGTTGACGCACCCCGGAATGGGGTGCGTTCTCCCAATAATATGGGATTTTTAGCGCTTGGCGAAACCCCCGGGCATGATGTTTCGCCGGGCGGTTTCCCGGCATCTTCCGGCGATTGACGGCTAAGTACCTGAAAGTTCGAGGGTTTCAGGGTCGAAGAGTTCCTCGACGTCGAGTTGGCGTCCGGAGAGATATTGCGCCGACGAATAACGGCAAAGGGCCTCCAGATCGCGCCGATTCTCGGCCACGCCGTAGGGCCAGTAGTCGTCCCCCATGAGCGCGCGCGTGGTTTCCCACTCGGCGGCCAGCCACGGCAGGTGCAGCCGGTTGGCCGACGCGGTGGCGGTGCGCGCCAACTCGTCCATGGCCAGCCGCCGGGCCTCGACGAAGGCCCGGTGGACGGCGGCGCCGAGCCCCGGACGCTCGGCCAGCAGGGTCTTGCGGACGCCGATCAGGTGCATGATCGGGAACAACCCGGTGCGCCGGAAGTAGGCGCGTTCCTCGGCCACCGGATCGGCGAACAGCCGGCGCACCCGGGGATCGCCCTCGGTGAAGGCCGTCGGCGGCATCGGCGAGATCATCGCGTCGAGCCGGCCGGCCAGCATGGCGCCGTTCAGGCTCTCGGTCTCGGGCAACGCGGCCACGTCCATGTGGTCGGGCAGCGCCAGCGGCAGGCGTTCCTTGCGGCCCGGTTCATTGGTGCCGGCGGTCCGGTACTTGAGCTTGCGGAAATCGACCCCGTACTCGTCGGCCAGGATGCCGCGCGCCCAGAGCGCCATGGTCATCTGGTACTCGGGCACGCCGACGGCGCGGCCCTCGAGATCCTTCGGTTCCTTGATGCCGCTGTCGGCGCGCACGTAGATGCCGCCGTGGCGGAAGGCCCGGGACACGAACACCGGAATGGCGACGTAGGGGCAATCGCCGCTCGAGGTCTGATAGACGTAGCTGCTGGCCGACAACTCGGAGATATCGAACGGCGCCTCGGTGAAGGCGCGGGCGAAGATCTCGGTCGGATACAGCACGTTCGGCGCGAGCTCGACCCCGTCGATAGCGACGCGGCCGTCGAGGACCGGCCGGCAGCGGTCGTAATCCCAGCATCCCAGGGACAAGGCGAGATCGGTCATCGCGCACCCCGCCGGCTAGAGATCGAGGAGGCCACAGGCACGGCTTGCCATTTCATTCAACACGGGCTCCCACGGTTCGTCGACCGCACCATAGAACACCTCGGTTTCCGGTGCCCAGGGATTATACGCCAAGCCCATCATCAGGGCGTTCGGCGGCGCGCTGAAGGTCAGCACCTCGCGGCCGAGAGCGCCGGCCAGGTGGATCAGCCAGCAGCGGCAGGAGATGACCAGGTCGAGGCCGTCGATCAGCGCCGCGACGCCCTCCAGGTCGTCCTTCAAATCGAGATCGCCGAAGGCGTGGAACGGGGCGCCGAACCGCTCGCGGATCCGTTCGATCTCGCCGGCGTCGGCGTCGCACTGCAGGTTGACGAACTGGGCGCCGGGGATGGCGAAGACGGCCCGCCAGTCTGTGGCCGAACTGCTCATGGGCGCCTTGATCCACGAATTGTTCAGCGAACGCCAGCCGACGCCGATCTTCGGGCCGGCGCCGAGGCCGTCGAGGCGTGTCCGCCAAACCGCGGCGAGGTCGGGGTCGGCCTCGAGGAATCGGCCGGTCTCGGGGAACGCCTCGAGGCTTTCCCGGTAATGCAACGGCAGGTCGCCGACCGGCAGATGAAAATCGGCGGCGTCGTAGACGCCGTTGTCCGGCGCCTCGGCGACGACGGCGATGCCGTCGAGGGATCGCGCGTAGAGCCCGGCCAATCTCGGCGAGCACTCCCAGACGACGGTGGCGCCGGTCCGGTTCCGGAACTCGGGCAGGCAGCTCGACAAGCGGATCTCGTCGCCGATCCCCTCCTCGCGCCAGACCACCACGGTCTTGCCGGTGAGATCCTCGCCCGACCATTTCGGCACGCCCCGGTGGCGGGCCTCGGAATGGCTTTGCCAGACCTTGAGGCGGTTCTCGGCCTGGCGCCAGCCGGCGGCGAGGTCGCCGAGCGCCAGGTGGCAGTGCGAGATTTCCCAGAGGATTCCCGGATCGTTCGGGAACAATGCGTCGGCGCGCCGGCAATGGTCGAGCGCCTCGACGCTCCGACCCAGCATGCCGAGCAGCGTCGCCAGGGTCGGGTAGACGTCGATCCAGTGCGGCGCGCGGGCGACGACCTCGCTCAGGGCATCGGCGGCGGCGGCGGGCCGGCGGCCGCGGGCCAGGGCCTCGCCGAGATGATAGAGCTCGTGCGCGGCGAACGCGGCCAGCGCCTCGGGCGCGCGCCAATCGTCGCCGGCGCCGGCCTCGGCGAGGCGCGCCCAGTAGGCCCGGTCCTCGGCGCACGGGTCGCCGGCGCCGCCGGGCGCCAGGTAGCCGGCGGCCCGCGCCATGTCGCCGATCTTGAAGAACAGGATCCCGTAGGCGAGCGAGAGATAGGCGTCCTCGGCGCCGCTCCGGTAGGCGGCGTCGAGCAGGCCCTGGGCCTCGGAAACGGCGCGCGCGTCGTCGAGCAGGACGATGGCGAGGAGCGCCCGGGTGCGGATGTCGTCGGGCTGGATATCGGCGAGTGGGCGAAGCACCGAGACCAGGACCGCGTTATGGAAGGCGCGCTCGGCCGGCGAGAGCGCGAGGCCGGCGCGCATCAGGCGCTGGCAGACGGCGCGCGCGCCGTCAAAGGCGTTCATGCCGACCTGCGCCGCCAGCAAGGAGACCAGCGCCGGCGGCCGGGGGCGCCCGGGCGCGGCCGGGGGGGGGGGCGGGGTGGTTTACACAACTCAGAGCGCACGCGACAGGGGGACAGG
>JAPPPF010000189.1:0-1505 GCA_028817665.1 Magnetovibrio sp. | reverse complement strand
GCGCGGCCGCGAGCCGGCGCGCGGCCTCCGCATGGCCCCCGGCGGCGTTAAGGGCGCGCCCGGTCAGCCAGGCGGCGCGGCCGTCCGGGTCCCCGGCCGCCGGCGGCGCCTCGACCGGGCCGGCGTCGATCCGGGCGATCACATCGGCGATCCATCCGCATTCGGCCTTTCCGCGGAGCCCCCGGGCCTCGTCGAGCCGGCCCAGGCGGACCAGCGCCTCGGCCAGCAGCGGCCATCCCGCACCGCCGTCGGCGCCGAGATCGAGTTCAGCGAGCACGGCCGCCGCCTCGTCGGCCCGGCCTTCCCAGGCCAGCGCGATCTCGGCGAACAACCGCCTGGCCCGCTGATCTTCCGGATGCAGTCCGATGAGTTCCGCGCAGAGGGTCTCGGCGCGGCCCACGTCGCCGGATCGAAAGAGGCTTTCGGCCTGTTGAAGCGCCTGGGTCTGCATGTCGCCGAAGTTACCAGCAGCAGCCGGGCGGCACAAAAAGACAAGCCGCGCGCCTTTCCATGATGGAGTGGTCGGCAACGCAAGGCCGCTAGGGAGATTTCTCGGGCGTCCCTAAAAAAACAAGCGCCCGATGGTGGGAGGAACCATCGGGCGCTTTATCCGGCTGCCTAATCCGGTCGGGGGGAATGATCGATTAGGCAGCGAGCGGTTTGGTGAACTTCTCGACGGTCACGGTGACCTGCTTGGTCAGCGGCGCGACCGCGTCCTCGGTGACCTTCACCGAGAGGTCGGAGATCTTGCGGCTCTGGGTCATGGCCTTGTCGTAGCTGGCCTTGACGAGGTCGCTCTGGATCGCGAACACATCCTCGACGGAGGTGCAGGCGAGGATCTTCTTGGTCGCCTGGGCGTTGTCCTCGAGCGAGTCTTTGGCGATGCCGAAGAGAACGGCGTTGATGTCCTGGACGCCCTTGACGAACAGCGCGTTGGACTTCATCACGGCGTCGATGTTCTGCTTCGAGAAGCCGACGACGTCTTCGTAGTTCTTGAAGGCTTCGGAGCCGGCCTTGACGGCGGCGGCAACCTGTTCCTGCCCCATGGCAACGGCCTTCTCGACGCCCTTGGCGGCGGCGTCGGCGCCGGCCTTGACGACGGTCTCGACGGTTTCCTTGCCGGCGACGACCGCGGCTTCAACGGTCTCGGTCGGTTTCACGGTGGCGGTTTTCGCGGCGGCCTTCGGCGCGGCTTTTTTCGTAGCGGTCATTTCAATGGTCTCCATACCTGAGTTCTGAGCCCTGAGGCTGATAATTCGGTTTGCTGCGATGCAGCATCTAGGATCGAAATATAGCCCTATAAGGTCCCCTGTCAAGCAATATTGCTGCGGTGCCAAATAATCATTCACATTAAATTTTTATTAATAAACAATGACTTGATTAATTAACGCACAGAAATAACCGAAATTTATCTTGCAACGCAATCATCTTCTCGAAACGACCTCCGTTTCACCGCCATTTCGGAAAAAACCGCCGTCCCGACCGGATCGATTAACCGTTTGTTC
>JAPPPF010000064.1 GCA_028817665.1 Magnetovibrio sp. | reverse complement strand
CGCCGACCTCGTTGATGACGTTCATCAAAACCTGGGTGCCGAAGGCCGGCAGGCCTTGGCCGGTGACCGCGTTCTCGGCCAAGACCGCCTTGCCGGCGTTGGCCGCGTCCATGAACTTCGCCGCGTCCTCGACGGCGACGCCCTTGGTGCCGCGGATGGCGACGGCCTTGAGGTTCTTCGAGCCCATCACCGTGCCGACGCCGGAGCGCCCGGCGGCGCGGTCCATGTCGTTGACGACGCAGGCGAACTTGACGCCCTGCTCGCCCGACACGCCGATCGAGGCGACGCGGATCAGCGGATCGCCGTGCTTCTTCTTGATGCCCTCCTCCGTGTCCCATACGGAGGTGCCCCAGAATTCCGAGGCGTCAATCAGCTCGGCGTTGTCGTTCTCGACCAGCAGATACACCGGTTTCTTCGCCTTGCCCTCGAAAATGATCATGTCGAGGCCGGCGTTCTTCATCTCGTTGCCGAAGAAGCCGCCGGAGTTGGAGCACGCGATGGCGCCCGTGAGCGCCCCCTTGGTGACCACCGAATAGCGGCCCGCCGTCGACGCGCAGGTGCCGGTCAGCGGCCCCGTGGTCATGATCATCTTGTTGTCCGCGGACAACGGATCGACCTTCGGGTCGACCTCCTCGACGAAATACTTGGTCGCCAGGCCGCGTTGGCCGAGGTAGCTCTGCGCCCACTCCATGTTGAGGGGCTCGGTCGCGCAGGTGCCCTTGCTTAGGTCGACGCGGAGTAACTGTCTTGCCCATGCCATGGTTCGATCCTCCTTAAGCCGAAGCTTGCGCGCCGGCGTCGGTCTTCTCCGCCCAGGCCCGCATCTTGTCGAGACCGGTCCAGTCGGCGTCGACGTAGGTGATGGCGGCCGTCGGACAGGCCGTCGCGCAGGCCGGCTCGCCCTCGCAGAGGTCGCACTTGATCACCTTGCCGGTGGCCGAGTTGTAGTTCACCGTGCCGAACGGACAGGCGATGGTGCAGACCTTGCAGCCGACGCAGACCGTGTCGGAAACGATCTTCGCGCCCGTCGCCGCGTCGACGCTGATGGCGTCCACCGGGCAGGCCTGCATGCACCAGGCCTCGTCGCACTGGGTGCAGGTGTAGGGCACGAAACGGCCGGCGTCCTCGAACTTGAACACCTTGATCCGCGATTTCGACGGGTTGAACACGCCTTCGTTGTCGTAGGAGCAGGCGAGCTCGCACTGCAGGCAACCCGTGCACTTATCCGGATCGATATTGAGGGATTTTTGCATGATGGGACTTCCCTTTTGTTGTCAGGGGCGCAAGGTCGGAATCTCGCGGGGAAACCGTCGTGTACGGCCTGGCCGGCTAGTTCGTGTTCCTCCCTGAGGCGCCCGCTTTTTGCGGAACTTTTCAGGCCGCTAGCTTAACACCCGGGCGGGCCGGACTTGGACTCATTTTTTTTGGCGCCTCGCGGTCACTCAGCGGGGCTCGACGACAGACCCGCGCCGGTTGGCTCGAGCTCGCGGAGTTCCCGGTCAAGGCGCACGCCGGCATGGGCGCGCGGCGGCGCCAACGGCGCCAACAGGCTGTAAATCACCGGCACCAGGACAAGGGTGAATACGGTGGCGATCCCGAGTCCGCCGAACACCACCCATCCGATGGCGCTGCGCGCCTCGTGGCCGGCGCCGCCGCCGAGAATCAGCGGCAAGGCCCCGAGGACGGTCGACAGCATGGTCATCATCACCGGCCGCAGCCGCGTCATCGCGGCCTCGCGGACGGCCTCCGCGACGGACCGGCCGCGGTCGCGGAGCTGATCGGCGAACTCGACCACCAAGATGCCGTTCTTGGCCATCAGGCCGACAAGCATGACCAGGCCGATCTGGGAGTAGATATTGATCGTCGAGCCGGTCAGCTTCAACGCGAAGACCGCCGCCGCCAGGCCGAACGGCACGGTCAGAATGATCACCAAGGCGCAAAGCAGGCTCTCGAATTGCGCAGCCAGGACCAACAGCACCACCAAGATGGCGATCGCGAAGGTGATCGCGACCTCGTAGGACGTGTCCTGGAGCGTCGCCGCCTCGTTGATGAACCGGAGGCCGATGCCGGGCGGCAGCGTGTCGTCTGCCAGTCGCTGAATGTCATCGATGGCCTTCTGCAGGGAATAGCCATCGGGAAGCGGCGCATCGATCTCGATGGCGCGCTTTTGCGCGGTCCGGTCGAGTTCGGCGGCGACCCCGATCTCCTTCAGGCTGACGAAGGCGGAGAGCGGCACCAGGTTGCCATTCCGTCCGGTGACGAAGAGATTGTAGAGGTCGCTCGGATCGTCGATGGCGCCGGCCGACGATTCCAGCAGCACCGGGATCGACCGGTCGTCGACATTCAACTCGGCGACCTCGAAGCCGTCGACCATGGCGCGAAGGGTGTCGACGATGCCATCGACCTCGACACCCAGGTCCTCGGCCCGTGGCCGGTCCACGAGCACGGACAGCTGCGGCTGGGTCTGCTGGTATTCGAGTTCCGGGTCCTCCAGACCCGGGAGGCGCTTGTGCATGGCGGCCAGGAAATCGTCGGCCGCGGCGGCGATCTGCGGATAGTTGGCGCCAGTCAGCGCGAACTCGATGTTTCCGCCGGCGCGCCGCAAATTCAAGCTGTTGGGCGTGCGGATGCGGGCTTTCGCGCCCGCTATGGATTTCAGCGGACCGCGCAGGGCGTTGGTGATCTCCACTTGGCTGCGCTGGCGCTCCGACCACGGCGCCAATGGCGCGATGATGAAGACCCGGTTCAAATCCCAGCGGCCGACAATGGAGAGCACGTTGATGACCTCGCCGGACTCCTGCAGGGGTTTCAACAGGGCCTCCGCCTGCGCCGATTGCCGGTCCATGTATTCGAGGCCGACGCCATCCGGGCCTTGCATCATCACCATGGCGACGCCGCGATCTTCCTTCGGCAGCAACTCGCGCTCGATGGTCGGGAACAGGGCCGCGGCAATCAGCGCCAGCATAACGGTCACGGCGAGGATCAGGAACCGCGCGCCTAGCGTGAACTCCAGCATCCGCTGGTACAGGCGCGTGATCGGCGCCCCCAGGCTCCGGCAGACCGGCAACCCGCCGCCGGCCGCCTCCGCCGGCATGCGCGACGCGATCATCGGTCCCAGGGTCAGCGCCACGAACGACGAGATGGCGACCGCGACGGCGAGCACGAAACCGAACTCCGTGAACAGGCGGCCGGCGGTGCTCGGCAAGAAGGCAATCGGCAGGAAAACCGAGATCAGCGTCGCCGTGGTCGCCAGCACGGCGAAAAACACCTGCCGGGTGCCGGTCACCGCCGCCGCGTAGGGTTTGAGGCCGTCGGCCCGGCGGCACTGAATGTTCTCGGCGACGACGATGGCATCGTCGACGATCATTCCGGTCGCCAGCACCAAGGCAAGTAGAGTCAGGATGTTGATCGAAAAGCCGAGAAGCCAAATGGCGCCGACCGTCCCGACCAAGGCAATCGGGATGGCGACCGCCGGGATCAGCGTCGGGCGCAAGCTGCCCATGAACACGAAGATCACCGATATCACCACGGCGACGGCGATCGACAAGCTGACCAGAACCTCGCGGACGGAGCCCCGGATGAAGCGCGCGTCGTCGGAAATCTTGACGATCTCGACATCGCTCAGACGTTTGTTCAATTGCGCCACAACGGCATCGACGGCATCGGAAATGGCGATGGTGTTGGATTGAGCGCGCCGCACGATGCCGACGCCGACCACGCGGCGGCCGTTGAACAGGCTGTAGCTCTCGGCCTCGGCCGGGCCGTAGAAGGCCTGCCCGACGTCGCCGATCTTGACGTCGTCGCGCAATTCCAGGCGCTCCACGTCGGCCGGCCGCCAGACCGATGCGTCGGCGCGCACCAAGAGCAACTGGTCGTCCGACTTGAAGCTGCCGGCCGGCACGTCGAGACTGGTGCTGCGAAGGACCCGCGCGACATCGTCGATGGACAGGCCGTAGCTGGCCAACCGCATCGGCTCGACGACGACCCGCAGGACCTCCTTCTGATCGCCGAACAGTTCCACCGTGGCGACGCCGGGGATCGCCGACAATTCGGGCGACACGTCGTCCTCGGCCAGCCGCGTCAGGGCTTCCTGGGAGAGCCGGTCGCTGACCAGCGCGAGCCGGATAATCGGCGACGCGTCGGCGTCGGCCTTGACGATGGTGATGTCCTCGACGCCGTCGGGCAGGTCGCGCTCGATGCTGGCGACGGCCTCGCGGATGTCGTTGGCGGCGACGTTCAGATCGACATTGGGCAAGAACTCGGCCCGCACACGGCAATTGTTCTCCTCGCTCGCCGCGTTGATCGTCTTGACTCCGGAGACCCGCGCCACCGCGCCCTCAATGACGCTCGTCACTTCGGCGTCCATGGTTTCCGGCGAGGCGCCGTCGAAGTACGCCCGCACCGTCACCGTCGGCCGGTCGACATCGGGAAGTTCGCGGACCTCGACGCCGAAGAACGCCGCCAGTCCGGCGATGACGATCATCAGGTTGAGCACCACGACCAACGTCGGGCGGCGCACCGCCAGGGACGGAAGATCGCTGATCCGCGTGATCATGAGGCGGGCTTCGCGGCCGGCGCCGCCGGGGCGCCCATCTTGTCGGCGCCGAACGGCCGCGTCTTGACGCGTTGACCGGCACGCAATCCCTGCACGCCCTCGACGACGATCATGTCGCCTGCCTTGAGGTCGCCGTCGACGAGGATGCGGCCCTCGTCACGGCGCACGACCTTGACGTAGACCTTGTCGACCCTCTCGCCATCGACCCGCCAGAGATAAGCTCCGTCGCGGCTCCACAACACGGCGACCTCGCGGACGCTGGGGTAGGCCTTGCCGATGAAGGCGAGTTGCACGGCGAACGACGTGCCGGGGCGCAGGGAATCGTCCTTGTTGGGGATCTCCGCCTCGACCCGAAGCGAACGGGTGAGCGGATCGATGCGGCTGCCGGTGGCGGAAATGGTGCCGTCGATCCGCCGGCCCGGCATGGTCCAAGGGTGGACCGTGACAAGGGCGCCGACGGTGGCCCTGGCGGCATGGTCCTCGGGCAGGTTGAAGGCCACCTTGATGAACGAGCGGTCGTCCAAGGTGGCGATCGGCGTCTCCACGGTGATCCGGTCTCCGACGTCGACGTCGGTCAGGCCGATGACGCCGGCGAAGGGGGCGAAAACGGCCCGGTCGCGGAGATCCGCCTTGGCCTGATCGAGTCGCAGCTTGGCGCTTTCCACCGCGGCTTGCGCGGTTTCCAGGCGGGCCACCGACGCGGCGCCTTTCGGCGCCAACATCTCGAGCCGCTTCAGTTGCCGGGTCGCTTCCTTGAGCGCCACCTCGGCCAACCTGACGGCGAGGCGCTGGTGCTTGTCATCCAGCCGCAACAGAACGCGGCCCTTGCCGACACGCTGCTCGGCCTCGAACCCGATGTCGACGACCTCGCCGGCCGTGGCCGCGTGAATGGTCGCCGAGAGCCGCGCCTCGCCGGTGCCGATGGCCCGGACCGTGACCGTGTCGTCGGCCAACCGGGCGGGCTCGACCAGCACCAGTGTCGCGCCGGGCCGTTTGCGCGCCGGCTCCTTCGATTGCGCGCCGACCCGCCCGTCGCCCCAATGCATCCAGCCGGCGCCGAGGACCCCGGCGAGCACGGCGG
>JAPPPF010000308.1:8200-24579 GCA_028817665.1 Magnetovibrio sp. | reverse complement strand
CCGGCAGGTGGTCCGGGACGTCCTGGACCAGAAGTTCTGGCCGCCCGCCGCTGCGCGGGCCCCCACCTGCCACGTCGGCGCCTAAAACCTCACCCCCGCCCCCGTGCGCCACGGCCGGGCCGCCGTCAATCACCCCGACGACGCCACCTACGCCGCCGAGGAACGGGCCGCGCGGACGGCCCGGCGCGGCATCTGGCAGACCGACTTCATCCCGCCCTGGGAATGGCGCCTCACCGGGTCCTGACCGGCGCGCCCGGGCGTTCACGATAATTTTGCGTTTCCCGGGCCGGACGCCGGGCTAAAATCGCCGCCATGAAACGCGTCACCCTGAGCTTCGACAACGGCCCCGACCCCATCGTCACGCCGGCGGTCCTCGACATCCTCGCCGAGCACGGCGTGCTGACGACCTTCTTCGTCGTCGGCGAGAAGCTGCGCGCCAGCCCGGCCGCGGCGGCCGCCGTCGAACGCGCCGCCGAGGCCGGCCATTGGATCGGCAACCACACGGACACCCACGCGATCCCGCTCGGACTGATCGAGCCGCCGGACGCGGCCCGCGCCGAGATCATCCGCTGCCAGTTCTCGCTCGGCACCGTGGCGCACCCGGACAAGCTGTTCCGGCCGTTCGGCGGCGGCGGCAAGCTGGGGCCGCACCTGCTCAACGCGGAGGCTCGCGCGCTCCTGGTGCGCGGCGGCTACACCTGCGTGCTGTGGAACGCCATCCCGCGCGACTGGGACGACCCCGACGGCTGGCCGGCGCGCGCCCAGGCGCAATGCCGCGAGACCGATTGGGCGCTGGTCGTGCTGCACGACATCCCCGGCGCCTGCGTCGGACGCCTCGACGAATTCATCGCCTGGCTGAAGGCCGAGGACTTCGAGATCCGCCAGGATTTCCCCGACGACTGCATCGCCTACCGCGGCGGCCAACCGGCCGCCGGTGAGATCGCCTTGGGTAATCCCGCCTAGCCTGTGCTAGCCTGTCGGCGGGGAGAACGGGGACCGGCGGGAGCCCGCCGGTTCGGGAAGGGGTGGCGCATGAAGATGAGATTGGCGGCGAAATTGCCGGCGATGATCGCCGGGGGCGCGATCCTGGCGGCCGCCCTGATCGCCACCAACGACTATTTCACCGCCGCCAAGTTCCTCGAGAAACAGGTCGCCGACAACCTGAAGAACGTCCGCAACGGCCGCCGCGCCGAGGTCTTTCGGTTCCTGTCCAGGGTCCACGAGGACCTGGAGATCCTCGCCGCCGGCAACCAGGTACGCCTGGCGCTGAGCGACTTCAACCGCCATTTCCGCCGCATCGGGCGCACGGGCGAGGCCCGGGCCCAGTACATGCAGCACCTCTACACCGAGAGCGTGCCCACGGGCATGCTCGCCTCGACCATCGTCCGCGACCCGGCGGTCGTCGCCTACGGCAAGCAGCACGACATCCACGACGCCTGGTTCCGCCACATCGTGCCGGCCCGCGACTACGGCGATCTCTACCTGATCAACCATTCGGGCGACGTCGTCTACTCGGTGCTGAAGAAGGGCGACTTCGCCTCCAACCTGATGGCCGGGCGCTGGTACGACACCGGCCTCGCCAGGGTCTTCCGGGGCGCCATGACCAAGGCCGGCGTCGCGCCGCCGCCGGAGGAGCCGGCCCAGAACACGGACGTCACACCCGAGGCGGCCGACCACGGCGGCCACGGAAGCCACGGCGCCGGCATGGCGATGAAACCGGCCCCGGCCCCCGCCATGAAACACGCCGCCACGACCCATGCGGCGTCCGGGGACGAGCACAGCGGCGCCGGTCACGCCCACAAGAAGCTGCACGGCACCCTCGACCACGGCACCCACAACAAGGAACTGTTCCAGGACGTCTCCCAGTATTCGCCCGATCACGGCGCCGCCGCCGGTTTCATGGCGGTGCCGGTCATCGACCACCGGGGGCACACCGCTGGCGCGCTGGCCGTGCGCTTCCCCATCGAACAGGTCAACACGATCATGCAGGAGGCGTCGAACCTGGGCCGCACCGGCGATGCCTACCTGGTCGGCCCGGACCTGCTGTTCCGCTCGCAGCCGCGCCTCGAGACCACGCCCTTCGTGATCAAGCAGGCGGCCAAGGGCGGCGCCGTCGAGGCGGCGCTGCGCGGCCGCGAGGGCGTGATGACAACGGAGAGCTACGACGGTAGCCGGGTGCTCGCCGCCTACGGCGCCATCGCGTTCCACGGCGCGCGTTGGGCGATCATCAGCGAAATGGACCTCGACGAGATTCATGCGCCAACCCACGAGATGCGCCGCCAGATGCTGCTCATCGGGCTGCTGCTGACGGCGGTCATGGTCATCGTCGGCACGGTGCTCGCGCGCACCGTGACGGCGCCGCTATCCAGGGTCACCGAACAGATCAACGCGTTCGCCGCCAATCGGGCCGTCACCGAGCTCGAGGAATCGGCGCGCGGCGACGAGATCGGCGACATCGCCCGCGGCTTCCACGCCGCCGCCCACGAGGTCGCCGAGCACATCGACGAGATGAACCGGGCGCACCAGAAGCTGGCCGACGGCGAGCAGGCCCTGCGCGAGCGCGAGGAACGGATCCGCTCGAGGTCAGCCCCATCGGCTTCGTGCTGGTCCGCTACTCCGGCGAGGTGCTGTTCACCAACGCCGCCCTGTTGGACCTCATCGGCCACCCCGCCGATGCGCCCGCCAACTTCGACATCGCCGAGCTCTACCAGGACCTCGACGACCGCCGGCGCTACCTCGACATCCTGCGCCGCGACGGCGAGCTGTCGGGCTTCGAGACCGGATGGCGGCGCCTCGCCGGCGCCCCTATCTGGGTCACAATCAGCGCCAAGATCATCGACTACGCCGGCGACGACGCGATCATGGCCTGGGTCGACGACGTCACCGTGCGCAAGGAGGCGGAGGCCGAGATCGCGCGCCAGACGGCGATCCTGGAAGCCACCCTGGAGACCATGGACCAGGGGATATCCATGGTCGACGGCGACCTCAACCTGATGGCCCACAACTCGAAGTTCATGGAATTGCTCGATCTTCCGGCCGACCGGTTCCCGACGGGCACCTCGCTGGCGGCGTTCTTCCGCTACAACGCGGAGCGCGGCGAGTACGGCGAGGGCGACATCGACGAACACGTGCAGAGCCGCGTCGAGCTGGCCCGCAAGTTCGAGGCGCACCAATTCGAGCGCGCCCGCCCCGACGGCACGGTGATCGAGATTCGCGGCAACCCCATGCCCGACAGCGCCGGCTTCGTCACCACCTACACGGACATCACCGAGCGCAAGCGCCAGGAAGAGGCGCTGGCGGCCAAGGAGAAGCAGTTACGCACGGCGCTCGAGAACATGACCGACGGCATGTTCGTGCTCGACGAGGCGCTCAACTACGTGCTCTTCAACGACCAGTACGTGGAGATGATGAGCCTGTCGGAGAAGGCCGTGCGCCTTGGCCATTCGGCGGAGAACGCGATCCGCGAACACGCCGCGCGCGGCGACTACGGGCCCGGCGAACCGGACGAACTGATCGCGCTGCGACTGAAGGCGCTGGCCAACGACGAGGTCATTCTCCGCGAGCTCGAGATCGACGGCGGCAAGCGCATCGTCGAATTGCGCAAGGCGCCGCTCGACGACGGCGGCGCGGTGGTCGTCGTCTCCGACGTCACCGAACGCAAGCGCGCCGAAGACGAAATCGCCCGCCAGAAACAGATCGCCGAGGCGGTGCTCGAGAACATGGACCAGGGCATTTTGATGTTCGACGGGGATCTGAACGTCATCGCGGCGAACCGGCGCTACGCCGAGCTTTACGGGTTGGAGGCCGATTGGCGCGAGACCCTGACGACCTTCGAGGACATCTGCGTCTACTACTACGAACAGGTGGAGCACCGCGCCGACTACGACGACGCCTTCGCCGACGCGCTCGCGGTGGCGCGTTCCAGCGAGCCGATGATCGTCGAACGCAACCTGCACGACGAAACCATCGCCGAGATGCGCCATCAGCCGATGGCGGGCGGCGGCGGCGACCGCACTTACACGGACATCACCGAACGCAAGATGGCCGAGCACATGATCGCAGACGCCATGGCGCTGATCCACGAGAGCATCCAGTATGCCAGCCGCATCCAGCGCTCGGTGCTGCCGACGGAAGCCGAGATGATGCAGGCCTTCGCCGACTACACGGTGATCTGGAAGCCCAAGGACGTGGTCGGCGGCGACATGTACCTCTACCGCCGCTGCGCGCGCGGCCACCTGCTGATGCTGATGGACTGCACCGGCCACGGCGTGCCAGGGGCCTTCATGACGATGATCGCCACCGGCGCCTTCGACCAGGCCCTGGTCGAGGTCCCGGACGGCGACCCGGCGGCGATCCTGCAACGCACCAACCAGCTGGTGAAGATCGTCCTCGGCCAGCACCGCGAGGAAGGCGAGAGCGACGACGGATTCGAATGCGGGCTCTGCCGCATCGACGACGAGGCCGGCGAGATCACCTTCGCCGGGGCGCGTTTCGAATTGTGGCGGCTGGAGAACGAGAACATCACCGCCACCAAGGGCGACAAGATCGGAATCGGCTACCGGCGGACCGAGATGGAATGTTCGTTCACCAACCACGTCCAGCCGATCAGCCGGGACTCGGCGTTCTACATGTTCAGCGACGGGCTCACCGATCAGGTCGGCGGCGACAAGCGACGCGCCTTCGGCAAACGGCGCATGAAGGGGATCATTCTCGACTATTCGCGCATGAAGATGTCGGTCCAGTCGGCGCATATCCTGCGCGAGTTCGAGGAATACCAGCACGACGAGGAACGCCGCGACGACATCACCCTGATCGGCTTCCGGCCGCACCACAGATAGACGGCCCCGAGACCGCCGCCGGGTCCGTGACAGACCCGGTGATCCGGCCTAATCTCGCCGTCCGATTAATTTGACGACCGGACCATGACCCGCGCTTCCGCCCCCTCTCCGTTTCTCACCGGTGCCGGCGAGATTCCCCAGGACTGGCCGCGCTTGGCCGAACACCTGGCCGAGCACGGCTGGCGCCTCGACGAAGACCCGCCGCCCAGGCAGTTCGCGTCCGGGTTCGGCAACCTGAATTTCCTGGTCCACCTGGACGGCGAGCCGATGGTGCTGCGCCGCCCGCCCTTGGGCCCGATCCAACCGGGCGCCAACGACATGGGCCGCGAAAGCCGCATCCTGATGCGGCTGTGGAAGGAATTTCCGCTGGCCCCGCGTTGCCATCACTTCTGCGAGGATCCGGCGGTCCTGGGCGCGCCCTTCTTCATCATGGAATACCGGCCGGGCCTGGTCATCGGCGGCACCATGCCCGACGGTCTCGGCGATGACGCCGGCGCCAAGCTCGGCGCCATGATGGCCGAGCAGCTGGCGCGCTTCCACGCCGTCGACCCGGCTGCCGTCGACCTGGACGGGTTGGGCAATCCGATGGGCTTCGCGCCGCGCACGCTGAAGGGCTGGACCAAGCGCGCCGACGCCGCCTGGCTGGGCGCGCCGCCGGCCGATCTGGCCGCCGTGGTCGAATGGCTCGGCCAACACGTCCCCGAGGACGCGCCGCCGACCCTGCTGCACAACGACTTCAAGCTCGACAACATCATCCTCGATCCGGACACCTTGGAACCGCGCGCCCTGATCGACTGGGACATGGGCACGCGCGGCGACCCGCTCTGGGATCTGGCCGTGCTGCTCAGCTACTGGACCGAGGCCGGCGACCCGGACGCGATGATCGAGCTCGACCAGATGCCGACCGCCGCCGGCGGGTTCCCGAGCCGCGAGGCGACCGCCCGGGTCTACGCCGAGGCCAGCGGCCGCGACCTCGCCGGTTTCCGGTTCTTCCGCGTCCTCGCGGTGCTGCGCCTGGCGGTGATCTTCCGCCAGCTCTACCGGCGGTTCCAGGAAGGCGGCACCGACGATCCGCGCTTCGAACGCTTCGGCGGCCTCGCCGACGGCCTTTTGGCCTTCGCCGCCGAGCTTGCCGCGGCGCGCCGTTTCTGATGAGCTCGACCCGATCCAGGAGGTTCCGTTGATCGATTTCACCCTGACCGACGCGCAGCAAGACCTGAAGGAACGCATCGACGCCTTCGTCGCGGAGAAGATCATCCCCTACGAGACCGACGCGCGGAACACCGCGCACGGCCCGACCGACGAGCTCCGTGTCGAGTTGAACGCGCTGGCCCGCGACGCCGGCCTCCTGGTGCCGCAACTGCCCACGGAATGGGGCGGCATGGGCCTCGACCACGTGTCGACGGCGGTGGCGCTCGAGGCCGCCGGCTATTCGCCGCTGGGCCCCATCGCCATGCACTGCGCGGCCCCCGACGAGGGCAACATGAACCTCCTGGTCAAGGTCGCCACCGAGGCCCAGCAGGACAGGTGGCTGGCGCCGGTGGCGCGGGCCGAAACCCGGTCGTGCTTCGCCATGACGGAGCCGGGCGGCGCCGGTTCCGACCCGACCCTGACCACCACCGCCGTCCCCGACGGCGCGGACTTCGTCATCAACGGCCGCAAGTGGCTGATCACCGGCGCCGAGGGCGCGGGCGTCATGATCATCATGGCCGACGTGCCGGAAGGCCATGGCGTGACCCCGGGGGCGACCATGTTCCTGAGCGCGCCGAACGCGCCGGGGATCGAGTACGTGAGGCCGTTGGACACGATTGATTCGAGTTTCACCGGCGGCCACTGGGAGATCGCCTTCAATGACTTGAGGGTCCCCGCCGAGGAGGTGCTGGGCGCCGTCGGCGAGGGCTTCCGCTACGTCCAGGTGCGCCTGGCGCCGGCGCGGCTGACCCATTGCATGCGCTGGCTCGGCGGCGCCCGGCGGGCCCACGACATCGCGCTCGACTACGCCCGCAAGCGCGAGGCTTTCGGCAAGACCATCGGCAAGCACGAAGGCGTCGGCTTCATGTTGGCGGACAACGAGATGGACCTGACCCAGGCGCGGCTGCTGACCTGGTGGGCGGCGGCGGCATTGGACCGTGGCGGCAAGGGTCGCCACGAGAGCTCGATGGCGAAGACCGCCGTTTCCGAGGCCCTGTTCCGGGTCGCCGACCGCTCGGTCCAGGTGCTGGGCGGGCTCGGCGTCGTCGACGACACGGTGGTCGCCCAGATGTTCCGCGAGATCAGGGCCTTCCGCATCTACGACGGCCCCTCGGAGGTGCATCGCTGGGCCATCGCCCGGCGCATCCTCGGGAGCTGATCCATGCGCCGCGTGCCGATGCCCGACTACGCGGCGGCCCACGGCGGCTTCCAATGGGAAATTCCCGAGACCTTCAACTTCGGCACCGACGTGGTCGACAGGTGGGCCCGGGATCCGGACAAGCTGGCGCTGATCTGGTGCGACGGCGACGGCAACGAGAAGCGCTATACCTTCGCCGAGATGGCGGCGCTCACCGACCGCTTCGCCAGCCTGCTGACGGCCCGGGGCGTGGGCAAGGGCGAGCGGGTCATCGTCATGCTGCCGCGCATCCCGGAATGGCAGATCGCCGTGGTCGGGTGTTTGAAGATGGGCGCCGTGCCGATTCCCTGCGTGACCATGCTGACCGAGGGCGACGTCGCCTACCGGATCGATCACGCCGGCGCCGCGGCCGCGGTGACGACCCGCGACCACGCCGCCAAGATCGGCGCCGGGCACGGCCTCAAGGCCCGGATCAGCGTCGGCGGCGGCGATGAAATTGATGATGACGGCTGGGAGGACTTCGCCGCCGGCCTGGCGGCCCAGCCGGACGGCTTCGCGGCGCCCGCCATCGGCGCCGAGGATCCGGCCATCCTCTATTACACGTCGGGATCGACCGGCAAGCCGAAGGGCGTGCTGCACGCCGCGCGGGCGCTGTTCACCTGGCGGGTCTCGGCCTGGTACTGGCTGACCCTCGAGGAGACCGACGTGATCTGGTGCACCGCCGACACGGGTTGGTCGAAGGCCGGCACCTCGATCCTGTTCGGGCCCTGGAGCTGCGGCGCCGCGGCGCTGTTCCACGACGGGCCGTTCGATCCGGCGACGCGCTTCGATCTGTTGGCGCGGTACGGCGTCAGCGTCTTCTGCGCGGCGGCGACGGAGCTCCGCCAACTGATCCTCAAGGACGTCGCCGGGCGCGATTTATCGGCGCTGCGGCTCACCGTCTCGGCCGGCGAGAGCGTCAATCCCGAGGTCGTCGTCCGCTGGCAGGAGATGACCGGCGGGCTCCTGCTCGACGGCTACGGGCAGACGGAAACCCTGATGACGGTGATGAACTATCCGGCGCTGGCGGTGAAACCGGGCTCCATGGGCAAGCCGCTGCCCGGCACCGAGGCCGCGATCCTGGCCGACGGCGCCGACACCTTCCTCGGCGCCGACCAGGCCGGGCGCCTCGCCATCCGCTGCCCGAACCCGCAGATCATGCTCGGCTACTGGCGCGATCCGGAACAGACGGCGGCGACCCGGACGACCATCGACGGCGTCGAATGGTTCGTCACCGGCGACACCGCCTGGGCGGACGCCGACGGCTACCTCTTCTACGACGGCCGCGACGACGACGTGATCAACTCGGCCGGCTACCGGATCGGCCCCATGGAGGTCGAGAACGCCCTGATGGAACATCCCGCGGTGATGGAATGCGCCGCCGTCGGCAGCCCCGACGCGGACCGCGGCGAGGTGGTTAAGGCCTTCGTCGTGCTGGCCGCCGGCCACGCCGGCTCCGACGCCCTGGTCCGCGAGCTCCAGGATTTCTGCAAGGCGCAGACCGCGCCCTACAAGTACCCCCGGCGGATCGCCTTCGTCGACGACCTGCCGAAGACCGTCACCGGCAAGATCCAAAGACGCAAGCTTCGCGACGCGGAGTATGCTAAAAGCGCCGGCGACGAGGCACCCATTCATCAGGAGACCGAGGCCATGGCCGGACCCTTGCAACGCGACGAGATCATCGAGCTTCTGGAAAAGCTCGACAGCCCCGAGGACGCCGACGTCGTGGCGGCGGCCCGCGAACTGAGATCGCGCCTCGACGACGCCGGCCAGGGCTGGGACAACCTGTTGATCCCGGAAGCCGTCCCCGGCGGCGACGAGGTCGACGACGACGAGGACGACGACACGGATACCGACGAGGCCTTGACGGACGATGGCGAGGACGCCCGTTATCTCGACCCGGACACCGAGATGGACGAGCCCGAGGACCAGAAGCGCCAACGCAACGCCGAGGTCGAGGTGCTGATCGACAAGATGCTGGCCATGAGCGACAACTCGGAGGACTTCGTCGCCGAGCTGACCGGCTACAAGGAAGACATCGCCGCCGGCGAGTTCTGGGCCCGCGACCGCCGCTACGTCCGCGCCCTCTACGCCCGCCTGACCAAGTAGCCCCCCGGGGCGGCCCAAGCCCGGGCGGACCGGTGCGAATTTATATATGAAATAAATTCACGAGATTTACTATTTTTCTCCTATTTATAAAATTATCGGCATCAATTAACCTTCTCCCATGACAACGAACGCAAGTCACCCAATTTCATGAGGAGACCACCCATGACCCATCAAACCGACACCCAAGCGCCGATCTTGAGCCCCGAAGCCATCGACGCCCACATCCGCGAGGCGCGCGCCCTGCGCAGCCGAGCCTTCCGCTCGGCGCTCCGCGGCGCCGCCCGGTCCTTGACCGGCTGGACGCGGGCGGGCGCCGTCAACCACCGTTTCGAAACCATGCCCGATCACCTGCTGACGGACTTGGGCATCTCGCGCAGTCCGGCGGCGGACCTGCTGGCCGGCGCGCGCAACGACAACGTCCCCGACGGCGGCCAGGCCGCCGCCTGAGCGCCGCGCTCAAGGAGATCCGAGAGATGAACCAGATCGCTTCCCACGCCGCCGCCACGGTGCCCGCGCAAAGCCTCGCCGGCGTCACCGCGCCGCTGCACTTCATCCGCCGCCAGCGCCGGAAGCCGGCGTTCCTCTCCGCGGCGCTGACCGGCGGCGCGCCGGAACTGCTGTTCGACACCGAGGCCCGGGCGACGGCCTGTCCCTCGACCGCGAGGGGTTCGAGCTGGTCCAGGCGCCCTCAACGGTCGCCGATTTCCACGACGACGCGGCCGTCGAGGCCGTCTACCACGCCGAGGTCGAGGACCTTTTGAAGCGCCGGTTGGACGCGGCGCAGGTCGAGATCTTCGACACCACGCGGCGTTCCGACAGCGCCGCGGGCGCCGCCAACAAGGACGGCCGGCGCGGCCCGGCGGGCCGCGTCCACGTCGACTACACCGAGAACAGCGGCCCGGCGCGCCTCGCCGACGTGGTCGGCGCGGCCGAGGCGGCGCGCCTCGCCGCCGCCGGCACCCGCATCGCCCAGGTCAACGTCTGGCGGCCGACCGCCGGCCCGGTCGAGCGTTCGCCCCTGGCGCTGGCCGACGCCGCCTCGGTCGACCCGGCCGACCTGATCGCCACCGACCAGGTGTTCCCGGACCGCACCGGCGAGATCTACCACCTGGCGCACCGCGCCGGGCAGCGCTGGTATTACGCGCCCGGGATGACGCCCGACGAAGCGCTGCTGATCAAGGGTTGGGATTCGGACCCCGGGCGGGCCCGCTTCACCCCGCACAGCGCCTTCGATCCGCCCGACGCGCGGCCCGGCGCGGCACCGCGCGAGAGCATCGAGGTTCGCACCTACGTGATCTTCCAGTGACGCCGGGCGTGATAGGATCGGCGGATGCCGATCCGTTCCGCCCTCGTCGTCGCCCTGGCCGCCGCCCTATGGAGCGCGCCCGGCCCGGCCCCAGCCCATGAGGCGGTGCGCGACAATCTCGGCTGCCACTACGCCGACCGGCCGGCCGGCTACCACTGCCACGCCGGCGCCCTCGCCGGCCAGCGCTTCCCGACCAAGTGGGACGCCCTGCGCCGCCTCGAGGACCGGCCGGACGCGCCCGGCTGGAGCTGGCCCGACTTCGCGGCGCGGCTGTGGCGCCTGATCGACGGCGACGCGGCCGCCCGGGCGCCGAATAAATGACGCCGCCGAACCGCCGTGCTAGTATCGCCGCCGGTCAGGGAGGTCGTCAGATGAGAAAACCCGCCATCGCGCTCTGTCTCGCCGCCGCGCTCGGCGCCGGTCCCGTTGCCGCCGCCGACGCGGCGCCGCTCGTCGATCAACTGACATGGACCGTCAAGGACTGCTTGGAGCGCAAGGATCCGCCGGCCTGCGAACGCAAGCTGTTCGCCTTCGCCGACGCCACCAAGGACGGGAAGCTGAGCAAGGCGGAGATATCCCGGGCGCTCCGCTGGCTGGCGGCGGCGGGCCAGGAGTTCGTGAAGAAGGAGATGGCCGACCGGCCGCTGCCGCCGGACGCCGTCACACACCTCGCCGCCTTGCAGGTCTACGCCGCGCTCGTCGGCCCCTACCTGGCCGACGGCATCATCTACAACTTCGACTACGACGGCGACGGCCTGGTGGCGAAGAGCGAGATCTATCTCGACACCAAGGAAGGCGAGCTCGACAAGGCGATCATGGCGATGGTCGAGACCGGCCAGGACCTGGCCAAGGGCGCCATGTCGATGGCGGCGAAGGGCGGCATTCCCGGCCTCGGCGCCAAGCCCGGCGCGGGCGCGAAACCGGAGATGGCCGCCGCGCCCCCGGCGCCGGCCTGGAGATCCGCGACGTCCGGCCGGCGCGCGGCGACGGCAACTCCCTGAAGGTCAGCGGCACCATCGCCAACGTCTCGGCGGCGCGGGTCAAGGTGCCGAACGTCCGGGTCGGCCTGTTGGGCGCCGACGGCAACGAGATTCAGAAGATCGACACGCCGCCGGCGCGGATCCGGCTGTCGCCCGGCGAGACCACCACCTTCATCGCCATCGTCGACAACCCCTCGGCCCTGGCCCGCAACGTCAAGGTGCGGTTCGCCAACTAGCGCCGCCGGCCTCAGCCCTTCGGAAACAGCACCATCTGCGTCTGCGTGACCAGCGCCGCCGTGCGCCCGGCCTCGGTGGTGATCCGGGTCTGCCAGACCTGGGTGGTGCGGCCCCGGTGCACCGGCGTCGCCGCGCCGGTGATCACCGTGCCCAAGGGCGCGGCGGCGAGGAAGTTGGTCTTGCTCTCGATGGTCGTGGTGCGCGCGCCGTCCGGCAGGTTGAGCACCGTGCCCGCCGCGCCGAGGGTATCGGCGAAGGCCATCAGGACGCCGCCGTGGGCGACGTCGGGCCGGGTGCAGAGCTCGCCCCGCACGTCGAGCTCGGCGACCACGCGCTCGAGCCCGGCCTCGACGAAACGGATCCCCAGGAGCGCCGCGAAGGGCAGCTTGTCGTCGTTCAGACTGGCGAGGTGGTCCATGACTCGGGCTCCATTTTGAAATGATTGGCCCGGCTAGATTGCCCGAGCGCGGGAGACTTGCAAAGATGCCGCGTCACAGGGAGGAATTGACGCCATGCCCATGCCACCGCAGAGCTACGACCCGGCCAGCTTCAAGCCGCTGACCTTTCACGACCGCTTCGACGCCTTCATGGACGGCACCGACACGCCACGCGCCTACCTGGAGCGCTGTTTGGAGGTCGTCGCCGCCGAGGAACCCGTGGTCCAGGCTTTCGCGCACCTGAACGAGGAGACGGCGCGGGCCGCCGCCGACGCCAGCACCGAGCGTTGGAAATCGGGCAAGCCGCTGTCCCTCATCGACGGCATGCCCATCGGCATCAAGGACCTGTTCGAGACCAAGGACATGCCGACCCAGATGGGCTGCGACGCCTACGCGGGCAACTTCCCGAAGAACGACAACGCCGCGGTGCGCGCGCTCCGGGACGCCGGCGCGGTGATCTTCGGCAAGACGGTGACGGCGGAACTCGGCGGCAACCATCCGGGCCCGACCACCAACCCCTTCGATCCGGCGCGCACCGCCGGCGGCTCCTCGTCGGGCTCGGCCGCGGCGGTAGCGGCGGGCATGATGCCGGCGGCGCTGGGCTCGCAGGTCGGCGGCTCGATCATCCGGCCGGCCGCGTTCTGCGCCAACGTCGCCCTGAAGCCGACCCAGGGCGGCCTGCACCGGGGCGAGCGCCAGGCGACGTCGATGAGCACCCACGGGCCGCACGCCGGCTGCATCGAGGACATGTGGCGGGTCGCCATCGAGATCGCGTCGAGGACCGGCGGCGATCCCGGCTGCCAGGGGCTGAAGGGACCGTGGAAGGCGCCGGCGGCGGTCAAGCCCGAGCGCCTGATCGTCCTGGAGACGGAGGGCTGGAACCGCGTCGACGCGGGCTCCAAGCGGGCCTTCGAGGCACTCATGGAAAGCCTGAAATCCGCCGGCGTCGTCGTCGAGGGACGCGGCAGCCACCCGCCCGTCGAGGCCCTCGAGGCCAGCATCGCCGACGCCACCCACGTCGCCGGCATGATCACCGCCTGGGAGAACCGCTGGGCGCTCAGGAACCTGATCGACAACCACCCCGACGGGGTCAGCCAGCGCACCCAGGAGACCGTCGCCAAGGCCGAGGCGATGACCCCCGACGACTACCGCGGCCTGCTGCTGGCCCGCGAGCACGCGCGCGCGGCGCACCGGGCGCTGGCCGGCCTCGCCGACGCCTGCGTCACCTTCGCCTGCCCCGGCCCGGCGCCGCTCTGGCCCGGCGACAAGCCGGGCGAGCCGCTGGCGCCCCGGCCGACGGGCGACGCCGTGTTCAACTATCCGAGCTCGATGCTCGGCGCGCCGGTGGTCACGGTGCCCTTGATGGCCGTAAACGGCCTGCCCGTCGGCCTGCAGGTGATCGGCCAGCCTCATGAGGACGCGCGCGTCACCGGCCTGGCGCGCTGGCTCCTGGAGAACGTCCCCGCCGCCGTCGTCACCTGAGCGGCGTTTCGCCGGGAGAAACAATTGGCGCCGCCGGCTGGCCCCGGCACCGTCCCACCGTCTAAGATTCGGGGGCGCCTACGAAACGAGGAGGAAATGGTGCCGAAGATCCTGAGCGCCGAACAGGCGGACGCCTACGAACGCGACGGCTTCATCCATCCCATCCGGGTCATGACCGAGGCCGAGGCCGCCGACTACCGCCGCCGTTTCGAGGCCTACGAGGCGGCCCAGGGCGGCTGGTACGAGCTGTCGAAGGGGCAGAAGCTCTATCTCCTGCAGACCTGGAACGCCGAGCTGGCCAGCCATCCGAGGATCCTGGACGCCGTCGAGGACGTCATGGGCCCCGACATCTTCGTCTGGGGCACGTCGCTGTTCGTCAAGGACGCGGGCACCGAGAGCTTCGTGTCGTGGCACCAGGACTCGACCTACTGGGGCCTTTCCGAGCCCGACGTGGTCACCGCCTGGGTGGCGCTGTCGCCGGCGACCCGGGAATCGGGCTGCATGAAGATGATGCCCGGCACCCACACGTGGGACCAGGTGCCGCACGCCGACACGCTGGCCGCCGACAACCTGTTGACCCGCGGCCAGGAGATCGCCGTCGAGGTCGACGAGGCCGACGCCGCCTTCGTCGAACTGCGGCCGGGCGAGATCTCGCTCCACAACATCCGCACCGTGCACGCCTCCGAGCCGAACCGCTCCGCCGACCGGCGCATCGGCCTGGCGATCCGCTACATCGCGCCGCACGTGCGCCAGATCAACGCCGACGACGATTCCGCCTGGCTGGTCCGGGGCGAGGACAAGCACGGCCACTTCATCCACGAGACCCCGCCCATGGCCGACATGGACGCCGCCGCCAAGGCCGAACACGACCGCATCTTGGCGCTGCGGCAGGGGGTGCTCTACAAGGGGGTCGCCGGCAAGCCGGCGCATGTCGATCTGGACGACGCCGCTCAGTCGTAGGCTTGCACGACGATCTTGAAGTTGGCGGCCTCGAAGTCTTCCTAGAAGTCCTCGGCAAGCTCGATCATGTTCTCGTCGCCGTCGTCGCAATGCCAGTTGATGGCGACCTCGTTGCCGGCGTCGGCGCAGGCTTCCAGGGTGTCGAAGATCTGGATGAAGATCCGGCTGGCGCCGCTGTTGAAGTACGACAGCTTGAGCTCGAACACCACGTCCGCCCCGGAGAGCGCTTCCAGGTGGGCATTGAAGCGCGACAGCAGCGGCTTGAAGAATTCCTTGGTGTTCTCCGGATAACAGGTGCCCGACAGGGAAAACCGGTTGCCGCCGAAATCGAAATCGACGCGCGGGCAAGGCTCGCTGGCCTCGATGAGTATCCTATCTTCTTGCATGCTTCACCTTACAGATAAGCCGATATCGTGAAAAATTCCCGGTCGTCCTCGGCGGCCTCGAAACCGAACTCGAAGCCGTGCTTGGCCCGCCGGGCGATCTCGATGAACCCGACGCCGGCACCCTTGCTGCCTTCCGGCACCTCGTCCTTCAGCGATTCCCGAAACAGCCGCCGCAAGTCCTTCTTGTCCATCTCCTGCAGGCGGCTGAGGTTCCGTGACAACCGCGCCACGTCATTCTTGTCGACGAGGTTGCCGCAGGCAACGAAGTTCCTGTCGTCCTTCTTGCCGATGGACAGGATCCCGTAGCGCAGGTCGATCACCGCCGGGTCGTTGTCGTCGGCCTGGTTTTCCGCCGAATACCTGATGACGTTCTGCACCATCTCGACGAACACGGAGAACATGCTCATCGATGTCGTTCTATCGAGGTCATCGACCTCGAATTTCTTCTTCAAGGTGTTGCCGATGCCGAGCAGCATCTCCTCCGACATGTATCCCGTGAAGCAGAACGAGATGCCGCCGTCGAGCATATCGTTGTGAATGCTTTGTAATTGCATCATCCGTCCCCCGTCTCCCTGTGACCCGCTTCGAGTCCGATTATCGTTATGTCATCGCGCCGCGGCTGGTCGCCCTGATAGGCCTCGATCGCCGCGAGCAGGCTCGCCTTCTGTTCGTCGAGGGACTGCCCGTTGGCGGCACTCAGGGTTTCCTTGAAACGGCGCTTGCCGAACCCGTGACCGCGTTCCCCGCCAGTCTGGTCGAAGACGCCGTCGCTGGCCAGATAAAGCGCGTCGAAATCGGCGCGCGCGATCTCGATCATGTCATAGGTGGTGTCAGGCGACACGGTCTTGAAGCCGACACCCGAGCGCGAGCCCTTGAACTCCTTCACCTCGGCGCCGTGCTTCGCGAACAGCGACATGCCGGCGCCGCAGAAGTAGACGGTCTCGCCGGCTTTCGGCAGGAGAACGATGCCGACGTCCATGCCGTCGTCGGACATGGGGTTGTCCGTGTCCTGGCCGAGCACCGTCTGGATGCGGCCGTTGATGCAGCTCATCAACTGGCCGAGATCGCCGGGCGGCGTTTCGCGTAGCGAGCGGTTCAGGGTCGCCGTGGCGATCAGGGTCATGAACGCGCCGGGCACGCCGTGCCCGGTGCAATCGCCGACCGCCAGTAATTTGGCGTCGCCCCACTCGCGGATCCAGTAGAAGTCGCCGCCGACCACGTCCTTCGGCTACCAGGCGGCGAAGTGCGCGCTCAGGTGTCCGTTCAGGTCGTCCGG
>JAPPPF010000308.1:0-8190 GCA_028817665.1 Magnetovibrio sp. | reverse complement strand
CTCGATAGACGACGAGATCTGTTCGTAGGCACTTTCCAGTTTGCGCTCGGCCTCGCGCCGTTCGGTGACGTCGGACACGACGACGGTGGCGCCGCCGTCAGCCAGCGGCGATTTCCGGTAGATGAGGATGCGGCCGTCGGCGGTGGTCGATTCGACCTCCTCGAAGATCTTCGACGCCATCGCCGCCATACGCACGCGGGCCTGCTCCTCCGCGTCGCCGGGCCCGTAGTAGCCGGCCTCGGCGGCGAGTCGGACGACCTCTTCCATCGGCCGCCCGACGGCGATCTGATCGGCCGGCAGACCGGTCATCTCGACGTAGCGGTCGTTGAACATGACGTAGCGGAGGTCCTCATCGAGGCTGAAGATGCCCTCCGACATGTTGGCGAGCGCGCTGCGCAATTGGGTCTCCTTGGCCGCCAACTCGGCGGTGCGTGCCTTCACCGTCTCCTCGAGGCGCTCGTTGTTGCGGCGGAGCTCCGCCTCCGCCGCGGCCAGGCCCGCCTCGGCCTTGGTCCGTTCGGCGACCTCGTCCTGCAGGGTCCTAACCTTGTCGTCGATGGCGCTGCGCATGGCGACGAAGGCCTTGGCCAGGGTGCCGACCTCGTCGCCGCGCTCGGTATCGACGACCTGGTCGAGGTCGCCGGCGGCCATGGCGTCGGCGGCCTCGGTCAGGGCCCGGATCGGCCTCGAAACGCTGGCCGCGATCCAGCCGGCGACGACGACGACGAAGATGATGGCGATGATCGAGACGACGACCGAAATGGTCTCGGCGGCGGCGATGGATTTCTGCGCCCTCGGCCCCAACGTGTCCTGCTCCTTCTTGATCGCCAGTGTCAGGCGCTCGATGCGGTCCGCGACCTCCGGGCCGATACGGTCGAGTTGATGCGTGATCAGGGCGTTGCGGTTGGCGATCACCCGGCGCACGTCGACGAACGACCCCATGTACTCGGCCTGCAGTTGCTTCACGGCCTCGGCCAACTCGCGGCGCTTCGGGTCCTGCAGTTCGCCGAGCAGCTTCTCCACGTGCAGCTCCATGTCGCGGAACTCGCGCATGGCGCGGTCGACGGAGGCGTCGTCGTTCTGGATCAGGAACCGGTTGGCGTAGAGCCGGCCCAGCATCAGGCTGCGCAGCGTCACCCCGGCCTCGTAGGCGGCGAGGGTGTCGCCGTCCTTGAGCGCGCTCTGCATAATCTCGGTCAGCGCCCGCTCGGTCTCCGGGCCGAGCACGTTGAGCCGGTCGCGGACGAGCTCGTCGCGCTGGCGCTGCCACTCGGTGACCTTCTCGAACTGGGCGACGTAGGTCTCCAGGTCGCGGCGCAGGTCCTCGACGAGCAGCCGGCGCGCCTCGCTGCCGGCCGACAGCTCGGTCGAGCGCTTGATCATCTCGAGCGTGCGCTGGGCGCGTTCGCGCACGCCCTCGATGTTGTCGGCGCTGGCGCTGATGACGAAGTTCTTGGCGAAGATCCGGGTCATCAGCATGTTCGCCTGGATGCGGCCGTCGGCGTTGGTCTGGCGGGCCAGGTTGCGGTACTGGCCGAAGGTGTCGGAGGCGTCCATGAGGCCGCGGATGCCGAAACCGGAAATCACCACCGCCAGGACCAGCACGGCCCCGAATCCCAGGTAGATCTTGGTCGTCAGGTTGACGTTCATGGCCTTCATGCTCCCCGTCATGCCGCATGTCGGCGCGCCACCGGCATTTCCGCCGGGCCGCGCCCGCGTTCTTCGACGATTTCGGCGACGATCTCATCCCGCCCCGCGGGAGGCCTCGAATCCCTGAACGAAGCCCCTGCCCCCGCGTCCCTTATCATCCACGCAATCTGAATGGGCGCAAGAGGATGTCATTTGAATTCACGCGGCGTTCAAGGTCGGTTTATTTTCTTGCAATGCATTAATGTTCGTGATATGTTTTTTCAAGACCGTGCGGCCCGACCATCGGCCGTTGCGCGCTATTTGACACTGTGAATAGGGCTCCGTATCGCCGGCTCCGGCGCTTCGGAGCGCCGCCGGGATCGATGGCCTTCTCCGTTGTGATCGGTGGTTATAGCAAACGGGAAACGTTCACCCGATACACCGTCATGCCCGGACTTGATCGGGGCATCCACGACTGCACGCGGTGCCGCGCGTATCAGACAAAGTCGTGGATCACCGGGTCGGGCCCGGTGATGACGCCAAGTGGCAAGCGGCCGTCGGTTGCCCATCCTTCGACAAGCTCAGGATGAGGGTGGTTGGGGTTGCGCCGCCGGCACCTTCAGGATTTCGAAGAAATCCTCATGCTGAGCCCGTCGAAGCATGCGGACGGCACGAACACGGAAAAGGCGACGGAAGGCGACCGAACGCGGACATTTGCGACATTCGTCGCGAAAAGGTCGCGAAAGTCCGCGGGCTAAGGCACTGGCATCAAACGGTCATTCGCCGCCGTCCCGGAAAACGGAGACATTTGCGTACATCCGTGGACGAAGACTATGAGCCGGCGGCGTCGATCGCCCGCCACACGGCTTCCGGCGTCAACGGCATCTCGATGTGGGTGACGCCGAGGCCGTCGAGGGCGTCGAGCACGGCGTTGACGATGGCCGGCGGGGCGCCGCAGCAGCCGGCCTCGCCGGCGCCCTTGACGCCCAGGGGGTTCTTCTTCGTCGGCGCGCCCTCGTAGTATTCGAGGGTCATCGGCGGCATGTCGTCGGCGCGCGGCAGCGCGTAGTCGATCAGGGAGCCGGTGACCAGTTGGCCGCTCGCCTCGTCGTAGACGGCGTTTTCCATCAGCGCCTGGCCCAGGCCCTGGCCGACGCCGCCCATGACCTGGCCGTCGGCGAGCATCGGGTTGATGATGGTGCCGAAGTCGTCGACCACCCAGAAGCCGGTGACGGCGATGGCGCCGGTATCGGGATCGACCTCGACCTCGGCGGCGTGGCAGCCGTTGGGGATCGAGATGATGCCGCGCTCGAAGGTCGAGCCGGTATTCAGCGAGCCGGGCTCCATGCCGTCGGGAAGGCGTTCGGGATCGAAGGACGCGGCGATGATCTCGGTCATCGAGGCGATGTGGTTGGTGTCCTTCTCGAAGAAGCTGCCGTCCTCGAAATCGATCTTGTCGACATCCGTCTCGAACAGGTGCGCGGCGATGGCGCGGCCCTTCTCGATGATCTCGCCGGCGGTCTGCAGGACGGCGTTGCCGCCCATCTCCATGCCGCGCGAGCCGCCGTGGCCGCCGCCCAGGGGCGTCGCGTCCGTGTCCGCCTGGGTGAAACCGATCCTGGCCATGTCGAGGCCCAGCGTCGCCGCCAGGATCTGCGGCAGCGCGGTTTCGTGGCCCATGCCCGTCGATTGACTGCCGACGGCGAGATGCGCCGAGCCGTCGGCGGTGAAGGTCACGACGGCGTGTTCCTTGGGCATGCCGCCGGTGCACTCCAGATAGGGCGCGATGGCGAAGCCCAGGCGCTTGCCGGCGGCCTCGCTGGCGGCCTTGCGCGCCTGGAAGCCGACCCGGTCGGTCATCGCCAGGGCCTGCTCGAAGACGGTCGGGAAGTCGCCGCAGTCGACGTCGAGGCCCATGGCCGTCTTCAGCGGCAGGCGCTCCTTCGGGATCAGGTTCTTGCGCCGGAGCTCGACCGGGTCGATGCCCAGTTCGCGGGCCGCCTTCTCGACGATGCGTTCGATCTGGAACGAACCCTCGGGCCGCCCGGCGCCCCGGTAGGGATCCAGGGGCGCGGTGTTGGTGAAGCCGGCGCGGGCCGAATAGTACATGGCCTCGAAGCCGTAGGGGCCGCCCTGGGTGCGGGCCGAGCCGCCGGTCGGCGTGAACGCCCCGACGGTGCCGCAATAGGCGCCGAGCTCGCCGACCGTGGTCGTCCGGAGCGCCCGGAAGGTGCCGTCGTCGTCGACGCCGAGCTCGACGGTGGAGTACTGGGAACGGCCGTGGGTGTCCGACAGGAAACTCTCGGCCCGGTCGTTGACCCACTTCACCGGCCGGTTGAGCGTCTTCGCCGCGTGGAGCACCAGGGCGGGCTCCGGGTAGACGCTGTTCTTGGCGCCGAAGCCGCCGCCGACATCGGGCCCGACGTGACGGATCTTGTCCGCCTCGATGCCCAGGATCTCCGCCGTGGTGTTCCGGTTGGCGTGGATGTTCTGGGTCGCCTGGTACATCAGGTAGCTGTCGGTTCCGGCGTCGTAGCTGGCGATGGCGCCCCTCGGCTCGATCGGCGCGCCGGTGACCCGGTTGTTGTGCAGCTCGAGGCGGACGATCCGGTCGGCCGCGCGCATCGCCGCCTCGGTGGCCTCGGCGTCGCCGAGCTCCCAGTCGACGCAGAGATTGTCCGCGATGCCGTCGTGCAACTGCGGGGCGCCCGGCTCCAGCGCCTTCACCGGGTGGGTGACGGCGTCCATGGGCGCGTAGTCGACGTCCAAGAGTTCCGCCGCGTCCCGCGCCTGGTCGCGCGTTTCGGCGACGATGAAGGCGACGCCCTCGCCGACGTAGCGGACCCGGTCGTGGGCCAGGCAGGGCCGGTCGGGGACGGCGATGGGGGTGCCGTCGCGGTTCTCCTTGACCGCCGACTTGGTCGGGATCGGGCCGAAGCCCTGGGCCGCCCAATCGGCGCCGGTGACGACCAGCAGGACGCCGGGCGCGCGGCGCGCCGCGTCGGCGTCGAAACCGTTGATCCGGGCGTGCGCGTAGGGCGAGCGCACGACCACGCCGTGGGCCTGGCCGGGCATCGTGATGTCGTCGATGTAGTTGCCCTTGCCGGTGAGGAACCGGTGGTCCTCGGCGCGTCTGACGGTGTCGCCGAAACTGACCTTGTTCATGGCCGCCTCCTCACGCGATCTCGGCGACGGCGCGGCGCGCCATCACGCCGACCAGGTGCGCCCGGTATTCGGCGGACGCGTGCAGGTCGTTGTTGAGGTCGTCGGCGGCGATGGCGACGCCGGCGATGGCCTCGGCGGAGAACTCGGCGGAAAGCGCCGCCTCCATCTCGGCCTGGCGGAACACGCAGGGGCCGGCGCCGGTGACGGCGACGCGCACCGCGCCGCCCGCGCGGCTGACGAAGACGCCGACGATGGCGTAGCGCGAGGCCGGGTTCGGGAACTTCACGTAGGCCGCCGCGTCGGGCACCGGGAAGTCGACGCGGGTGACCAACTCGCCGTCGTCGAGCGCCGTCTCGAAGAGGTCGGTGAAGAAATCGTCGGCGGCGATCTCGCGGCTCTCGGTAACCACCGTGGCGCCGAGGCCGAGGACCGCCGCCGGATAGTCGGCGGCCGGGTCGTTGTTGGCGATGGACCCGCCGAGGGTGCCGCGGTTGCGCACGTGCGGATCGCCGATCAGCCCGGCCAGGTGGGCGAGCGCCGGGACCGCGTCCCGGACCGCGCCCGAGGCGGCGACGGCGGCGTGCGTGGTCATCGCGCCGACGCGGACGGCGCCGCCGGAGACCTCGATGCCGGCGAGCCCGGGAATGGCGCTCAGATCGACGACGTCGGTGGGCATGGCGAGGCGCTGCTTGAGCACCGGGATCAGGGTCTGGCCGCCGGCCATGTACTGGCCGTCCTCCGCCCCGGCCAGGGCGTCCGCCGCGGCGGCCGCGGATTTCGGCTGGATGAAGTTGAAATCATGCATGGCTCACCCCCGCATCCGCTTGGCGCCGTCGAGGATGGCGTGGACGATGTTCTGGTAGCCGGTGCAGCGGCAGAGGTTGCCCTCGAGGCCATGGCGGACCTCGGCGTCGGTGGGGTCGGGGTTGTCGGCGACCAGGGCGAGCGCCGTCAGCACCATGCCCGGCGTGCAGAAGCCGCACTGCAGGCCGTGGTGCTCGCGGAAGGCCTCCTGCATGGGATGCAGATCGTCGCCGTCGGCGACGCCCTCGATGGTCAGCACCTCGGCGCCGTCGGCGTTGAGCGCCAAGACGGCGCAGCTCTTCACGGAGACGCCGTCGAGGTGGATGACGCAGGCGCCGCACTGGCTGGTATCGCAGCCGACGTGGGTGCCGGTCAGCCCCAGCGTGTCGCGCAGAAACTCGACGAGGAGGGTCCGACCCTCGACCTCGCCGGTCACCGCCTGGCCGTTCACGGTCATGGATATGGATGGCATGTCGTCTGAAAACTCCCCGATGACGGATGGCGAATTGAAAGCCGCCGCCCCGTAATTTACGTTAGATGCGAAACCGTTCAAGTCCCCGGACGGTTCTTTTCTGTTTGGCCTAAAATTCAAGATACCTTGTCCGATCCTGGAGCCACCGCATGAAGCTGACCGACGAAATCCGCATCGAGGCCCCGCGCGAAGCCGTGTTCGCCGCCCTCAACGACCCCGAAATCCTGAAGCGGGCGATTCCCGGCTGCCAGGAACTTGAGCGGGTCTCGGAGACCGAAATGACGGCGACGGTGCAGGCCAAGGTGGGGCCCGTCCGGGCCAAGTTCACCGGCGCCGTGACGCTCGCCGACGTCAACCCGCCGGAGGGCTACACGATCTCCGGCGAGGGCAAGGGCGGCGCCGCCGGTTTCGCCAAGGGCGGCGCCAAGGTGAGCCTCGAGGACGACGGCGGGGCGACGGTGCTCCGCTACGAGGTCGACGCCGAGGTCGGCGGCAAGCTCGCCCAGGTCGGCGCCCGGCTCATCGAGGGCACGTCGAAGAAACTGGCGGGCGAGTTCTTCGAGACCTTTTCCGAACTGGTCGGCGACGCCGGCGCGACGGCGGCACCCGCGCCGACGGCGGCGGCCGCCCCGGCCGTGGCGCCGGGCGAGCCGCCGCTGCTTTACGCCGAGGCGCTGGCCGTCATCGCCATTCTCGCCGCCGGGTTCCTCGCGGGCTGAGACGCCTTCTCAACGGGCGCGCAGCGCCGCCGTCAATTGGGCCATGGTGGCGACGGCGATCTCCGCCGGCGTCTGGGCGCCGATATCGAGCCCGACGGGGCCGTGGACGCGCTGGAGTTCGGTGTCCCCCACGCCTTCCGCCCGCAACCGCTCCAGCCGCTTCGCGTGGGTCCGGCGGCTACCCAGCGAGCCGATGTAGAAGGCGTCGCTCTTCACCGCCACCAGGAGCGCCGGGTCGTCGAGCTTCGGGTCGTGGCAGAGCGTCACCACGGCGCTCCGCGCGTCGAGGGCGGCGGCCTCCAGGGCCGCCGACGGCCAGCGCCGGTCGAGGCGCACGCCCGGGAACCGCTCCACCGTCCCCCAGGTGTCGCGGGGGTCGATCACGGTGACGTCGTAACCGGCCTCGGCGGCGATCCGGCTCAGCGCCTGGGCGATATGCACGGCGCCGACGATGAACAGGCGCAGCGGCGGATTGAAGACGTGAACGAACCGCCCGGCGGCGCCGTCGGCCTCGACGATCCCGCTGCGGTCGCCGGTCAGCCGCTGGGTGATCTCCGCCGCCAGCGTGCCGCTCGGCGACGGATCACCGTCCGGCGCGTGGAAGATCGTGCCGCCTTCGTCGAGTTCGGTGATCAACACCGCCGGCGATTTCGAGGCTCTGGCGTCCTGCAGTCGCCGCAGCACTGCCAGGCGGTCGGGCGAGATATTGGCGACGGCGACCCGGACCTGCCCGCCGCAGGCCAACCCGGCCTGCCAGGCCGCCTCGTTGGAAACGCCGAAATCAAGGATGCGGAACCCGTCGTTGCGGATCGCGGCGAGCGCTTCGGTCACGACCTCGCCCTCGATGCAGCCGGCCGACACCGATCCCAGGAAGGCATTGTCGTCGCGGACCGCGAGCATGCTGCCGGCGGGGCACGGCGACGACCCCCAGGTCTTGATCACCGTCGCCAGGGCGGCGCCGTGGCCGGCGTCGACCCACGCGAGCACGCTCGCGACGATGTCGGGACCGGCTTCCTCGGATTGTTCGGCTTCAGCGTTCATCGATCCCTTTTATCAACCATCCCCGGACAAATCACTCCCGGTGATTGGCATCCGGTTCCGCCGGGTTGTAGGCTGGGAAAAACCGGATGGGGCCAAGCCGTTGATGACCGAGAAATTTCGCGTCGCCGCGATCGTCCTCGCCGCGGGCCTGTCGCGGCGGGCCGGGATCCGCAACAAGCTGCTGGCGCCGGTCGGCGGCAAGCCGATGGTCCGGCGGAGCACCGAGGCCGTGCTCGCCAGCGGCGCCGCGCCGGTGTTCGTGGTCACCGGCCATCAGGCGGCCGCCGTCGCCACCGCGCACCACCGCTGCGACCGCGGGCGGGTGTTACATCCGCGGGGGAAAGACGGCCGCTGCCCCCA
>JAPPPF010000040.1 GCA_028817665.1 Magnetovibrio sp. | reverse complement strand
GTCCGGCAAGATCCTGCGCGGCACCATGCAGGCGATCGACGACAACGCGGAGTGGAAGATGCCGTCGACCATAGAAGAAAAGGTGATACTCGACGAGATCGACGAAGCCTTGCAGACCATCGGTTACTCGGACGCCAGGCCGTCGTGACGCGATGGCGGGCGGCGCCGGCGGCGAGGATTTCGATCTCTGGCGCGGGCTTCAGCGCATTCGCCGCCAGGCCCAGGCGCCGACGCCCGAGGACGCCGAGCGCATGCGTGAGACCGACTACAAGGAAGAGCGCCAGGGCCGGTTGATGGCCCTGGCGCTCGTCGTCTTGATCTACCTGTTCTTCGTGGTGAGCGGAAACTGAGCCGTCAGTCCCGGACCACCAGAATGGAGCAGTGCGCGTTGCGGACCACCCGCGCCACGTTCGGCCCCATCAGTTCGTTCATGAATTCGGCCTTCGGCGACGCGATGACGATCAGGTCGGCGCCGATGGCGTGGGCTTCCTTGAGGATTTCCCGGTAGATGCTGCCCTCGCGGGCGACCACGGTGGCGGTGCCGCCGTTATCGGCGACGATCCCCTCCACGGTCTTCTTGACGTGGTCGCAGGCACCGCTGCCGTAGTTCTCCGGCAGATTGGGCAGCCGCAGGATCTCCGGCACCACGGTGATGGCGTGCAGCTCGGCGCCGTGGCGTTCGGCCTCATCGATGGCGGCCGGCAACGCGTTCTTCCACGAGGCCTCGTCCGCGTAATCGATGGGAATCAGGATTTTCTTGTACATCTCTCTCATCCTTTTGCGGGAGATAGAAAAAATGGGGCGGCGCGTCCGGGGAGAGTAAGGCTTGGGACCCAAGGACACGCCGCCCCTTCAGCAGACGTCTAGTCGCCGCTACCCTCCGCCGCGGCATCCGCCGGCATCTCCTCGCCGTCGTTGGCGAAGTAGTACTTCGTCAACTTGACGATCACCGGTGACAGCAGCAGCAGCGCGATCAGGTTGGGAATGGCCATCATCGCGTTCAGCGTGTCGGCCAGCAGCCAGACGAACCCGAGGTCGAGAGAGGCGCCCAGGGGCACCGCCAGCACCCAGAGGATGCGGAACGGCATGATCGCCTTGACGCCGAACAGGTAGCCGACGCATTTCTCCGAGTAGAAGCTCCACCCGAGGATGGTGGTGAAGGCGAAGATCGCCAGCACGATGGAGACCATGTACTTGCCGACGCCCGGAAGCGCCGCCTCGAAGGCCGCCGACGTCAGCGCCGCGCCCGTCGCGCCGCTCGACCACGCGCCGGTGACGACGATGGCGATGCCGGTGATCGAGCAGACGATCAGGGTGTCGATGAAGGTGCCGAGCATGGCGACGACGCCCTGGCTCACCGGTCCCTTGGTTTCCGCCGCGGCGTGGGCGATCGGCGCGCTGCCGAGGCCGGCCTCGTTGGAGAACACGCCGCGGGCCACGCCGAAGCGGATGGCCATCCACACGGACGCGCCGGCGAAACCGCCGGTCGCCGCGGTCGGCGTGAAGGCGTCCTTGACGATGAACGCGATGGCGCCGGGAATCTCGCCGATGTTCAGGCCCAGGACGATGATCCCGCAGCCGATGTAGGCGATGGCCATGAACGGCACCAGCTTACCGGCGACGGCGCCGATGCGCTGGATGCCGCCGAGGATGACGGCGGCGGTCAGCGCCAGCATGATGACGCCGCTGACCATGGTGTCGACGCCGAAGGTGTCCTTGACCACCGAGGCGACGGAGTTCGCCTGCACCGTGTTGCCGATGCCGAAGCCGGCGATGGCGCCGAAGATGGCGAAGGCCGGCGCCAGCCAGTGCCACTTCTTGGCGAGGCCGTTCTTGATGTAGTACATGGGGCCGCCGACGTGGTTGCCGAGTTCGTCGACCTCGCGGTAGCGCACCGCGCAGACCGCTTCGGCGTACTTGGTGGCCATGCCGACGAGCGCCGTGCACCACATCCAGAACAGCGCGCCCGGGCCGCCGAGGAAGATGGCGGTGGCGACGCCGGCGATGTTGCCGGTGCCGATGGTCGCGGCGAGCGACGTCATCAGCGCGTTGAACGGGCTGATCTCGCCCTCGCCGCTGCCCTGGCGGCCGGCCCATAGCTTCTTGAACCCATAACCGATCTTGCGGACCGGCATGAAGCCGAGGCGGCTCTGCAGGAACAGCCCGGTCCCGAGAATCAACGCGAGCATCAACGGTCCCCAAACGACCCCGTTGATCTCGCTAACAATATTGCTCAATGCCTCCATAGAGAATGCCTCCTCATCCGGGGCGGACCGCTGCCGCCCACGTTTCCACGTTCATGCGGCAGAGCACGTCACCGCATGGACACTCCAAAATTCAACTCGCAGCGAGTTTCGTCGGCTCTCCGGCCTAAATCCAATATTGATGCTGGATATGACATATAGGCCTCATCTATGTTGACCCTCGGCCTCAGAACGGCCGGGGATTTCCGGTCTATGCCCATCCGGCACAACTCAAACGATGTTGTGATTGGCAACGCCGCCGGCCTGCCGTGGTAAACTCCGGCGCAAACGTAAACGCTCGGGAGACAGCACCATGGCGAACAACTCGGCCCTGATCGTCGGCGCCGGCAGCGGCCTCAGCGCGTCGCTGGCCCGGCTTTGCGCGGCACGCGGCATGAGCGTCGCGCTGGCCGCGCGCACCACCGACAAACTGCAAGACCTGGCGGCCGAGACCGGCGCCTCGGTTCATGCCTGCGACGCCAGCAGCCCGGATGACGTCGCGGCGTTGTTCAAGGCCTTGGACGACGCGGGGCCGGCGCCGGGCCTGGTGATCTACAACCCCAGTTACCGCCAGCGCGGCCCCTTCGTCGAGCTGGACGCCGATGAGGTCCGCAAGACCCTGATGATCACGTGTTACGGCGGCTTCCTGGTCGGCCAGGCGGCGGCGGCGCGGATGCTCCAGGCCGGCGGCGGCTCGATCCAGTTCACCGGCGCCTCGGCCAGCGTCAAGGGCTACAAGCACTCAGCGCCCTTCGCCATGGGCAAGTTCGGGCTCCGCGGCCTGGCCCAGAGCATGGCCCGCGAATTGGCGCCGGAGAACATCCACGTGGCGCACTTCGTCATCGACGGCGGTATCAATAGAAACGGCCACCCGCGCGCCGGCGATAGGGGCGAGGACGGGTTGCTCGAGCCCGACGCCATCGCCGAGACCTACCTGCAGATCCACGACCAGCACCGAAGCGCCTGGACCTGGGAGGTGGAACTCAGGCCTTGGGTGGAGAACTTCTGAGTAATCGCCGTTACCGGCAGGACCGTTCGAAACCGCCGAGCTTCTCGGCGCCCCAAAATCGGGGCTGCCAATAATTGTACGTGTAGAGGACCTCTCCGGTTTCGGATATCCGCGGCGCCTCGACGTCATTGAACGCGCCGTGGCCCGTCGGGGTGCCATCCTCGAAACCGAACACCTTGAAGATCATGCAGCGCTGCAGTTTCTTCGGAAACGCGGTTTTCACCCTGGCGACGTTCCGCCAATGCCCCAGCGTGCGGTCGAAGACGGAATCCGATTCCTCATAGAAGCTGTCGATCCAGACCAGCAGGCTTCCTTCCGGCACCAAGCCCTCCGCGTAGTCCTCGCGTTCGTCGTTGCGGGGGTGGAGCATCATGTTGAAGAACCGGACGCCCGGGCGCCTGTCGATATAGGGAAGGGCGGTGTTGTAGAAATGCCGGGCCGAGCTCGCCGCCGCCATGTAGACGATGTTGCAGAACCGGAGATCGAAATCGCGGAGGATGTCGTTGGCGACAATGGCGCCCATGCTATGGGCGACGATGCTGACCTCGATCAGTTCGCATTCGCGCCCGACATCCGACGATGAGGCCACCGCGTTTCCGCCGACGTAACCGGCGATCATCGATTCCAAATGCGCCAACACGCGCGCGAACGGACCGCGGCCACGTCCGTAACATACCTCCCTGCCATCGAAGAAGCTCCGGCAATCGTCCGCCGGATGATCGGAAACCATCAGTTTCCCTTGCCCGTCGGCGGCGGGCCGGTCGATTGCCGGTTCGACGAAATCCCTGTCCGTGCGCAGTACCGAGCGGCTACGGCGCAGCATGTTGTCCCAGGCCGGTTTCCCGAGACCGTCGACGAACGGCATCGTCGCGATCTTCGAGGGGCTGGTGAGGAAGAATCCCGCCCGCTCGAGAACCTTCTCTCCCGGTTTCTGGGTGTCGGGAAGCGCGATGACGTTCTTGTCGTGGTCGATCTCATTCCAGGTGAATTGATCGTACGTGTTCGGTGGCGTGTCCGGGCCGCCTGAGAGATCGGTTTCGACGTCGGCCAACTGGCTGACCCACTGCACCGGTGCGCGGACCAGTCCCTCGGCGATATCGGTGGCGAGATGCAGCGGTGTCGCCGCCATTTGCAATACCTTCTCGATATCACCGACACCCTCGTCGTCGATCCGCGCGCCATTGCGAATGAACGTGATCTGGTCGAAGTAAGTATTGAGGGGGCCCGTGTGCCAGTTCAGGAAGATGGGATGAACCTTGCTGTTCAGCATCAACGGCAGGTGATCCTTGGCTTTTTCGATGGCATCTTCCTCGGTGACCAGCCCGCCGTGAATGAACAATTGCAGCCGGAAGGGTTCCTTCTTCGGCGGCGGCTTGCCCTCTTTCAGCGCCTCCTCGAGGGCTTTTTCATAGGCCGCCAGGTGCGCGCTGAAGGCGGCGTCGAAAGCCCCGAGGACTCGTTTCAACTGGCAATCGTCGAACTGTCCTTCACCCAATTTCCTGCAGGCATCGGTGAGCGGATCAAACACGCGCTCTTCGAACTTGCCGCGCTTGTCCGCGGTGATGACGTGTTCGGTCCAATCCGGCAGGCCCCCGTGCGCCAACGCCCGGTAGGCGGTGCGGGCGGCGGCGGGAGAGCCGGGCGCCGGCGTTTCAATCGCGGCGATTGGCGATTTGTCATAACTCACCGGAACCGGGTTGACGGCACAGCCGGTCAGGAGAATGGCGGCGAACGCGAGGTAACGACGCATGCGGATTCCGATCATGCACTTGAAACGGAAACACAGCGTAGCAATTCACGCATAAAGAGAATAGAAAAGATGCATCAAACCGATGGATGCCATGGCGGATCACGCGGGTCAGATGATGCCGTCGGATCCAGACCCGCAGACCACGGCGCAGACGGTCTGGTCGTCGGGCACACTGAGTTTGCCCGACTTGAGGGCGGCGAGGGCCGCGGCGCCCGAAAGATCGGCGGCGACCCCCATTTCCCGGTAGAGCCACCCGGCCGCGTCGCGCATCTCGTCGTCGGCGACGAGGACGATGTCGTCGACGTTTCGGCGGATGATGTCGAGGTTGATCTCGGCGCTGCGCCGAGGCGAGAGGGTGATGGCGGCCGATGTGATCTCGTCGAGGGGGGTGACGGCGCCGGCCGCGACGCTGGTCTTGAGCGTCGGCGCGCCGACGGGCTCGACGCCGATCACCCGGACGCCCGGCTTGATCGCCTTGGCGGCGATGGAAATGCCGGAAATAAGCCCGCCGCCGCCGATGCCGACCAGGATGGTATCGATCTCGGACGACTGTTTCAGCATCTCCCGCGCCACCGTGCCCTGGCCGGCGATGACGGCGGGGTTGGCGAAGGGATGCAGGAAGGCGAGGCCATCC
>JAPPPF010000292.1 GCA_028817665.1 Magnetovibrio sp. | reverse complement strand
CGATATGGAAATGGCCCGACAGGCCGGCGTGAGGGCCATCGGCGTGGCTTGGGGCTACCATGATAAGGAAGAGCTCGAGGGGGCAGGGGCTGAAACGGTGATCGCCGCGTATGGCGATCTCCCCGGGATATTGAACCGAATGACGGAGGATGGGTCATGAGCAAGGGAATCAAAATCGTATCGGTGATCGGCGTCCTGCTGATCGCTGTGGTCGTTGCCGGCGTCGTGGTGCTGAAGTCCATCGACTTCAATCAATACAAGGGATTGATCGCCGAGCAGGCGAAATCGGCCACCGGCCGCGACCTGAAGATTGCCGGCGACCTCAACTTGGAAATCTCGTTGACCCCGCGGGTCGCGGTCGAAGGCGTCAGTTTCGCCAACGCCGCGTGGGGCTCGAAGCCGGAAATGGTGACGGTCAAGCGGTTTGCCGCCGAAATGTCCCTGATTCCGCTGCTGTCGGGCAACATCAACATCCACCGGGGCGTCCTGGAGGGCGTCGAGTTGCTCGCCGAGAAGGCCAAGGACGGCAAGGCCAACTGGGAGTTCGGCGCGGCCAAGCCGGCCGAGAAGAAGGACGATTCCGGCGGCGGCGACGTCACCCTGCCAGTGGTCAAGAGCGTCAGCGTCAAGGACGTCAAGGTGACCTACAAGGACGCCCAGGCGGGCGCCGAGTACGCCGTCGTCGTCGATGCCGTCGACCTCACGTCCGACAGCCCGTCCGCGCCCCTCAACCTGAACGTCAAGGGATCCCTCAACGGTCAGGTGTTCACCCTGGGCGGTCAGGTCGGTTCCATCGAGGCCCTGGCCTCGGGCGGCATGTTTCCGGTCAAGCTCGACATCGCGGCGCTGGCCGCCAACATCGGCCTCGACGGCCAGGCCGGCGTCCCCGGCGGTGCGCCCAAGGCCGACATCAAGCTCGCGCTGAAGGGCGCCAAGCTGGCGGACACGATGGCCTCGGCGGCGGCCGTGGCGCCGGCGCTGAAGAGCGTCGAGCTGCCCATCGGCGGCGCCTATCACGTGAATGCCCAGGTCAAGCTCGACGGGCCGCAGAAGATCGCCCTCGAGAACCTCGACTTCGGGCTCGGTCCGGTCGCCATGAAGGGCCGGCTGGCCGCCAACCTCTCCGGTGCCCGGCCCGCCGTCGACGCGGCGCTGGCCACCGATACCCTGAACCTCGACGAGCTGCTGCCGAAGGGCGAGGCGAAGGCGGCGCCGGCGAAGAAGGGCGCCGACGACGGCCGCGTCTTCCCCAACGATCCGCTGCCGTTGGACGGCCTCAAGGCGGCCGACGCCAAGGTCAAGTTCGACGCCAAGAAGATCATCGCCCAGGGCATGGAGGTCTCCGACCTCAGCGTCACCCTGAACCTGAAGAACGGGCGGCTCCAGGTGAACCCGCTGGGCGCCGGTTTCGGCGGCGGCAAGATCAACGGCGACGTGGTCGTCGACGCGTCGAAACCGGCCGCCGGCGTGAAGGCGAAGATCGGCGTCAAGCAGGTCGACTACGGCATGGTCTTGGAACAGAAGGGCCTGAAGGACATGGCCCAGGGCAAGGTCGACGTCGATGTCGACGTCACCGGCGCCGGCAACTCGGTGCGCCAGATCATGGCCGGCCTGAACGGCAAGACCCGTGTCGTCACCAAGGACGGGCGGCGGGAAAGCGGCGCCCTGAACATCGTCTCCACCGATCTTCTCAACGTCTTCGACAGCCAGGACGACAAGAAGATCATCTGCGGCGTCGTCCATTTCGACATCAAGAAGGGCATGGCCGACGGCCGCGCCGTGGTGTTCGAGACCGGCGGCATCTCCGTGGTCGGTGTCGGCGGCGCCAACCTGGCCAACGAGACCATCAACCTGAAGGTCGATCCGCGCGCCAAGAAGGCCAACCTGGCCACCGCGGTGATGGTGCCGGTGACCATCAAGGGCACCTTCGCCAAGCCCGATTGGGAGATCGACGCCGCGGCCGCCGCCGGCAACGTCGCCGCCGGCGCGGCCCGGACCGTCGGCGCGATCAGCACGCTGGGCCTGTCCTTGCTGGCCGAGAAGGTCGTCAAGTCGACGGTCGCCAAGACCGACGAGAACGACTACTGCGGCCCGGCCCTGGCCGGCAAGAAGGTGGTGCCCGGCAAGATGGCGGAAGCCAAGATCGAGGAGAAGCCGGCGTCCGGTTCCGGCGGTTCCACGACCACCGAAAGCGCGCCGGCGAAGACCGAAGAGGCGCCGTCGAACCCGGTGGAGGGCATCTCCAAGGGCCTCAAGAGCCTGTTCGGCAACTGAGGGGCCGGCTTGTCTGATACCCGGGCGGCGGGCCGGTTCTACAAGGAGGCGGCCGCCGTCGCTCACCGGGACGCCTTTCAGGTGGCGCTCGACGGCCGTCCGGTGAAGACCCCGGGCGGCCAGCCGCTGTTGTTGCCGGGAGAGCCGTTGGCCGTGGCGGTGGCCGCCGAATGGGCGGCGCAGGGCGAGAAGATCCAACCGGCCACCATGCCGATGATGCAGTTGGCCTGCACCGCCGTCGACCGGGTCGGGCCGTCGCGCGGCGCGATCGTCCGGGAGACCGCCAATTACGGCGGCAACGACCTGCTCTGTTACCGGGCCGACGATCCGCCGGACCTGGTCAAGCGCCAGGCCGAGGCCTGGCAGCCGGTCCTCGACTGGCTGGCCGACGAGATGGGGGCGCCACTGGCCTGCACCGTCGGCGTCACCCACGTCGTCCAACCGGCGGCGGCGCTGGAGCGGCTGCGGGCCTGCGTCGCGGCCTACGACGACTTCCAACTGACCGGTGTCGCGCAATTGACCCAGGTGCTGGGTTCGCTGGCGTTGGCCCTGGCGGTGGAGCGGGGGCGGCTGAATTGGGGCGACGCGGCGGCCGCGTCGTTGCTCGACGAGACCTTCCAGAGCGAACGCTGGGGCGAGGACAAGGAAGCCCGGGAGCGCCGCCGCGCCATCCATGGCGAGGCGGAAGCGGCGGCGCGGTTTCTCGAGCTGCTCGGGGATTGAACCGGCGCGCCGGCCGGCGACAGCGAATTATACGCAAACCTGGACATCGATACGCATTTTCGGCGGCCTGCGAATTTTCTCCTTTAATATCAGTTTGTTGACTTAGGTGTTTTTGAGATCGTTTCGCGATTTCGGGCGCAAGGCTTCGCAATTCTTCTCATTGACCTGGGGTGGTGGGAGTGATCGGGCATGAAGAGAACATACCACGAACATAAGATTTTGTCAAGCGGGACCACGCCGCTCTCTATTGCCCTACGGACGGCGGGTCCGGCAGAATGCCCGGCGTCACGCAGCGACGGGGAGCGCCGGAAATGGCCTACGAGAACATTGTCACGGAAACCGATGGCGAACTGTTGATCGCCACCCTGAGGTGGCCCGAGCGCCTCAACGCCATCAGCCACCAGATGCGGGTCGACCTCCTCGATTGCGTCCGCGGGGCGGAGGCAGACGACGCGGTCCGCGCCATCGTCATCACCGGTGACGGCGACAAGGCGTTCTCCGCCGGCGCCAACATCCTCGAACTCGAGGAACGCACGTTGGTTTCCGAGATGGGCAACGCGGCGACGCTTCGCAAGGAACTGCCGACGGTCATCGAGCGCCTGGCCAAGCCGACCGTGGCGGCGATCAACGGGTATTGCTTCGGCGCCGGCATGGAGATCGCGTTGGGCTGCACCGCCCGCCTAGCCAGCGAGACCGCCAAGCTCGGCCAACCCGAGATCACGCTTGGCCAGATCCCCGGCAGCGGCGGCACGCAACGCCTGTACAGGTTCGTCGGCCTCGGCTGGGCCATGCAGATGATCCTCACGGGCGAGCCCGTCGACGCCGAGACCGCCTTGGCCATCGGGCTGGTCACCGAGGTCCTGCCCGCCGACCGGCTCCTGGACCGGGCCAAGGAACTGGCCCGCACCCTCGGTTCGCGCTCGCCCATGGCCTTCGTGGCGGGCCGCGACGCGGTCCTGCGCTCCACCGACATGGACCTCATGAACGGCCTCGACTACGAGCGCAAGCTCTACGCCATCTGCATGGGCACCGAGGACGGCCGCGAGGGGCTCGCCGCCTACAAGGAGAAGCGGCCGCCGGCATACAAGGGCCGCTAAGGGCACGCCGGAATGCGCCTTTCCACCACCACCGCCGGGTCTTGAGATGCGACCGACGCTGCTCAGCGCCGAGGCGGTCGACGCCTACCTGGAGGCCGGGCACTGGAAGCGGGTGACCCTGGCCGAGCGCTACCGAGAATACGCCCTGGCGAGCCCCGACGCCATCGCTTTCCGGGATCCGATCCATACCCTGACCTGGGCGGAACTGGACGCGCTTTCCGACCGGGTGGCAGCGAACCTGATCGGCCTCGGGCTATCCCGCGACGGCCGGGCGCTGGTGCAGATGCCGTCGGGCTGCCGCGAGGTGACGCTTCGGATCGCCTTCAAGAAGGCCGGGATCATCGGTGTCTTCGCGCCGATGCAATGGCGGCGCAAGGAACTGACCTACGTGATCGAGCGGGTCGGGCCGGAACTGGCCGTGCTGGCCCCGGGGGCCGAGGAATCCGGCGATCTGTCATGGTTCGACGCGGCCTTCTGTGACATGGCGGAATTTTCTCACCGTCTCGATCTCGGCGACGCTCCGGCCGACGGTTGGCTGAGTTGGGACGACCTGACGGCCGAGGCGCCGCCCAAGGGAGCCGTTGAGCGGATCGGCGCGCGCCAGTTCGCCTTCGACGAGGTCTCGCTGATCACCGCGTCGAGCGGCACCAGCGGCCTCGCCAAGCTCTGCGAATGGCCGGAAGCGGCGCAGCTTTGCATCGGGCGGCTGATCGGCGAACGGATGAACATGACGGCGGCCGACAACGTCGGGATCTTCGCGCCCATGTCGGGGGCCGCCGGGGTGCTGGTCTGGCTTGTCTCGGGAAGCTTGCCCTGCGCGTTCACCTTTCCGGCGGACTACAAGGCGGCGGCGCTGCTCAATCTCGCCGAAGACACCGGAATCACCGTCGCCACCACGGTTCCGGTGATCCTGGCGCGGTTGGCGCAGGAACCGTTGGGCGGCCGCGACCTGTCGGCGCTCCGGGCCTTGCGGGTCGGCACCGCGGCCGCCGATGTCGAGGCGGGCCGGAAATTCGAAGCCCAGACCGGGTGCCGGGTCGTGATCGCGGCCGGCAGCATGGAGTGCCCGGGGTTCGCCCACGCCGAATTCGGCGAGCCCCGTGAGACCCGGCTCAACGGCTCCATCGGTTTGCCCTTCCCGGGCGCCCGGCTGCGGATCGCGGACGACGAGGGACGGGACCTCCCCGCCGGCGACATCGGCGAGCTGAGGATCACCGCGCCCTTCGCCGCGTCCGGCTATTGGAACGACCCCGAGACGACGGCCGCCGCCTGGTCGGAGGGCTGGTACGCGACCGGTGATTTCGGCTACGTCGACGCGGCCGGACGGCTCCGGCTGATGGGCCGCCTCAAGGAGACCATCAACCGAAGCGGCTTGAAGATCCTGCCGGCCGAGGTCGAACGCGAGATCGGGCGGCACCCCGACGTCTTCGAATGCGCCGTCGTGAAGGCGCCCGATCCCGAGTACGGCGAGGTGCCCTGGGCGTTCGTGCATCTGCGCCCGGGCCGGCCGTTCGCCGGCGAAGCCCTGGCCGAGCTTTTGAAGGC
>JAPPPF010000132.1 GCA_028817665.1 Magnetovibrio sp. | reverse complement strand
GCACGAAGCTCGACAATTCGGGCATGGGATTCCTGTTCGAGTAGCTGAACCGGCGCGCCGGCAAGCTGGCGGCGGAGGCGCGCGACAACACCGAAAGCGACGTGCTGATCGCCGGCTCGCTGCCGCCCTTCTACGGTTCCTTCCGGCCCGACCTGGTGAAGTCCTTCGAGGTGATCGAGCCCATGTACCGCGAGCAGGCGGAGATCCTCAGCGATTACGTCGACTTCTTCCTCTGCGAGACCATGTCGAGCGCCGCCGAGGCGGTGGCGGCGGTGAGCGGTGCACAGGCCGTCGGCAAGCCGATCTGGATTGCCTGGACGCTGGAGGACGGCGGCTCGGCGAAACTGCGGAGCGGCGAGACGGTGACCGACGCCCATGCCGCCCTCGACGGCCTGCCGGTCTCGGCCTACCTGGTCAACTGCTGCGCGCCGGAAAGCGTCACCGCGGCGATGCCGGAACTGGCCGGGCTCACGGCGCGCCCCGTCGGCGGCTTCGCCAACTGGTTCGCCGAGATTCCGGACGACTGGGAATCGGGCGACGGCATCGAGGCCTTGGGCCAGCGTCACGATTTGGACCCCGACGCCTACGCCGGCCACGTCACCGACTGGCTCGCCGCCGGCGCCCGGATCGTCGGCGGCTGCTGCGAGATCGGGCCCAAGCACATCGCCCGGCTGCGGCACGTCCTCGACGCCCCCTGACGCCCGCTGAGGCCGGCTTCCTTGCAATTCGCCCGGAGCCGATTCATGCTTGAAGGCTGAGCTCACGCTGGACCCGGCAGGAAACGGAACAGCCCCATGCCACATCTCGACCCGATGGTTTTGAAACTCGCGCTGGCGCCCTGGGAGGCCGCGCTCTATCTGATCGCCTTCGTCTACTACCTGCGCGCCTGGTCGAAGATCGCCCAGGCCGGCGGCATGGAGGGCGGCGAGGCAGCGCTCGGCTGGCGCCACGGCGCCCAGGCGATCTCGATCTCCGCCGCCGCCACGCTGATCGCGCTGGCGCTGATGGCGGCGACCCTGCTGGGGCTCGCCGGCGGCATCACCGTGGACCTGCTGCCGAAGGGCATGAGCGCGCTGCAGGTGATCGTCCTGATCGGCGCCTTCGACGCCGTCGTCGCGACCGGCGCGGCCGCCGTCTCGGTCGCCGTGACGCCGCGCTGGATGCACCTCGAGGACCAGCTCCGCGACCGCGCCGTGCTGATGCGGCTGATGACGGCCCGGAGCTGGCTGATGTTCGCGCTGATCCGGCTGGTCATGGCGGCGGCGCTGTTCACCGTCGATCCGGCCGCCGGCATGACCCGGGTCACCGGCGCCGGCGGCCCGCCCGCCGGGACGGCCGCCATGGCCGAGCGCCTGGCCGGCATGGAGAAACGCCTCGACGCCATCGCCAAGGTCGAGCTGCCGGCGCTGACCCTGAAGCTCGACGAGGCGGCCCGCGGCATGAAGGCGGCCGCCGAGGCCGGCCGCCGGGCCCAGGCCTGGCCGGAGAAGGCGCTGGCGCCGGAGGCGGCGGGCCTGACCGCGGCGGTCGACAAGTTGCGCGCCGAAATCGTGCAAGCGCCGGCCGGCGGCATGGTCCGCTCGGCGGCCCTGGGGCCGTCGGTGAGCGGCCTGGTGGAGAGCTACCTGAACGTCATGGAAGCCGATACGGGAAGCGCCGATTCGGCCAAGGCCGAAACCGTGCGCGCGCTCCTCGGCCTGGTCGAGGGGATCGCCGGGCGCATGGGCGTGAAGGCGCCGGCGATGGCCATGGGCGCCGCGCCGGCCGAGTTGCCGGCGGCCGTCACCTTCAGTTTCGCGAGCGGCGTCAAGACCGTGCCGGCCGAGACCGACGCCGGCCAGCCGCTGGCCCAGGCCCTGGACGGGCTCGCCGCCTTCATCCGCCGTCACCCGGCCTGCCTGGTCATGGTCGAGGGCCACGCCGACGCCAAGGGGCGCGACGACGCCAACCTGATGCTGTCGCTGGAGCGCGCCGAGAGCGCGGCCCGGCCGCTCGTCGACAAGCTCGACGCGGGCCACGTGGTCGCCGTTCCGAAGGGTGAAAGCGCGCCCCTGGTGAAGACCAAGGACGGCGCCGACAACCCGAAGAACCGCCGCGTCGAGATCGGCGTCCGCTGCCCCGGGCCGCTCAAGGCGCCGGGGACGGCGGGAAAGAAGATGGCGGCGGCGGCGGCGAACTAGCCGGCGTTCAGTGAACCTCGGTCGAGGCGGCCGATTTCATGATCATGCCCAGCGTCCCGGTCCAGCCGTTCTCCAGGCAGGTGTTGATCGCCTTTTCGAGCCCCAGCGAGGTCACCAGGCTGAGCGCGAGCTGGCGCTGGTAGCTGGCGTTCGAGATATTGGGCGCTGTGCGTGCGGAATACATGCTTCCTCCAGGCCCCTTGAGCCTAGCGCCAAATCGTTGCCACGGCGTTAACGGCGCCGGGCGTTAACCCTCCGGCAAGGGCTTGCGGCGACAATCGGGTTGACAACGAGGGGCTTCCAGGTGTTTTTTGCGGGGAGTTCCGGCTGCGGCCGGCGCATGAGCTAGGGAAATGACGCAGAGAATGGTCGATCATCGAACCATCACGCGGACCGGTAACGGGGCCTTCGGGGCCGCCGCTTCCGCGCGCGCGCTTTCCCTCGACCTCCTCCTTATCCCGCAAGGGGCCCTTCGACTTAGGTGCCCCTGAACGCAGATGCTGGCGCCCCGCCGGGGAAGCCGCGTTCAGGGGATGGTCTCCAAACGAATTCATTGGTGACTCCTAAGTTGAGGAAAGGATTATTCAAATGAGCACCCAACAGAGTACCGACCCGAACCGGGTCATCATCTTCGACACCACCTTGCGCGACGGCGAGCAGTCGCCGGGCTGTTCCATGAACCTGGAGGAAAAACTCCGGATCGCGAAGCAGCTCGAGGGCATGGGCGTCGACGTCATCGAGGCCGGTTTCCCGATCGCGTCGCCGGGCGACTTCGAGGCCGTCAACGAGATCGCCAAGGTGATCAAGGACGCGGTCGTCTGCGGCTTGGCCCGGTCCGGCAACATGGACGTGGATGCCGCCGGCGAGGCCCTGAAACCGGCCGAGCGAAAGCGCGTGCACACCTTCATCTCGACCAGCCCGCTGCACATGAGCGTGAAGCTCCAGATGGACCCCGAGGACGTCCATCAGGCGGTCATCGACAGCGTGACGCGGGCGCGCAAGTACACCGACGACGTCGAATGGTCGGCCGAGGACGGAACCCGCACCGAGCACGACTTCCTGTGCCGGTGCATCGAGAGCGCCATCGACGCCGGTGCCACCACCATCAACATCCCCGACACGGTCGGCTACACCGTGCCGACGGAGTACGCGGCCCTCATCGAGATGGTCATGAACCGGGTGCCGAACGTCGACAAGGCGCGGATCTCGGTGCACTGCCACAACGACCTGGGCCTGGCCGTCGCCAACTCGCTGGCCGCCGTCTCGGCCGGCGCCCGGCAGGTCGAATGCACCATCAACGGCATCGGCGAGAGGGCCGGCAACGCGTCCATGGAGGAGATCGTCATGGCGCTCCGCACCCGCCACGACGTGATGCCCTTCGTCAACAACATCGACACCACGGAGATCACCAAGGCGTCCCGGATGTTGTCGGGGATCACCGGGTTCAACGTGCAGCCCAACAAGGCGATCGTCGGCGCCAATGCCTTCGCCCACGAGGCCGGCATCCATCAGGACGGCGTCCTCAAGGACGCCAGCACCTATGAGATCATGACGCCGGAATCGGTCGGCCTGGTGCAGTCGAAGCTGGTGCTCGGCAAGCATTCGGGCCGCCACGCCTTCAACGAGAAATTGAAGGAGCTGGGCTACGACCTCGGCGACAACGCCAAGCAGGACGCCTTCCGCCGGTTCAAGGACCTGGCGGACCTGAAGAAGGACGTCTTCGACGAGGACATCGTCGCGCTGGTCGACGACGAGGTCATGCATGCCGGCGAACGCATCAAGGTGGTGTCGCTGGAGATCAACTGCGGCACCGTGCACACGCCGCCGAAGGCGTCGCTGACGCTGGAGGTCGACGGCGAGGAGAAGTTCTGCGACGGCACCGGCGACGGGCCCGTCGACGCCGCCTTCAACTGCATCAAGGAGCTGTTTCCGCACGACACCAACCTGCAGCTCTATCAGGTGCACGCGGTCACCCAGGGCACCGACGCGCAGGCCGAGGTGTCGGTCCGGCTCGAGGAGAACGGCAAGACCGTGAACGGCCAGGGCGCCGACACGGACACCATGGTGGCGTCCGTGAAGGCCTACGTCCACGCCTTGAACAAGTTGCTGGTAGAGCGGGAAAAAACCGCGCCGGCGGCGCTTTCTGCCTAGTATCTGCCGTTGCAAGCTCTTATAAATTCGGTGTCGTCGCTGGGACATAAATCTCGGCGACGGCGCCGCATTAATCTTTCGTTGATCATTTTCATTTAGCGGTCATCTATGTTTTCACGTCTTTTCGGATTCCTGTCGGCCGACATGGCCATCGACCTGGGCACCGCCAACACGCTCGTCTACGTGAAGGGCCGGGGCATCGTCCTCAACGAGCCCAGCGTCGTCGCCATCGCCGAGGTCAAGGGTAAGAAGCAGGTTCTCGCCGTCGGCGAGGAGGCCAAGCAGATGCTCGGCCGCACGCCCGGCAACATCCGCGCCATCCGGCCCTTGCGCGACGGCGTCATCGCCGACTTCGAGGTCGCCGAGGAGATGATCAAGTACTTCATCCGCAAGGTGCACAACCGCCGGAGCTTCGCCGCCCCGGTGGTCGTCGTCTGCGTGCCGTCCGGCTCGACCGCGGTCGAGCGCCGCGCCATTCAGGACTCGGCCGAGAACGCCGGCGCCCGCAAGGTCTACCTGATCGAGGAACCCATGGCGGCCGCCATCGGCGCCGGACTGCCGGTGACCGAGCCGACCGGCTCGATGGTGGTCGATATCGGCGGCGGCACGACGGAAGTCGCGGTCCTGTCGCTTGGCGGCATCGTCTACTCCCGGTCGGTTCGAGTGGGCGGCGACAAGATGGACGAGGCCATCATCGCGTATATCCGCCGCAACCATAATGTCCTGGTCGGCGAGGGTAGTTCGGAACGGATCAAGAAGGAAATCGGCTCCGCCTGCCCACCGGATGACGGCGAAGGCCGGGTGATGGAGGTCAAGGGCCGCGATCTCATGAACGGCGTGCCGAAACAGCTGGAGATTACCGAACGCCAAATCGCCGAAAGCCTGGCCGAACCGGTGGCCGCGATCGTCGAGGCCGTTAAGGTCGCACTGGAACATACGGCGCCGGAACTGGCCGCCGACATCGTCGATAAAGGCATTGTGCTGACCGGCGGCGGCGCGTTGCTCGGCAATCTGGACTATGTTCTGCGCCATTCGACGGGTCTGCCGGTGTCGCTGGCGGATGATCCGCTTTCGTGCGTCGCATTGGGCACCGGGCGCTGCCTCGAAGAAATGAAGACCCTTAAGGACGTGTTAATAAGTAGTGCGTAACCTTTTGTTTAATTGTCGAAAATTGAACGACAGTGAGGCGAAGTGAAGGAGCAACCAGGGTCAGTCGTACGGGTTACCGCACCGATGCGCACGTTGGCGCAACGGTTCGCGTTTCTCATGCTGCTCGGCGCCGCCATCGGCCTGCTGATGATCGGCCGCACCGACCCGAAAGTCTTCGAAGAAGCACGGATGGCGTTGATC
>JAPPPF010000241.1 GCA_028817665.1 Magnetovibrio sp. | reverse complement strand
TGACCACGGCGGCCGGGCACATTTCCAGCGCCTTGAACATCGGCATCGCCGAGCGCGGCCCAAACTGGCGCGCGAGGTAACACGCCGGGGTGACGACGCCGCGCCCGCCGGCGTGGCCGACGATCAGCGGCTTGTCGAGAAGGCTCGGGTCGTCGCGCTTCTCGACCGCCGCGTAGAACGCGTCGCAATCGATGTGGGCGATGGCGAGGCCGGCGAGTTCGGGATGGGTGACGACGCGGATCGAACCGCAGTCGGGACAATCCAGCGGCCCGGCCGGGAACCAGCCCAGGCAATCGCGGCAAAGCGACGGACCGCCGTCGCCGGAGACGATCTTCGGTGGATCGAGCGGCGCCTGCCGGACACCGTCGCCGAGCCCCTTGGCCATCACATATGTTCCATTTATGTTCCAGATCAATTTGCGCCATTCCCCGGCCCGAGTCAAGCCGCCCGGGCGCGCCGGTACCTAGTCTGAGTCGGAAGCGGCGCCGCGCTCGCGGCGGAACGGATGCGCCGGATAGGTGCCGAGGATCTTAACCTCGTGGGTGAAGAACTCGAGCTCCTCGAGGGCCAGCCGCAAGGGCCGGTTGTCGGGGTGCCCCTCGACGTCGGCGTAGAACTGCGCGGCGACGAAATCCTCGTCGACGTAGCTCTCCAGCTTGGTCATGTTGACGCCGTTGGTGGCGAACCCGCCCATCGCCTTGAACAGCGACGCCGGCACGTTGCGGACCCGGAACACGAAGGTGGTGATGACATCGTCGGCGTCGGCCGGCGGCGCCGCCGCCTCGGCCGCCATGACGACGAAGCGCGTGGTGTTGTGGGCGGCATCCTCGACGTCCTCGCGCAGCGACGCGAGGCCGTAGAGCTCACCGGCCAGTTCCGAACTGATCGCCGCCTGCGACGGGTCTTTCCATTCGGCGATGTCGCGCGCCGCGCCGGCGGTGTCGGCGTGGACCACCGGCTGCACGCCGAGCTCGCGGATCAGGTTGCGGCACTGGTTCAGCGCGTGCACGTGGGAATGCACATGGGTGATGCCGGCGAGCGCCGTACCGGGCAGGGCCAGCAGGTGATGGTTCACCCGCTGGAAGTGCTCGGCGACGATATAGAGGCCGGAATCCGGCATCAGGTGATGGATGTCGGCGACCCGGCCGGCGACGGAATTATCGATGGGGATCATCGCATAGCGCGCGGCGCCGCTCTCGACCGCCTCGAAGGCATCCTCGAAGGCGTCGCAGGGCAATGGCTCCATGTCCGGATAGGCGGCCCGGCAGGCCATGTTCGAATAGGCCCCGGGGGCGCCCTGGAAGGCTATGGTGTTCGCCGGATCGGCCATGGCGGCGGTGTCCCTTGAATCTAAGAAGCGCCCAGGATTTCCCGGGCGCGCTGCAATTCGGCCGGAGTATCGACACCGAGGGGAACCGTGTCAACGAGGGTGGCGTCGATGCGCATGCCGTTCTCCAGCGCGCGGAGCTGCTCGAGACGCTCGCGCGCCTCCAAAACGCCGGGGTCCAGGGTGACGAAACGCTCCAGCGCGAGCCGCCGGTAGGCGTAGATGCCGATGTGATGATAGAGCGGGCCGTCGCCTGTCGGCACCGTGGCGCGGCTGAAGTAGAGCGCCCGTCCGACGCCGGCCCCCGGCGCCATGGCGAGCACCGCCTTGACCACGTTCGGGTCGTCGCGCTCGGCCGGGTCGGTGATCTCGGCGACCAGCGTGGCGATGTCGCAAGTCGATTCCGACAAGGGCCCGAGCACCGCCCGGACCGCGTCGGGCGCGATCGTCGGCAGATCGCCCTGCAGGTTGACGACGGCGTCGAACCGGCCCTCGCCGTCGGTCTTGGCGAGCGCCTCGAAGATCCGATCGGAGCCCGAGGGATGGTCCGGGTCGGTCAGCACCGCCTCGCCGCCGGCGTCGCGCACGGCCTCGAAGATGGCCTGCTCGGCGCAGGCGACGACGACCGGCCCGACATCGGCCTCGCGGGCCCGGTTCCAGACCTGGACGATCATCGGTTGGCCGCCGATCTCGGCCAGCGGCTTGTTCGGCAACCGGGTCGAGGCGAGGCGGGCCGGAATCAGGACGATGGGATTCGCGGGTGCGGTCATGGGCCGAGCATAACCCTCCGATTCGGCGGGCGAAAGGGCCATCGGAACCGCCCCCGGAAACGCCATCCCGGCGTTGAATTGCCCCCCGTGACCGGCTAAAGTCCGGCGAAATCGGGAAAGGGGTAGCTCCATGAAGTTCGCGACTTGGGAAAAAGTTAGTTTCGGTCTGCTGATCGGCGCGTGGGCCGTGTTCGTGCCGCACATCCTCGGTGATTTCCTGGTTCACGCCGACCCGCTGGACAAGCCCGCCTACGCGGTCGCCGCCCAGGAAGCCGCGGCCGCCAAGCCGGCCGACGGAGGCGCGGTGGAGAACGCCTTGACCCTGCTCGCTGCCGCGGCGCCGGAGAAAGGCGCCAAGCTGTTCAAGAAGTGCAAGTCCTGCCACACGGTCGACAAGGGCGGTAAGAACACCGTCGGCCCGAACCTCTGGGACGTGGTCGGCCGGGCCAAGGCGGGCGGCGCCGGGTTTAGCTACTCCGGCGCGCTCAAGGACAAGGGCGGCGATTGGAGCTACGCCGATCTGGACGCCTTCATCGCCAACCCGAAGGCCTACGCCAAGGGCACCAAGATGAGCTTCGCCGGCCTGAAGAAGGCGGGCGACCGGGCGGCCATGCTGCTCTATCTGCGCTCATTGAGCGACTCGCCCAAGCCGCTGCCCTAAACCTTGTCCGAACAGCTCACCGAGCTCGCCGCGTTCGCCGAAACCCTGGCCGACGCGGCGGCCGAAATTTCGCTCAAATACTTCCGTACCAACGTCCCCGCCGACGCCAAGGCCGACGCGAGCCCGGTGACCATCGCCGACCGGGAGACCGAGACGCGGCTCCGCGAGATGATCGAGGCCGCCTATCCCGATCACGGCGTGTTCGGCGAGGAGCATGGCAGCGTGCGCACCGACGCCGAGTTCGTCTGGGTCCTCGACCCCATCGACGGCACCCAGTCTTTCGTCACCGGGAAGCCGCTCTACGGCACCCTGATCGGGCTGCTGCGCCGCGAAGCCGCGGTCATGGGGGTGATGGACATGCCGGCGCTTTCCGAACGCTGGATCGGCGTCGAGGGCGAGGCGACGCTGTTCAACGGTAATGCCGTCCAGGCCCGCGAATGCCCGAACCTGGACCGGGCCTGGCTCTACGCGACCTCGCCGCAGATGTTCACCGACGACCACTTCCCGCGCTTCGAGGCGCTCCGCGGCGCCACCCGGCGGACCATCTACGGCGCCGAGTGCCAGGCCTACGGCCTCCTGGCCTGCGGCTGGGTCGACATCGTCTGCGAGGACACCATGGGACCCTACGATTACGTCGCCCTGGCCCCCATCGTCGAGGGCGCCGGCGGCGTCATGACCGACTGGTCGGGCCGGCCCTTGAACCTCGACGGCGACGGCTCCGTGCTGGCGATCGGCGACAAGCGCCTGAAGGACGAGGTGATGGCGATCCTGGCGGGATAGCCGCCGCTCGCCCATGCTTCGACAGGCTCAGCATGAGGACATTGCTGGCGGAGCCATCGCATCCTCATCCTGAGCAAGGCCCCGCCGGGGCCGCGACGAAGGATGCATGCCGGTCACATCTCCGCCATAATCGCCGGCCATATCTTGATCCCGAGACCGTGGCCCCCCAATATTCAGGTACCATGATGAAACGATTTTTCCTTGCCGGCGCGGCCGCCCTCGCCGCCGCGCTCTTCACCGCCCCGTCGGGCGCCGGCACGCTGGACGGCGTCGAGGGTAAGCACGGCCTCGCCATGCACGGGGACTTGAAGTACAAGCCCGGCTTCACCCATTTCGACTACGTCAATCCGGACGCCCCGAAGGGCGGCGCGGTGCGGCTGCATTCCATCGGCACCTTCGACAGCTTCAACACCTTCATCGTCAAGGGCAACGGGGCGGCCGGCACCGGCTTCACCTACAATTCCCTGATGTCGGGCTCCGCCGACGAGGCCTTCAGCCAGTACGGCGAACTGGCGGAAGAGGTCTACATGCCGGATGACCGCTCCTGGGTCGCCTTCAAGCTCCGGAAGGAGGCCAGGTGGCACGACGGCAAGCCGATCACCGTCGCCGACGTGATCTGGTCGTTCAACACCCTGGTCGAGAAGGGCTCGCCCTTCTTCCGCTTCTACTACGGTTCCGTTGCCTCCGTGCGCGAGGTCGCCGAACGCACCGTGCGCTTCGACTTCAAGCCCGGCGAGAACCGCGAGCTGCCTCTGATCCTGGGCCAGCTGACGGTGCTGCCGAAGCACTATTGGGAAACCCGCGACTTCACCAAGACGACGCTGGAGCCGCCGCTCGGGTCCGGCCCCTACAAGGTCAAGTCCTTCGAGGCCGGACGCTTCGTCGTCATCGAGCGGGTCAAGGACTACTGGGCCAAGGATCTGAACGTCCACAGGGGCTTCTACAACTTCGACACCATCCGCTTCGATTACTACCGCGACCAGACCATCGCGCTCGAGGCCTTCAAGGCCGGCGAGTACGACTACCGCTCGGAGAATTCGTCGAAGAACTGGGCGACGGCCTACAAGTTCAAGGCCGTCGACCGTGGCTGGATCAAGAAGGAAGAGATCAACCACAACCGGTCGTCGGGCATGCAGGGCTTCGTCTTCAACACCCGGCGCGCCAAGTTCAAGGACCGGAAGCTGCGCCAGGCGCTGGCCTACGCCTTCGATTTCGAATGGTCGAACAAGAACCTGTTCTATGGCCAGTACGCGCAGACGCGGAGCTACTTCGACAATTCGGAACTGGCGGCGACGGGGCTGCCGGACGCCGACGAACTGGAAATCCTTACGCCCCACAAGGCCAAACTCCCGCCCGAGGTCTTCACCAAGGCCTACCAGCCGCCGAAGGGCGGCGGCCCCCGCCAGCTCCGCAAGAACCTGCGCGTCGGCGGCCAGCTGTTGAAGGACGCCGGCTGGGTGATCAAGAACGGCAAGCGGGTCAACGCCGAGACCGGAGCGGCGCTCGAGTTCGAGGTCCTGCTGGTCAGCCCCCTGTTCGAGCGTATCGTGCTGCCGTTCGCCAAGAACCTGGAAAAGCTCGGCGTCAAGGCGACGGTCCGGACGGTCGACCCGTCCCAGTACCGGCGGCGCCTGGACACCTTCGATTTCGACGTCATCGTCGGCACCTTCGGCCAGTCGCTCTCGCCCGGAAACGAGCAACGCTCCTTCTGGGGCTCGAAGGCCGCCGAACTGGAGGGCGGGCGCAACTACATCGGCATCAAGGATCCGGTGATCGACGCGCTGATCGAGAAGGTCATAGCGGCGCCCAGCCGCAAGGGACTGATCGCCGCCGTCCGGTCGCTGGACCGGGCCCTGCAATGGGGCCATTGGCTGATCCCGCATTGGTACGCCAAGTACGACCGGGTCGCCTATTGGGACAAGTTCGGACGGCCGAAGATCACGCCTGTGCAAGGCAACCAGTTCGTCGCCTGGTGGGTCGACGCGAAACGCCAGGACGCCCTCAAGGGTAAGCTCGCCTCGGCCAAGGAATAGCTCCCCCGGACCCGGTAAAAGGCGTTAGATTAAGCGCATGTACGCCTACATCATCCGCCGCCTGCTGCTGATCATCCCGACGCTCCTCGGGATCATGATCCTCAACTTCGTCGTCGT
>JAPPPF010000154.1 GCA_028817665.1 Magnetovibrio sp. | reverse complement strand
TCCGGGATGATGCCGTGCACCCGCATCGGCTCGCCGATGATCTCGCCGATCTTCCTGCGCGGGTTCAGGGAACTGAACGGATCCTGGAAGATCACCTGGATCTTCTTGCGGATGTCGATCATGTCCTTGTGGTCGAGGGGCATCAGGTCCTGGCCGCGGTAGATGATCTCGCCGGCGGTCGGGTCCTCGAGCTTCAGGATGCAGCGCCCGGTGGTCGTCTTGCCGCAGCCGGACTCGCCGACCAGGCCGAGGGTTTCGCCCTTCATGATCTTGAAGTCGATCCCGTCGACCGCCTTGACGTGGGCGATGACCTTCTGGACGAACACGCCGGCGGTGACCGGGAAGTGCATCTTCAGGCCGCGGACGTCGATCAGCACCTCGTCCGTGGGCTTGCCGCGAAACTGGGCGTCGTCCCGGGCGGCGGCTTCGTTCGGCGCGTTCATGACGCCTCCTTCATGGTGGCGGCGACTTGATCCTTGTGGAAACACGCCGTGGCGTGGCCGTCGGCGACCTCCTCCAGGTCCGGGAAGCCGTTGGCGCATTCGTCGGTCGCGAACCGGCAGCGCGGCCGGAAGGCGCAGCCCTCGTCGAGCATGGTCAGGTCCGGCGGCTGCCCCTCGACGGGGTCGAGCTTCGCCTGGCGCTGCTGGTCCATGCGCGGCACCGACTTCAGGAGCGCCAGCGTGTACGGATGGTGCGGCCGGTAGTAGATGTCGGCGGCGGTGCCGCTTTCGATGATCTTGCCGGCGTACATGACGTTGACCCGGTCGGCGTAGCGCGCGACGACGCCGAGGTTGTGGGTGATGACGATCATCGCCACGCCCAGATCGCGGGTCAGGTTCTTCATCAGCTCCAGGATCTGCGCCTGGATGGTGACGTCGAGGGCCGTCGTCGGCTCGTCGGCGATGATCAGCTTCGGCTCGCAGCTCAGCGCCATGGCGATCATCACGCGTTGGCGCATGCCGCCCGAGAGATGGTGCGGATACTGCTCGAGGCGGCGCTCCGGCTCGGAGATGCCGACCATGCCCAACAGCTCGACGGCGCGCTTGTGCGCGTCCTCCTCGCTGATGTCGGTGTGCGCCAGGAGCGTCTCCGTCAACTGCAGCCCGATGGTCAGCACCGGATTCAAGGACGTCATCGGCTCCTGGAAGATCATCGAGATGTCCTTGCCGCGGACATTGCGCATGTCTTCCTCGCTGAGCGCCAGCAAATTGGTGCCGGCGAAGCGGATCTCGCCGTCGACGATCTTGCCCGGCGGCCACGGAATCAACCGCAGGATGGACATGGCGGTCACCGACTTGCCGCAGCCGGATTCCCCGACCACCGCGACCGTCTCGCCTTCATCCACCGTGTATGAAACGCCGTCGACCGCCTTGACCACGCCGGCCGACGTAAAGAACTGCGTCTTCAGCTTGTCGATCTCAAGTAGAGTCGCCAATTGTCCTCCCTTTCGCGCGGCGCCCGATTTTCCGGGCATTGTGTTCACGCATTTCCGAAACCGTAGAGTTCGGGTTGCGCAATGTCAAATGGATACCGGTGGCGTCACCCGCGAGTGAAATTCGCCGATCGGGCGGCGTTCCGGGGAATTCCACCGACTGAAATTCCGCGCACCTTCGAAACACCGGTTTTCCCTTGAATATTAGAGGCTTATCGTGAACCCGGCGGCCCCCGTTCGGCCGCCATCCATGGTAAAATGGCGGCCCATCGCCAATCCCGGCGGCAATTTAATTTCGCCCAATTCCCGGACCCACTCCGCCGCGTCGTCGATGGCATTGTATACAATTGCCCCGGCGGCGTCGCCAAGCTATTTTCTGGCCATCGGACGCATGCGATATTTCGCACCGAACCCATCCCAACAAATGAGAGAGATGAACGATGGCGAGCGAGCAATTTGAGGCGGGCCTGCGTTGCCGCAAGGAGGTCCTGGGCGACGAATACGTGGAGAAATCATTGGCCGGCGCCGACGACTTCAACCGCGATTTCCAGGAAATGGTCACCGAGTACTGCTGGGGCGGCACCTGGGGCCGCGGCATCCTGGACAAGCGGGCGCGCTCGATCCTCAATCTCGGCATGCTGGCCGGGTTGGCCAAGAGCCAGGAATTCAAACTGCACTTCCGGGGCGCCATCAACAACGGCCTGACGCTGGAAGAGCTGCGCGAGATCCTGATCCAGATCGCCGTCTACTGCGGCATCCCGGCGGGCATCGAGGCCTTCCGCAACGCCCGCGAGGTGTTCGCCGAGCTCGGCATCGACCCGAGCGCCATGGACAGCGAGAAATCATGAACCCGGAACGGTTCGGCTTCATCGGCCTCGGCCAGATGGGCGGCCCGATGGCCGGCAACATCGCCGCCAAGGGCTTTCCCCTCACCGTCTACGACAAGGCCGGCACCCAGGGCCTGGCGCCGGAAGGCGCGGGCCTCGCCGCCGACGCGCCCGGCGTCGCCCGGGCCGCCGACACGGTGTTCCTGTCGGTCCCCGACGGCGCCGTCTCCGGCGCGGTCGTCGACGAACTGATCGCCACCGCCGATCGCCGCGCCGGCGTGGTCATCGACCTCTCGACCATCGGGCCGGCGGCGGCGCGCGAGAACGACGCCAAGTGCCGGGCCGCCGGCCTGACCTACGTCGACGCGCCGGTGAGCGGCGGCCAGGCCGGCGCGCGGGCCGGCACCATCACGGTCATGCTGGCCGGGCCCAAGGACGTGGTCGAGGCGCACCACGACGTGCTCATGGGGTTCGCCAAGAACCCCTTCCACGTCGGCGAGACACCGGGCCAGGGCCAGGCCGTGAAGATCCTCAACAATTTCCTCTCGGGCACCGCCATGGCGGCGACCACGGAAGCGGTCCTCTACGGCCTCTCCCAGGGGCTCGACATGAAGACCATGCTCGACGTCGTCAACGTCTCGACCGGCCAGAACACGGCGACGGCGGACAAGTTCCCGAACCGCATCCTGACCGAGACCTTCGACGCCGGCTTCGCCACCGCGCTGTTGACCAAGGACATCCGGCTGTTCCTCGACAACGCCCAGGCCGCCGGCACGCCGACGCGGATCGGCGAGGCGGTAACGGCGCTCTGGGAAGACACCAACGAGGCGCTGCCCGGCTCCGACTTCACGCTGATCTACAAGCTGTTGCGCGACGGCGACGCGGCGGGTTGAGGCCGCCGGGCGCTCAGGCGTCGTTGAGGTAGTCCTCGAACAACAGCGGAAACGCGCTCAACGGGCCCGGCAGTTCGACCGGCGGCACCGCGTGCAGGTAGCTCGCGTCCAATTGGTCGAAGGCGGTGACGCCCAAGAGGCCCAGGCAGATGCGGATCTCGACCTCGAGAAGTTCGAGCATCCGGACCACGCCCTCGCGGCCCTTGGCGCCCAAGGCCATGCCCTGCAACCGTCCGAGCCCGACGGCGTCGGCGCCCATGGCCATCGCCTTGACGACGTCGGAGCCGCGCATGAAGCCGCCGTCGACGACGATCTCCGCCTTGCCGCCGACCTCGGCGACGACCTCGGGCAGCACGTCGAGGCCGCCGCGGCCGTGGTCGAGCTGGCGGCCGCCGTGGTTCGAGACGTAGACCACGTCGATGCCGTGCTCCAGGCACTTGGCCGCGTCCTCCGCCGTGGCGATGCCCTTCAGGATCAGCGGGATGTCGAACTTGTCGCGGATCCGCTTCACGTCGTCCCAGGTGAACCGGTACTGCCATTCGATGGCCGACGCCGTGCGCCTGGACGTCGTCCGGTAGCGCTTCGCCAGGTCGCGCTCGCGCCGCCCGTAGTAGTCCAGGTCGACGGTGAAGCAGAACCCCACGTAGCCGGCGTCGATGGCGCGCTTGACGTGGTCGTCGACCCAGTCCGCGTCGCCGCGCACGTAGAGCTGAAAGATCTTCGGGTACGCGACCGCCTCGGCGACGGCCTCGAGGCCGGGTTCGGACCTCGACGACAGCATGTGCAGGACGCCCGCGTCGGCGGCCGCCAGGGTCGACGGCACGCCGCCGCCCTCGACGAAATCCTGCAAAGACCCGATGGGGGCGAGCACGATCGGCAGGTTCAGATCCTGGCCGAGTAGGCGCCCGCCGCAGTCGACGTGCTCGACGTCGTTGAGGACGCGCGGCCGGAAACCGACCGTATCCAGCGCCAGGCGGTTGCGCTTCAGGGTGGTTTCCGTGTCGGCGCCGCCCATCAGGTAATCCCAGGTCTCGACGGTCAGGTTCGCCTTCGCCGCCTTGGCGAACTCGTGCAGGGTCTCGAATTCCTGGAAATCGCCGGTCGATGAAATCGAGCTCATGGGCCGCCTACCCGTGCACCGGCTTGTCGAGGACGATGACGCAGTCACGGTCGGCGTAGCAGTACTCGCCCGGGCGGATGAGGATGCCGCCGAAGTTGAGCTCGACGTTGGCGTGGCCCGCGTCGTCGCCGCGGAACGGCCGCATGGCGGTCACGTGGGTCGCCTTGACGCCGAAGTCGAGCTCGGTGAACTCATGGCTGTCGCGGATGGCGCCGTGGAAGATCAGGCCGGCCCAGCCCTGCTCACAGGCCTCGGCGGCGATGTTGCCGCCGCAGAGCGCGCGCCGCGACGAGCCGCGCCCGTCGATGATCAGAACCTTGCCCTCGCCGCCTTGCCGGATCAGGTCGAGGATGCCCTTGTTGGTCTCGTAGGTGGAGAAGGTGACGATTTCGCCGTGGAAATCCTCGCGGGCCGCGTAGTCGTTGAACTGCAGCTCGCAGACCCGCGTCTCGAACTCGTGGTCGTCGCAGATGTCGGCGGTGCGGATGATCGTGCGCTCGGCGCTCATGGATGGTTCCTCCCCTGATTTTTCGGCGGCACAATTTAAGGGGCTTTCGGTGCCAGGGCAAACCCGGCAACATATTGACCTCACGCGGCGGCCGGCCGCCGCCTCCGGCGACTTCGCCGCGCCATGTTCGATGATTCACACAGGGAGAAGTCCGTGACCCGTTTCGCCATTGTCGTAACCCTCAAGCTGAAGCCCGGTTCGGCCGAGGCGTTCAAGCCGATCATCCTGGAGAACGCCACCGCCGCGGTCCGCGACGAGGCCGAGTGCCATCAGTTTCACGTCCTGCAGTCGAACGACGATCCGGACACGATCATGTTCTACGAGGTCTATACCTCGGCCGCGTCTCTCGACGCGCACCGCGAGGAGCCGCACTACAAGAAGTACGTCGAGCTGGCCGGCGACATGATCGCCGAGCGCGACATCCGGATGGTGACCGTGCTCAACCCGGGGAACGTCGCCGATACGCTCGGCGCCGGATAAAACCCGGAGACGCTTGGCGCCGGTTAACCCGCCGGCGCCCGCCGCGAAATCTCGACGTGAACCTCCTCGCCGAGGACCTCGTTGATCGCCCGCAGCAGGTCCGGAACGTTGATCGGCTTGGTGACGCAGGCGTTCATGCCGGCGGCCAGGTAATCCTGGCGGTTCTCGACGATCGCGTCGGCGGTGACGGCGATGATCGGGATGTCGGCGATGGCGGTCGGTTCCTGACGGATGACGCGGGTCGCGTCGGGGCCGTCCATCTCCGGCATGCGGACGTCCATGAGGATCAGGTCGAAGGTCTCGCGCCGCGCCGCCTTGATCGCGGCGCGGCCGTTGTCGACGACGGTCACCCGATGATCGAACTGGGAGAGGACGGCGGTCGCGATCATCTGGTTCAGGTCGTTGTCCTCGGCGAGCAGGAGCTGC
>JAPPPF010000197.1 GCA_028817665.1 Magnetovibrio sp. | reverse complement strand
GCCTCGCGGAACGCCGCGGTCGGGGACCACATTGGTCGAGCAGATCCTGGCCAGCCACCCCGACGTCCGCGGGACCGGCGAGGCGGCCACGGTCGCCGGCCTGGTGCCGGATTTTCCCGCCGGCCTGGACGGGGTGGACGCGGCCGGCCTCGCGTCACTGGCCGGCGCGGCGCTGGCGCGGCTCCGCGCCGACGGAGACGCGGCGCGGATCATCGACAAGACACCGTTCCAGTTTCAACACGTCGGGCTCATTCGGGTCCTGTTCCCGAACGCCCGGATCATCCATTGCGTGCGCGACCCGTTGGACACTGGATTGTCCTGTTATTTCCAGAATTTCGTCGCCGATTACCCCTGGGCCGCCGATCTCGGCCACATCGGCCGCTACATGGCCGCCTACGGGAGCCTCATGGCCCATTGGCGGCGCGTCATCGGGGTTGGGCTCATCGACGTCGTCTACGAGGACTTGGTCCGCGATCCGGAGGCCGAGAGCCGCCGCCTCATCGCGTTCCTGGGCCTCGATTGGGACGACGCCTGCCTCCGGTTCCACGAATCGGACCGAACGGTCCTGACGGCGTCGAACTGGCAGGTTCGCAGGCCCGTCTATGGTCACGCCGCTGGCCGCGCCGGCCGCTATGGCCGTCATCTGGAGCCGCTCAGCCGCGAACTCAGCTAGTTGCCTTTCCGCCTGAGCACGTAGCCGTCGTCGCCCAGGTGCGAGAAATGCTCGGCGATATCGGGGTGGTTGATGGGGTCGGCGCTGTCGTCGGGGCGCAGGTTGCGTTCGGCCACGTAGGTCTGAACCTCGGCGTCGTGGACCAATACGTGGTACCAGGGCTTGTCTTTCGGCGGACGCGACCGCGCCATCGCCTCGTACCATTCCTCGGTTCCCTTGAATTGCGGGTCGACGTCGACGATCACGCCCCGGTAATCGAACATGCGGTGATGGACCAGTTGTCCGATGGTGTATTTGGCGGCCGCGGTGTCGGTCATGGCGGGAAATATAGCGCCGCCACGCCCGCTTGAACACGGCGACGGCGGATCGCCGGAGTTTTCCTCGCCGACCGGCGGTGATACCAATGACGCGATCCCAACGCCGAGGAGAGGGCCAAGGTGAGCGACGACGCCTCCGAAATCTGGGTTTTGACCGACGACCGGGCCGGGAACCGGTCGCAGGCGCTCGGCGTCGCCGACCGGTTGGGCCGGCCCTACGCGATCAAGGACCTCGCCTACGGCGGCTTGGCCGGCCTGCCGAATGCTGTTCTCGGCGCCAGTTTCGCGGGATTGTCGGGCGACAGCCGCCAGACGCTCCACGCACCGTGGCCGAGCCTGGTCATCGCCGCGGGCCGGCGGACCGCGCCGGTCGCCCGCCGGATCAAGCGCGCCAGCGGCGGCCGGGCGAAGACCGTGCAGATCATGAATCCCGGCGCCGGCCTGGCCGAGTTCGACCTGATCTGCGTGCCCGACCACGACCCCGGCGTCGCCGGCGCCAACGTCGTGACGATCACCGGCGCCCCGCACGGCCTGACGCCCGAGGCGCTCGCCGCGGCCCGGGATGCCTGGATGGCGCGCCTCGAACACCTGACGGCGCCCCGGATCGCGGTCATCGTCGGCGGCGCCACCCGGCGCCGTCCGTTCACCGCCGAAATGGCCCGCGAATTGGCCGATACGGCGTCGCGGATGGCCGGCGCGGCTGGCGGCTCGCTGATGGTGACCACCAGCCGCCGCACCGGCGCCGCCGCGGACGCCTTGATCGACGCGCTCACGGCGCCGGCCGAGGTCCATCGATGGGGCGGCGACGGCGACAATCCCTACCACGGCTTCCTGGCCTGCGCCGATGCCGTCGTGGTCAGCGGCGAGTCGATCTCCATGTGTTCGGAAGCCTGCGCCGGCGAGGCGCCGGTGTATCTGTACGCGCCGCCGGCGCTGATCACGCCGAAACACGCCCGGTTCCACCGGCGCCTTTTCGAGGGCGGCTACGCCCGGCCGCTGAGCGGGAAACTGGAAGCCTGGTCGCACCCGCCGCTCAACGCCGCGGACGGGATCGCCGCGGCCATCGCCGAACGCCTCTCGTGAGTTCGATCGAGATGTTAAATATATCATCTAACATTATATATCTATTCAATGAATTGGATCTTCTTGACCGGATCGACGCGTCGGCGCGGGCCGGGTTCCGGGCGGTCGAATGTCAAAGCCCCTATGACGTGCCGGCGGCGGCATTCGGCCGCCGCGCCGCCGACGCGGGGCTCGAGGTCGCGCTGATCAACTCATTGCGCGGCGACGCCGATGCCGGCGACAAGGGGCTCGCCATCTTCGCCGATCGAATAGATGAATTCCGCGCCCTGACGGCCGAGAGCATCGACTACGCGGCCGGGTGCGGATGCCCGCGCCTGCACCTGATGACCGGCACCTTGGCGGCCGGCCAAACGGCGGCCGAGGCGGACGGCGTGTTCCTCGACAACCTGGCCTGGGCCGCGACGCGCGGCCGCGAGGCCGGGGTGCGGATTCTGCTCGAACCCCTGAACGCCATCGACAACCCCGGCTACTACCTGACGAGCGCCGAAAAGGCCCGTAACCTGATGGCCGCGCTCGATCATCCCAACGTCTACCTGCAGTACGACCTCTATCACGGCGGCATGAACGGCGAGGACCTGGAGGCCGCCGTGACCCGGCATTTCGACGTGATCGACCACATACAGGTGGCCGGCGTGCCGGGCCGCCACGAACCGGATACCGGCGGCGTCGATTTCGGGCCCGCCTTCGCGCTCTTGGAGGCGAAGGGCTACGCCGGGTGGATCGGCGCCGAATACGCGCCGGCGGGGGCGACCCTGGAGGGCCTGGGCTGGGCCGCGGTCTACGGTATCGGCGGTGCCGGCTAGGCGAACCGTCTAGGGCGCCTCGGGGCCGGCCTGGAAGTCGCCGCACCAGTCGGAACTCTTGGTTTCCATCCAGACCGTGGTCAGGGCGCTCGCCTGCGGCGCGTAACGCCGGCACAGCCCCTTGTTCGAGTCCTTGCGCAGCCCCCGGGTCATCCTGGGGTTGGTGCGCTCCAGGTCCGACTGGCCGGCATGGAACCGCTGTTCCTTCTTGAACTTCCACAGGGGATCCCAAAAGCGGCAGTTTTGGCAGATATCCTGGTCGTCCATGGCGGCCTCTCCGGTTCGGTGAAGGCGGATCCCGATTCGACCACATTCGGCGCCCCCGGGCGACCGAATTCTGGCTCTGCGCTCAGTTCGGGTCGCGGTAGGCGATCACCGGTTGCCGCTGTTCGCCGAGGCTCTCGACGCCGAGGCGCATTTCGTCGCCGGCTTTCAGGAACCGGGGCGGCGACTTGCCGAGCCCGACACCCGGCGGCGTTCCGGTGGCGATGATGTCGCCGGGCATCAGCGTCATGTAGCGGCTGATGTAGCTGACCAGGTGGAGGACGCCGAATTCCATGGTCCGGGTATTGCCGTCCTGCTGGCGCTCGCCGTTCAGGTCGAGCCAGATCTTCAGGTTCTGCGGGTCCGGCACCTCGTCCTTGGTGACCAGCCAGGGCCCGACGGGAGCGAAGGTGTCGGCGCTCTTGCCCTTCACCCACTGGCCGGTGCCGTCGAGCTGGAAGGCCCGTTCGGAGACGTCGTTGACCACCGTGTAACCGGCGATGTGGCTGGCCGCGTCGGCCTGCGAGACATAGCTGGCCCTGCGTCCGATGATGATCCCGAGCTCGACCTCCCAATCGCCCTTTTCCGAGCCCTGCGGCAGCATCACCGGATCGTTCGGCCCGTTCAGCGCGGTCACCGCCTTGGCGAACAGCACCGGTTCGGCGGGCAGGTCCATGCCGGTCTCGGCGGCGTGGTCGCGGTAGTTGAGGCCGACGGCGACGATCTTGCCGACGCCGGCGACCGGCACGCCCAGGCGCACCGTGCCCTCGACCACCGGCAGGGTCTCCGGATCGAGCTTGCCGAGCGCCGCCAGCCGGTCCGGGTCCAGGTTGGCCGGATCGAGATCGTTCAACTGGTCGGAAAGGTCGCGGATACGGCCGTTATCGTCGAGAAAACCGGGCTTTTCCTGGCCTGCGGGGCCGAAGCGGAGGAATTTCATGAGCGCTGCCCTCTGTTTCACGCCACCGTAAAGCGGGGTTCCGGAACGTCAAACCATTTTGGCTCTAGTCGAGCACCGGCAGACGGCCAAGCGCGTCGGCGACGCTCGCGCCCTCGAGCACCTGGAACGCACCGACCGCCTCGGCCCGGGCGGCGGCGCGCTCGCCTTCGTCGTTGCCGTGCCCCGAGAGCACGTGCATGCCCCCCATGAGCCCGGCGTTTCGCCCGGCGCCGACATCGCCGGCCCGGTCGCCGACGATCCACGACCGGCCCATGTCGATGCGGAACATCTCGGCGGCGCGCTTGAGCATGCCCGGGCCGGGCTTGCGGTCCGGATGATCGGCGACATTCCACGGCGCCACGCCGTTGGCGTGGAAGGGGCAGGCGAACACCGCGTTGACGTGGGCGCCGGCGGCGGACAGCGCGTCGAGCATGGCGTCCTGGACGGCGGCGAAATCCGGCCAATGGAAGATACCGCGGCCGATGCCGGCCTGGTTGGTGACGACGACCACCGGCACGCCCAGGCGGTTGGCCCGTGAAATGACCTCGGCGGCGCCGGCGACCAGCCGCATGTCCTCGACCTTGTGCAGGTAATGCACCTCCTCGACGATGACGCCGTCGCGGTCGAGGAACAGGGCGGGGCGGACGCCGGCGCCCAACGGCCGGTTCAGCAATTCCGCCCAAACGCCGTCGTCGCCGACGGTGGTGCCGTATCTAAGATCAGCCATCTGCGGGGGTCTCAGCCTCTTTCGACCGGGGCCTGGCGAACGTGATCTTTGTCAACCGGGCCCGGCGGGGTTATGAGTATGATAACAATGGCGTTTCGCCACGGATTGAGATCATAATCTAGACGCTATGCGGGAAACCACGACAAATCGCGCCGAGAACTGCTGGATGCGCTGGTCGCTGCTGGCCTTCGGCTGGGCCAACGTCGGCCTCGGCGTCATCGGCATCTTCGTGCCGGGCCTGCCGACCACGGTGTTCCTGCTGATCGCCTTCTGGGCGTTTTCCAAGAGTTCCGAGCGCTTCCAGAACTGGCTCTGGACGCATCCGAAGCTCGGTCCGCCGATCCGCGACTGGCACGACCACCGGGTTATACCGCTGAAGGCGAAGGTCCTGGCGGCGGTGATGATGGCGTCGAGCTTCGTCTACGTGGCCGTGTTCGTCGCCGAGACCTGGCTGCTGCCGGCGCTGATGGCCGCCGTCATGGTGCCCGCCGCCGCCTACGTGCTGACCCGTTCGAGCGCGCCGCCCCAGGCCGCCGAAGCCGTCGGCGCCGAGGAGATCTGAGTCCTAGACCGATTTCCCCTCGGCCAGGTGCAAGCCGAGGACGCCGAGGATGATCATCGCCACGCAGGCGGTCTTCAGCACCGTCACCGGTTCCTTGAAGATGATGACGCCGGCGATGGCGGTCAGCGCCGTGCCGGCGCCGGCCCAGATCGCGTAGGCGGTGCCGACGTCGAGGGATTTCAGGGTCAACGCCAGGAACCAGATGCTGAGCCCGTAACCCGCGGCGACGAAAAGGCTCGGCACGAGCACGGTGAACCCGTGCGAGAACTTCAGCGCCAGCGTGCCGATGACCTCGGTGACGATGGCGAGGGCGAGCAGGACCC
>JAPPPF010000112.1 GCA_028817665.1 Magnetovibrio sp. | reverse complement strand
TATCGGCCGAACCCACGAGCCCCTCCAAGACGACGCGGCCGTCCATGGGCTGGGGCTGCCTCAATCCGAGGAGGTGAAGGACGGTCGGGGCGATGTCGATGATGCCCGCCGGTTGAGCCAACACCGTTTCGGCCCTGAACAGGGTTCCCTGCGCGGCCAGGACGATCTCCAGTTCCTTCGGGTGCAGGCCGCCGTGGGTGCCGCCGCCTTCCGGATAGACGCCGTTGTAGAAGCAACTGCCGGCGACGCCGTTCCCGTACACCGCGTCGTCGTTGCGCATGACGTAATAGATATCCGGCGCCCTCGGATGATCGATCAGGGCCAGCGCGTGGTCGAAGGTGCCGGGAACCCGTCCTTCGACGCCATCGCCGCCGGGGGTGAAGATCAGGCCGCACCAGGGTTGGCCGGAAAGCCATTCGACCATCGCCGCCGTACGTCCGGGGTCTCGGTCGCGCACCCGCACGGAGCCGCTGTAGGAGGTGTAACCGGCGTAGTCGGCGCCGTCCTCGAAATGCTCGCCGATCACGAAGCCGGCCTCGGCCGCCTTCGCGTTGACGTCAATGCGCTGGCGCGCGGTGATCTGGCCGTGGTCGGAGACCGCGATGATCTGCAGGCGGTCGTGGAGTTCCGAATCACGCCACCAGTCGAGGAGGCGCCCGAACTCGGCGTCCACGTGGCTGACGGCCTGCGCCATCTCCGCCGAAGCGGCACCGTGATAATGATGGGTCTGGTCCGGTTCCGAGAACCAGACGACGGAAATATCCGGCTGGTGCCGCGGGTAGATCGAGTCCACCACCATATCCGTCTGAACCCGCATGGCGTCAATGTTCGGCCGAACCTCCTTCGGGATCGGACCGTGAATGTCGTGCAGCTCCCGAACGACATTCGCCGGCGACGAGTCCTCCCATCCGATGAAGCCAAGGCTGATATCGCCGCGATCCCGGGCATGGGGATTGATCAACCGCGACGTGCCGGCGCCGCCGGTGAGGATCGTCGCCGTCTTGTAACCGGCCTTCGCCGCGAGATCGCCGAGACTGGGCGATGCGAGCAGGTCGCCGCCGTAGGCCGCCATCCCGGCCTCGACGCTCTTCAATTGTCCGGGGTGGAAAATGCAGTCGCTGAAGACGTTCGGATCGAAGTATTTGTTCTGAACGATCCCGTTCCGGCGCGGCGTCGAGCCGGTGGCGAGGGCCGCGGCGTTGGTGCGGGTCGATGTCGGATAGACGGATCGCGCGTTCTCGAAACTGGCGCCTTCGGTCATGAACCGATGCAGGTTCGGCATTTTGTCCGGCGCCACCATATCGGCCCGGAGACCGTCGAAGACGACGATCATGAACAGCGGATGCGCGCTCATGGGAAACCGACCGCGGGTGGGCGCAGGTTGCCCAAATCAGGCGACCTTCCGGGCATCGGCCGGAACCGCAAGGGCCGAATTGTCGAGAAAATCGTGCGTATGGACGACGACGCTTTCCTCCGTCAGGAAAACCACGCCGTAGGCCGGCGGCTCGTGGCTCTTGGGAACCGGCGAAACGGTACCGAAATCGAAGGCCACCTGGTGATTGGTGCTGCGCAGCGTCGAGAACGGAATGCCCTGCCAGCTTCCGCTGATCGGCCGATGGATATGACCGAAGAACAGATGCCGGACGTTATCGGCGTCCCGAAGCGCCGCTTCCAAGGCATTCGGCTCGCGGATCTTCAAGTTGTCCATCGATGGCAGCGCAAGCTCGAACGATGGATGATGCATGAAGACGTAAACGGGTTGGCCAGCGAATTCATCGAGCCGGGATCTGAGCCAATTCGCGCGGCGATCGCAGAACGCGCCCCAGTGCTCACCTTTTCCGGCTGCCTCGAGAACCGTGTCCAGAAGGATGAACGGCCCCGCGTCGGTCTCGAGCACCGACTGCACGAAACCGTTCTCGTCGCACGGCGTCTCGGGAAAGGCTTCCCGGAAGTTTTGCCGGTTATCGTGATTGCCGATGAGCAGATGGTACGGCATGTCCAGCGCGGCCAGGCATTCCCTCAGGTCTTCGTAGGCTTCCGGCTGACCGGCGTGAACCAGATCACCGGTGATGACGCAGAACTCCGCGTCGGCGTGATGGGCGTTGATATCCGCGACGCAGGCATCGAGGCGGGCGCGGGGGTCGAGCCCGTGGAGTTGTTTGCCGGGAGGCACGAGATGGGTATCCGTGATCTGGATGAATTTCATATCTGGCCTTCCTTCAACATGAATAACCTTCGGGGGATTGATGCGTTCCGGCCTGACGGCCCGGGTGCGTGGACATTTGCAGTTCGGCGTAATCCTCACGGCGCGAGGCCGCCGCCAGCAACAGACGTGTGTAATCGTGGCTCGGCTTGTCGAACACGGCGTGTGTCACCCCGGCCTCGACGACCCGGCCGTCTTTGAGAACCACCGTATCGTCGGCGACCTGTTTGACGACGCCGAGGTCGTGACTGATGAACAGGCACGCCGCCCCGGTCTTCTGTTGGATGCCCTTGAGCAGTTTCAGGACGTGCGCCTGCACGGACACATCGAGGGCGGAGGTGATCTCGTCGCAGAGGATGAGATCGGGGTTCGCCGCGAACGCCCGCGCGATGGCGACGCGTTGCTGCTGGCCGCCGGACAACTGTCGCGGAAACCGTCTCATCAGATCGGCGGACAGCTCCATGTCCTCGAGCAGTTCAACGGCCCGGTCCCGGGCGGCTTGGCCGCGCACCCCGAAGAAGATCTCCTGCGGGCGGGTGAGGATCGTCTCGACCCGGCGGCGGGGGTTCAGCGAGGAAAGCGGATCCTGGAAGACGATCTGTATGCGGCGTCTCAGTTCCGCCGAGCGGTGCTTGTCGATCTCATTGATCGGCGTGCCGTCGAAGGTGATGTTGCCCGACGTCGGCGCCAGCAAACCGACGATGATGTTCGCCAAGGTCGACTTGCCGCTTCCCGATTCGCCGACGAGGCCGAGCGTCTCGCCGGGCCGCAATTCGAACGAAACGTCGTCGACCGCGAGCGGCAGGTCCTTGGGCTCGAACAGGGCGGCGAGGGACCACCGCTGCCGGTAGCGGAACGACAGCCGTTCGACGGCGAGCAACGGCTCGGCCGGCTTCTCCGCTTCCGGCCGCGGCGTCGCCGCCGCCGGCGGCGGCGCGGAGTCGAGGCGCGGGATCGACGAGACCAGCATCTTCCCGTACTCGGTCTCGGGTGCAGTGAAGATGCGGGATGCCGTGCCGCGCTCGGCGACCTTTCCGTCGAGCATGACCAGGACGTTCTCGCACATGTAGTCGGTCAGGGTCAGATCGTGGGTGATGTAGACGAGCGCCATGCCCAGCCGGTCGCGCAGTTCCTTGACCAGCTTGAGCACCTGCATCTCCGTCGTCGTGTCGAGCGCCGTCGTCGGCTCATCGAGAATGAGAAGGTCCGGCTGGCAGGCCAGCGCCCCGGCGATCACCACCCGCTGACGCTGGCCGCCGGAATTCTCATGGGGGTAGCGTCCGTAGATGTCCTCGGGCTCGGGAAGGTTGGTGCCCTCGAACAGCTTGAGGGTATGCAGGCGCGCCGCCGCGGCGTCGAGTTGCTGGTGAATCTGCAGAATCTCGTCGACCTGCGGGCCGACCTTCATGTGATAGGTCAGCGAGGTCAGCGGGTCTTGGGGAACCATGGCCATTCGGCGGCCGCGCAGCTCGCGGATTCCTTCGTCGGAAAGCCGGAGAACGTCGGTGCCGTCGAACAGGACCTCGCCGCCGACGACTTCGCCGCCGGGGCGGCAGTATGCCATCAGGGCGCGCGCCAGGGTCGACTTGCCGCATCCGCTCTCGCCGACAATGCCCAGGGTCTCGCCCTTCTCGACCTTGAAGCTGACCCCGTCGACGGCGATGGCCTGCGCTCCGGTTGACGGATTGCGGTAGGCGACACGGAGATCCCGTACGTCGAGCAGCGTCATCGTCAACCCCCGTGAAGCCCGCGCGCGGCGTCCAGGCCGAGCGCGTTGGCGAGCCCGTCGCTGGCGAAATTCAAGCCGACGACGAGGGTTGAAATGAACGCCGCCGGCAACAGGATCAGCCAGGGCGCGGTGTAGATCTGGTCGACGCCCTCGGAGACCATCAGGCCCCAATCCGGCGTCGGCGGCGAAATACCGAGGCCGAGGAACGAAAGCGCGCTGACGATCAAGATCGCCGACGAGGTGCGGATGGCGAACTCGACGACGACGACCTCGATGACGTTCGGCGTGAGCTCCCGGAAGATCACCGACAGGGCGGATTCGCCCCGCAGGCGGGCGGCCTTCACGTAGGCCAGCGGCACCTGGGTCATGGCCTGGGCGCGGATCGTCCGGACCGCGCCCGGGAAATAGCTGAGCCCGATGACGATGGTCAGCACGGTGACCGAACGGCCGAAGCCGACGACGAACAAGGCGACGAACAGAATTCCCGGAATGGAAAGCTTGGTGTCGACGATGCGCATCACCACGTCGTCGTAGAAGCCGCCGATATGGGCGGCGGAAACGGCGAAGAAGGTGCCCAACAGGACGGCGCCGAGGACGCCGATCATGGCCACCGTGATGGACGTGCGCCCGCCCATCATCAACCGGGACAGGTAGTCGCGGCCGATGACGTCGGTGCCGAGCAGGAAGTCGGGGTGGCCGGGCGCCAAGACGGGCGCGCCGACCAGCTGCGTCGGGCCATAGGGAATCAGCAGCGGCGCGAACACCGCGTTCAGGAGGTGCAGCGATACCAGGGCGACGCCGATGGCCGTGCCCGGGCTGTGGGTGACGATCGAAAGCAGGGGTTTATCGTTCACTAACATGGCTTCTCACCCTGGGGTCGAGCGCGATGATGGCGAAATCGGCGAGCAGGTTCATGACGATCACCAGCACCGCGCCGAGGAATGCGATCGCCTGGACGACGTGCACCTCGCGCGTATCCACGGCCTCGATGAGTTCGATCCCGAGCCCCGGATAACCGAACACCTTCTCGACGACGATCAGCCCCGACAGCACGCCGGCCATGTAAAGCGCCATGGCGTTCAGGGTCGGAATGACGGAGGCCGGCAGCACGTGGCGGAAAACGATGTTCCGTTCAGGCACGCCGGACAGGCGGGCGCGCTCGACGAAATCGCTGTTCATGGTCTCGATGAACCCGGCGCGCAGCAGCCGGCTCAGATGGGCCACGTGGCCGATGATCACGGTGACCGCCGGCAACAGCGAGACCGCCAGAAGCTCGAACGGATGGGCGTCGTTGAACGCGGTGATGACCGCCGGGAACAGCGGAATCCATATGGCGAAAATGATGATCAGGACCATGCCGATGACGAAGTCGGGGATCGAGTATCCGATGATCGTCGCCGTCGAGACCACCGCGTCGGCGCGCCGGCCGCGCCAGTATCCCGCCGTCGCCCCGATGGCGAAGGCGACCGGCAGGGTAATCAAGGTGATCACGGCGCCGAGCTGCAAGGAGTTGAGGAGCGGATTGAACACGATGTCGCCGATGGGGATCTTGTCGATGGCGGTGACGCCGAAGTCGCCGACGATGGCGCCCGACAGCCAGTTGAAAAACCGTATCGGCGCCGGCACGTCGAGGCCGAGGTCGCGGCGCATCTGTTCGATGTCCTCGTCGGTCATGACGCTGACGTCGTCCTCGGTGAGGTAGACGTCGAGCGCGTCCCCGGGCAGGACTTCTGTCGCCATGAAGACGAACACGGCGACCAGGAACAAGATGAGCACCGACAGCATCGCGCGCCGGACCATGGCCCTGATCATCGGATCG
>JAPPPF010000046.1 GCA_028817665.1 Magnetovibrio sp. | reverse complement strand
GCGTCCCGGTGGTGATCGGTGCGAAGGGCGTCGAGCGGATCGTCGAGATCAAGCTGGACGCCGCCGAACGCGCCATGTTCCGGAAATCCGTGAACGCCGTGAAGGGCCTCGTCAAACTGACCCAGAAGCTGCAGGCCCAGGCGGCCAAGGCGCGTCAGGCGGAGGCCAAGAAGAAGGCGGCGCCGAAGAAGGCGGCGGCCAAGAAGGCACCGGCGAAGAAGGCGGCGGCGAAAAAGGCGCCGGCCAAGAAAAAGGCCGTCAGGAAGAAGTCAGCCAAGGCGCGAAAATAAAGCCTAAGCACGCCGAACGCGGCGACGGGGCGCCGCGCAACCCTGGGAGCGAGGAGAGACCATGAATATTCATGAATATCAGGGCAAGCAGGTGCTCGCGAAGTACGGCGTCGCCGTGCCCCGGGGCCATGTCGCCTTCACCGTCGACGAAGCCGTCAAGGCCGCCGAGGATCTCGGCGGGCCGGTGTTCGTCGTCAAATCTCAGATCCACGCCGGCGGCCGCGGCGCCGGACGGTTCAAGGACGACCCCGACGGCAAGGGCGGCGTGCGCGTCGTCAAGTCCGTCGACGAGGTCCGCGAGAACGCGTCCGAGATGCTCAACCACATCCTGGTCACCAAGCAGACCGGCCCGGACGGCAAGGAGGTCAAGCGCCTCTACATCGAGGAAGGCTGCGACATCGCCCGCGAGCTTTACATGGGCATGCTGCTCGACCGCGAATCCTCGCGCCTCCTGATCATGGCCTCGACCGAGGGCGGCATGGAGATCGAGGAGGTCGCCGAGAAGACGCCCGAGAAGATCCTCAAGGTGACCATCGACCCGGCGACCGGCATCCAGCCCTACCACGCCCGCCAGCTGGCCTTCGGCCTGGGCCTCGAGGGCAACCAGATCAAATCCGGCGTCAAGCTGATCATGTCGCTCTACCAAGCCTTCAACGACCTCGATTGCTCGATGGTCGAGATCAACCCGCTGGTCGTCACCGGCGCCGGCGACGTCATGGCGCTCGACGCCAAGGTCGGCTTCGACGACAACGCGCTCTATCGGCACAAGGACGTCGAGGAGATGCGCGACGAGGAGGAAGAGGACCCGGCCGAGCTGGAAGCCGGCAAGTGGGAGCTCAACTACGTCAAGCTCGACGGAGAGATCGGCTGCATGGTCAACGGCGCCGGCCTCGCCATGGCAACCATGGACATCATCAAGCTGGAAGGCTCCGAACCCGCCAACTTCCTCGATGTCGGCGGCGGCGCCACGGCCGAACGGGTGACCGCGGCGTTCAAGATCATCCTCTCGGATCCCAACGTGAAGGGCATCCTGGTCAACATCTTCGGCGGCATCATGCGCTGCGACGTGATCGCCGAGGGCGTCGTCGCGGCGGCCAAGGAGGTCGACCTGCACGTGCCCCTGGTGGTTCGCCTCGAAGGCACCAACGTCGAGAAGGGAAAACAGATCATGGCGGACTCGGGGCTCGCGATCACCCCCGCCGATGATCTCGGCGACGCCGCCAGGAAGGTGGTCGCCGCGGTGAAGGGAGCCTGATCATGGCCGTACTCGTAGACAAGAACACGAAGGTCATCTGCCAGGGCTTCACCGGCGCGCAGGGCACCTTCCACTCCGAACAGGCGATCGCCTACGGCACCAACATGGTCGGCGGCGTGACGCCGGGCAAGGGCGGCTCCAAGCACCTCGACCTGCCGGTCTTCGACACCGTCGCCGACGCCGTCGACAAGACCGGCGCCAACGCCAGCGTCATCTACGTGCCGCCGCCGTTCGCGGCCGACGCGATCATGGAGGCCATCGACGCGGAGATCCCCTTGATCGTCTGCATCACCGAGGGCATCCCGGTCATGGACATGGTCACCGTGAAGCGCGCCCTGGCCGGTTCCGGCTCGCGCCTCATCGGCCCCAACTGCCCCGGCATCATCACCCCGGACGAGTGCAAGATCGGCATCATGCCCGGCCACATCCACAAGCGCGGCTCCGTCGGCATCGTGTCCAGGTCCGGCACCCTGACCTACGAGGCCGTGCACCAGACCACCATGGCCGGCCTCGGCCAGACCACCTGCATCGGCATCGGCGGCGATCCGGTCAACGGCACCAATTTCGTCGACTGCCTGGAGATGTTCATCGCCGACGACGAGACCGAAAGCATCGTGATGATCGGCGAGATCGGCGGATCGGCGGAGGAAGACGGCGCCCAGCTGATCAAGGACTCGGGCACCAAGAAACCGGTGGTCGGCTTCATCGCCGGCGTCACCGCACCGCCGGGCAAGCGCATGGGTCACGCCGGCGCCATCATCTCCGGCGGCAAGGGCACCGCGGAAGCCAAGATCGAAGCCATGCAGTCCGCCGGTATCCACGTATCGGCCAGTCCGGCCCGCTTGGGCGAAACCATGCTGGAGGCGTTGAAGGGATAAGGCGTTTCCGGTCCGACCATTGATCTAGGGAGGGCGCGCCCAAGGGCGCGCGGCATGCGATGACGGAACTCGACCCCACTGCGTTCATGTACACGGGCAACCAGGTCTACATCGCCGAGATGTACGAGCGGTACCTGGACGACCCCCATTCGGTGGATCATCGATGGCAGGAGTTCTTCGTCGGCCTGGAGGACGAGGCCGGCGCGCTGATCATGGAACGGCGGGGCGCTTCGTGGGCGCCGTCCGACGCCGGGGTCGTCGGCCAGGGCGACCTGTCCACCCTCTCCGAACAGATGACGCGCGGCCACGAGACCGCGGCGCAGCCCACCGCGCAGGCTTCGGTTCAGCACACCAGCGCCGTCAAGACCCGCGAGGCGACGCTCGATTCGATCCGCGCCCTGATGATGATCCGGGCCTTCCGGGTGCGCGGCCACCTGAAGGCCAACCTCGATCCGCTCGGGCTTTCGGATCCCACCGAACATCCCGAACTGGACCCGAACACCTACGGGTTCAGCGACAAGGACATGGACCGGCAGATCTTCATCAACTACGTGCTCGGCCTGGAGACGGCGACGGTCCGCGAGATCGTCAGCATCCTCAAGGAAACCTACTGCGCTTCCATCGGCGTCGAATTCACGCATATCCAGAACCCGGACGAGAAGGCCTGGATCCAGGAACGCATCGAGCGCATCCACAACCAGCCCGACTTCACCGAACGCGGCAAGCAGGCGATCCTCAACCGGTTGATCGAGACCGAAGGGTTCGAGAAATACCTGGATAAGAAATTCACCGGCACCAAGCGCTTCGGCCTCGACGGCGGCGAAAGCCTGGTTCCGGCCATGGAACAGATCTTCAAGCGCGGCAGCCAGCTGGGCGTGCAGGAGATCGTCCTCGGCATGGCCCACCGCGGCCGGCTGAACGTGCTCGCCAATGTCATGGGCAAGCCGTTCCAGGCGATCTTCCACGAGTTCCAGGGCGGCTCCAGCCGGCCCGACGACGTCGGCGGGTCCGGCGACGTCAAGTATCACCTGGGGTCGTCTTCGGACCGGGTCTTCGACGGCAAGTCCGTGCACCTGAGCCTGACCGCCAATCCGTCCCATCTGGAAGCCGCCAACACGGTGTGCCTGGGCAAGGTACGGGCCAAGCAGAAACAGATGAACGACCCCGACCGGGAAAAGGTCATGTGCATGCTGCTGCACGGCGACGCGGCCTTCGCCGGTCAGGGCCTGGTGCCCGAGACCTTCGATCTCTCGAACCTGATCGGCTACAAGACCGGCGGCACGGTCCATATCATCATCAACAACCAGATCGGCTTCACCACGGCGCCCCGGTTCTCCCGCACGTCGCACTATTCGTCCGACTGCGCCAAGGCCGTCGACGCGCCGATCTTCCACGTCAACGCCGACGACGTCGAGGCCGTGGTGCATTGCGCGCGCATCGCCATCGAATACCGCCAGCGGTTCAAGAAGGACGTGGTCATCGACATGATCTGCTACCGCCGCCACGGCCACAACGAGGGCGACGAGCCGATGTTCACGCAGCCCTTGATGTACAAGAAGATCGCCGCGCATCCCACCACCCTGCAGATCTATGCGCAGAAGCTGGTGCACGAGAAAGTGCTGACCCAGGAGCAGATCGACCAGCAGCTCGCCGACTTCTCCCAGCACCTGGACGATGCCTTCGAGGCGGCGTCGAACTACAAGGCCAACAAGGCCGACTGGTTGGACGGCGCCTGGACCGGGATGTCGATCGCGTCGGGCGACGCCCGGCGCGGCAATACCGGCGTGCCCGTCGAGCGCCTGAGGGAGATCGGCGAGGGCTTGACCCGGGTTCCCGACAACTTCAACATCCACCGCCGCATCCAGCGCCAGCTGGAAGCCAAGCAGAAGATGTTCGAGACCGGCGAGGGCATCGACTGGGCGACGGCCGAGGCCCTGGCCTACGGTTCGCTGCTCCTGGAAGGTAACGCGGTCCGCCTATCGGGCCAGGACTCCGAGCGCGGCACCTTCTCGCAGCGCCATTCGGTGCTCACCGACCAGGAGAACGAGGAGAAGTACACGCCGCTGAACAATCTGCGCTTCGGCCAGGCCCCCTACGAGGTGATCAACAGCCCGTTGTCGGAATCCGGCGTGCTCGGATTCGAGTACGGCTACAGCCTCGCCGAACCGCAGATGCTGGTGCTCTGGGAGGCCCAGTTCGGCGACTTCGCCAACGGCGCCCAGGTGATCATCGATCAGTTCATCGCCGCCGGCGAGGCCAAGTGGCTGCGCATGAGCGGCCTGGTGATGCTGCTGCCCCACGGCTACGAGGGCCAGGGGCCGGAGCACTCCTCGGCGCGGCTCGAGCGCTACCTGCAGCTCTCGGCCGAGGACAACATCCAGGTCTGCAACTGCACGACGCCGTCGAACTATTTCCACGTCCTGCGCCGCCAGATCCACCGGGATTTCCGCAAGCCCCTGATCCTGATGACGCCGAAATCGCTGCTCCGGCACAAGCTCTGCGTCTCCAAGCTGGACGACATGGGCGAGGGCACGACCTTCCACCGCGTCCTCTGGGACGACGAGGACCTGACCGACGATCCGAAGCGCTCTCTGTTGCCCGACGACAAGATCAGGCGCGTCGTGCTGTGCACCGGCAAGGTCTATTACGACCTCTACGAGGAGCGTCAGCGGCGCAAGATCCGTGACGTCTACCTGATGCGGGTCGAGCAGATCTATCCGTTCCCGCACAAGGCCCTGGCCACGGACCTGCACCGCTTCCCCAACGCCGACATCGTCTGGTGCCAGGAGGAGCCGCAGAACAACGGCGCCTGGTTCTTCGTCCGCGACCCGCTGGAAGACGTGCTCACGGAGATCAAGCACAAGGTCGGACGCCCGACCTACGTCGGACGGCCGGCCGCCGCCGCGCCGGCGACGGGCCTGATGGCCAAGCACGTCCTGCAGCAGGAGGCCCTGGTCGACGAGGCGTTGAGCGTGCCGGCGGCGGCGCGCCCGGCGCGCAAGGTATCGACCAAGGCGCCGCCGAAGACGGCGCCGGCGAGAAAGAAGACGACGCGCGCGAAGAAGAAATGAGCCCGTCCCGGGAGCCCACAACGTAAGAGACACTGAAGCCGAGGTATATCATGGCCGTTGACATCGTCGTCCCCACCCTGGGGGAATCCGTCACCGAAGCGACCGTCGCCAAATGGTTCAAGGCCGTGGGCGACGCCGTCGCCCAGGATGAGCCGCTGGTCGAACTGGAGACGGACAAGGTCACCGTCGAGGTGAACGCGCCGGCCGCCGGCGCGCTGGCCGCCATTGCCGTCGCCGAGGGCACGGACGTCGCCGTCGG
>JAPPPF010000305.1 GCA_028817665.1 Magnetovibrio sp. | reverse complement strand
GAGCCCGGCGCGACGATTGGCGGCTCGCCGGCCAAGCCGATGCGGGACTGGCTCCACGAGGTCGCGACGCTGGAGCGATTGGTCCGGAAGAAAGGCAAGTAACGGGAATGGACAAGGACGTGACGCAAATGGATCGTGTGATCGAAGTCGACGAGATCATGGAAATGATCCCGCATCGTTACCCATTCCTGCTCGTCGATCGCGTTCAGGGCATCGTGCCGGACGAGCGCGCCGTCGGGATCAAGAACGTGACCGTAAACGAGCCGTTCTTCCAGGGCCATTTTCCGGGCCATCCGATCATGCCCGGCGTTCTCGTCATCGAGGCCATGGCCCAAACCTCGGCGATCCTGGTCATCGAGACCACCGGCAAGCGGGCCGGCAGCGTCGTCTATTTCATGACCGTCGACCAGGCCCGGTTCCGCAAGCCGATCACGCCGGGCGATCAACTGGAGCTTCATGTCGAGAAGCAACGCAGCCGCGGCAACGTCTGGAAATTCCGCGGCGAAGCGCGGGTCGGTGATAAGCTGATGGCCGAAGCCACCTATTCGGCGATGATCGTGGAAGAGACCAATGAGTGAAATACACCCGACGGCCATCGTCAGCCCTAAGGCCGAATTGGGTGACAACGTCTGCATCGGTCCCCACAGCGTGGTCGGCGACGGCGTCCGCCTGGACGATGGCGTCGAGTTGCTCTCCCACGTCGTCGTCGAGGGCCTCACCCACGTCGGCGCCAATACGCGGATTTTCCCGTTTTCATCCATCGGACACCGGCCGCAGGACCTCAAGTACCAGGGCGAACCGTCACGCCTCGAGATCGGCTGCAACAACGTCATCCGCGAACACGTCACCATGAACCCCGGCACCGAAGGCGGCGGCATGTTGACCCGTGTCGGCAACAACTGCCTGTTCATGGTCGGCGTGCACGTCGCCCATGACTGCCTGATCCACGACCATGCCATTTTCGTCAACAACGCCACGTTGGGCGGCCATGTCGAGGTCGGTGAATGGGCGATCATCGGCGGCTTGTCGGCGGTCCACCAGTTCGTCCGGATCGGCAAGCACGCCATGATCGGCGGTATGTCGGGGGTCGAACACGACGTCATTCCCTATGGCTCGGTGATGGGCAACCGCGCCCGGCTTTCCGGCCTCAACATCGTCGGGCTGAAGCGCCGCGACTTCTCCCGCGACGAAATTCACGAGATGCGCAAGGCCTATCGGATGATCTTCGCCGCCGAGGGCACTCTCGGTGAGCGCCTTCAGGACGTGGCCGAGGATTTCGGCGACAACGAGCCGGTGATGGAGATCGTCAATTTCATCGGCGCCGATTCGTCTCGCGCCATCTGTCAGCCCGCCTTGGAAGATGCCGCCTAAGCTGGGCATCATCGCCGGCGGCGGCGCGCTGCCACGCCACCTCGTTCAACATTGTCTGAATAGCGGCCGCGCCTTCTTCGTCGTCGCGCTCAAGGGTCAAGCCGATGACGGCGCCTTCGCCGCCGTCGATCACGTCGACGTCCGCCTCGGGGCGGCCGGCGAAACCATCAAGCAGCTTCGACAACACGGCGCCGAGGACCTGATCTTCGCCGGCGCCGTGCGCAAGCCCTCCCTCTCGGAGCTCCGCCCAGACCTGTGGACGGCACGGTTCCTCGCCCGCACCGGCGCCTATCAGTTGGGCGACGACGGATTGCTCGGCGCCCTCATCGACTATCTCGAGGCCAACGAAGGGTTTCGGGTGCTCGGCGTCGCCGATGTGATGGCCGACTTGCTGGCGCCGGCCGGCGTATTGACCAGCGCCCAACCCGACGCCGGCGCCGAACGCGACATCGGCATCGGTATAGCCGCCGCACGCGATCTCGGACGCCGTGATATCGGGCAGGCGGTCGTCACCGCCGCCGGCCGATTGGTGGCCGAGGAGGGGCGAAGCGGAACCGACGCCATGCTCGCCGGCCTCGCGGGCGAGGGCGCGGACGGCGTCTTGGTCAAGGCGGTGAAGCCGAACCAGGAGCGGCGTGCCGACCTGCCAGCCATTGGGCCGCAGACGATTGAGAACGCGGCGCGAGCCGGTCTCAAGGGGATCGCCGTGGAGGCCGGCGGGGCATTGATCCTCGAACTGGACGAGACGATCCGGGCCGCCGACGCGGCCGGGCTGTTCGTGGTTGGCGCCGCGCCCACCGACGAGGCCACGCCGTGAACGGCTCGGAATCCGCTCCGCTCATCTACATTGTCGCCGGCGAACCGTCGGCCGACCTCCTCGGCGCCCGCCTGATGGCGGCGCTCAAGGCGGAAACCATGGGCACGGTCGAATTTGCCGGAATCGGCGGCGACGCCATGCAAGCCGAGGGCCTCGACAGCCTGTTCCCCATGGACGAGTTGGCCGTCATGGGCCTCGCCGAGGTTCTGCCCCGGCTGCCGCGGCTCGTCGGCCGCATTTCCGAGACCGTTGCCGATGTCCGGGCCAGGGCGCCGGCCGCGCTGGTGACCATCGACTCGCCGGATTTCAACTTTCGCGTGGCCCGTAAGCTAAAGGGCGCCGGAACCCCGCTGATCCATTTCGTCGCGCCCTCAGTATGGGCCTGGCGGCCCGGCCGGGCGGCGAAGATCGCCCGGTTTCTCGATCACCTGCTCGTTCTCCTGCCATTCGAGCCGCCATACTTCGAGGCCGAGGGCCTGGCGACGACCTATGTCGGACATCCGGTCTTGGAAGGTCCGGCCGCGGCCGCCGACGGTGCGCGGTTCCGCGAGCGCCACGGCATCGCTGCCGCCGACAAGGTCCTGATGATGTTGCCGGGCAGCCGGCGCAGCGAAGCCGAACGATTGCTGCCCGTGTTCGAGACCGTCGTCGCGGAAATGGCGGAGCGGTTCGCCGGTCTCCGGGTGTTGACGGTGGCCGCGTCGCCGACCCGCGAGCTGCTCGGACGTTGCGTCGCTGAATGGCCGGTACCGGTGACCCTGGTCGACGGCGACGCACAGAAATTCGACGCCTTCGCCGCCGCCGACGCGGCCCTCGCGGCGTCGGGCACCGTCGCGTTGGAATTGGCGATCACAGGGACTCCGTCGGTCATCGCATACCGGGTAAACCCGCTGACCGCATGGTTGGCCCGGCGCTTGATCACTGTCCGCCACGTGAACCTCGTCAACATCATCCTCGGGCGGGGCGCGGTGCCCGAGTTCCTGGCCGGCGAATGCCGCGCCGAGACCATCGCGCCGGCCGTCGCCGAGCTACTGAGCGGAGGTGAGAACGTCACCGCGCAAAAATCAGCCTACACCGAAGCGCTCGACGCGCTCGGACGCGGCGGCGAGCCGGCGAGCCGGCGCGCCGCGCGCGCCGTCCTCGGGGTCATCGGGCGCACGTAGGCGTAAAGGCGCCCCTCAGCGCTTGTCCAAAGCGACGAAGTCGCGCACCGTCTCGCCCGTGTAGAGCTGGCGCGGGCGGCCGATCTTCTGCGACAGGTCCTCGATCATCTCGTTCCACTGCGCTACCCATCCGACGGTTCGGGCGACGGCGAACAGCACCGTGAACAGGCTGGTCGGAATGCCCATGGCCTTGAAGATGATGCCGGAGTAGAAGTCGACGTTGGGGTAGAGCTTCTTCTCGACGAAATAGTCGTCCTCGAGGGCGAGGCGCTCCAACTCAACGGCGATATCGAGCAGCGGCTCGTCCTTGATACCGAGCTCACCCAGGACCTCGTGGCAGGCCTGGTGCATGACCTTGGCGCGCGGATCGAAGTTCTTGTAGACCCTGTGGCCGAAGCCCATGAGGCGGAACGGGTCGTCCTTGTCCTTCGCCTTCTCGACGAACTTGGCGATGTTCTTCGGATGCTCGATCTCTTCGAGCATGTTGAGCACCGCCTCGTTGGCGCCGCCGTGCGCCGGCCCCCATAGCGACGCGATACCGGCCGAGATGCAGGCGAACGGGTTGGCGCCGCTGGAACCGGCCAGGCGCACGGTCGAGGTCGAGGCGTTCTGTTCGTGGTCGGCGTGCAGGATCAGGATCCGGTCCATGGCCTTCGCCAGCACCGGATTGGACTGATACTCCTCGCACGGGTTCGCGAACATCATGTAGAGGAAGTTCTCGGCGAAATTCAGATCGTTCCGCGGATACATGAACGGCGCCCCGATGGAGAACTTGTAGGCCATGGCGGCGATTGTCGGCATCTTCGCGATAAGCCGGTAAGACGCGATCATCCGGTGTTTCGGATCCGTGATGTCGGTACTGTCGTGGTAGAACGCCGAGAGGGCGCCGACCACGCCGCACATGACCGCCATGGGGTGGGCGTCACGCCGGAAGCCGCGGAAGAAATAGTTGATCTGCTCGTGCAGCATCGTGTGATAGGTGATGCCGTGATCGAACTTCTCCTTCTGCTCCTTGGTCGGCAGCTCACCGTAGAGCAGCAAGTAGCAGACCTCGGGAAAATCGGAGTACTCGGCCAGTTGATCGATCGGATAACCGCGGTACAGGAGGATACCGTTCTCGCCGTCGATATAGGTGATCTTCGATTCACAGCTGCCGGTGGACGTATATCCGGGATCGTAGGTGAAACAGTCGGTGTCGGCGTACAGCCTGCGAACATCGATGACGTCCGGACCGACGCTGCCCGATAGGACATCAAGATCATAGGAATTTCCCGACCGGTTGTCCGTCAACGTAAAGGTCGCGTTTTTACCGTTATCCGTCGCGTTCATTTTCACCCTCTCTTTTTTTTCTAGCCTACATATGCCCGAGCTACCGAGATTTTGGCGCCACCATCTACTATTCGGTCCGCGTTCTCAAGTCGGCACCCGACGGTCAGGCGCCGCCGAGCGCGTCATCCATCCGGCCGAGCGATTCCTCGCGTCCCAACACGATCAAGACCTCGAAAATACTCGGCGATACCGTAGTGCCTGTTAAAACCGCCCTCAAAGGTTGGGCGATCTTGCCCATTTTTGCGCCGGTTTCCTCGGCGAAGGCGCGGACCCTGTCCTCCAGGCCGTCCTCCGTCCATTCGTCGAGACCGGCGAAGCTTTCACGCAGGGATTTTAGCCTGTTTTGTGCCTCGTCATCGATCAATTTCGAGGCCTTTTCATTCAACTTCAAGGGACGTGGCAAGGCGTAGAACACGGCGCTCTCGGCAAGATCCGTTACCGTCTTGGCCCGGTCCTTCAGCCCGGGCATACCTGCCAAGATCCGGTCTTTCGCCGCCACCGCCAGCGGCCCGCCGACCTCGGCCTCGATCGCCGGCGTGATCAATTCGGCCAATCGGGCGTCGTCCGCGCGCTTCACGTACTGACCATTGAGCGCGGTCAGCTTATCCACGTCGAAACGCGACGGTGATTTTCCGACGGCCTCGAGGCCGAACCACTCGATCGCCTGATCCGTATCGATGATTTCGTCGTCGCCGTGGCTCCAACCGAGACGGAGCAGGTAGTTGGTGAGGGCCTCGGGCAGGAAACCCTGGTCGCGGTAGGCGTCGACGCCCAGCGCGCCGTGTCGTTTCGAGAGTTTCGCGCCATCGGCGCCATGGATCAGCGGGATGTGGGCGAACGCCGGCGTATCCCAGCCAAGCGCTTGAAACAATTGGGTTTGCCGAAATGCATTGGTCAAGTGATCGTCGCCCCGGATAACGTGCGAAATCTCCATATCGTGGTCGTCGACAACGACCGCGAGCATGTAGGTGGGGGTGCCGTCGGCGCGCAACAATACCATGTCGTCCAATTGTGCGTTGGCGACGCGGACTTCGCCTTGAACCAGATCATTGATCACCGATTCACCTTCCTGCGGCGCCTTCAGC
>JAPPPF010000196.1 GCA_028817665.1 Magnetovibrio sp. | reverse complement strand
GAAGACCATGGTGTTCGGCCAGGACAAGGCCATCGATGCGCTGGCTAGCGCCATCAAGCTGGCCCGCGCCGGCCTGCGCGAGCCCGAGAAACCGGTCGGCAGCTACCTGTTCTCCGGGCCCACCGGCGTCGGCAAGACCGAGGTCGCCCGCCAGCTCGCCCACATCATGGGCGTCGAGCTGGTGCGCTTCGACATGTCGGAATACATGGAGCGCCATTCGATCTCGCGCCTGATCGGCGCGCCGCCGGGCTACGTCGGCTTCGATCAGGGCGGTTTGCTGACCGACGCCGTCGACCATCAGCCGCACTCGGTTCTGCTCCTGGACGAGATCGAGAAGGCGCACCCGGACCTGTTCAACATCCTCCTGCAGGTGATGGACCACGGCAAGCTCACCGACCACAACGGCAAGAGCGTCGATTTCCGCAACGTCATCCTGATCATGACGACGAACGCCGGCGCCGCGGATCTCGCCAAGCCGGCCATGGGCTTCGAGCGCGACGAGCGCATCGGCGACGACACCGAGGCCATCGAGAAGATGTTCACGCCGGAGTTCCGCAACCGCTTGGACGCCATCATCGGCTTCTCGGCGCTGTCGCCGGAGATCGTCTCCAAGGTGGTCGACAAGTTCGTCATGGAGCTCGAGTTCCAGCTGGACGACCGCAACGTGATGATCGAGCTGACCGAGGGCGCGCGCGAATGGCTGGCCAAGAAGGGCTACGACCAGAAGTTCGGCGCCCGGCCGCTGTCGCGGGTGATCCAGGAGCACATCAAGAAGCCGCTGGCCGAGGAACTGCTGTTCGGCAAGCTCGCCAAGGGCGGCGTCGTGGTCGTCAAGATCGAGGACGGCAAGCCGGTGTTCGACTATCCGGAGGGCTCGAAGCTGCCGGCCAAGCGCAAGAAGCCGAAACCGCCGGCGAAGCGCGGCGGCGGCAAGGTGCCGGCGCTGGTCGAGTAGCGGCCGGCCGGCGAACGGGGAGGGTTCCATGAAATTCATCGCCGCGGCGGCCCTGGCCGTCGCCCTGGCCCTCGGCGCCGCGCGGCCGGCGGCGGCGGACTGCGCCGTCGACCACAAGACCCGGGTCGCCGGCGGCGATGAATGCCTGGTCATCGGCGTGTTCGGCGAACCGGCGGCGAAGACGTCGCTGGCGGTGTTCATCCACGGCGACGGGTCCAGGGGCGGGCCGTCGGACTACCTGTTTGCGCTGGCCGAAAGCTTCGCCGGGCCCGGCGTCGTCACCGTGGGCCTGATCCGGCCCGGCTATTTCGATTCCGACGACAACACATCCACCGGCGAGAGCTACCGCCACGAAGGCGACGGCTACCGGCCCGAGATCGTCGAGGCCGTCGCCGGCGCCGTGAAGGCCCTGAAGGCGCACTACGGCGCCGACTACGTGGTCCTGGTCGGCCATTCCGGCGGCGCCGCCATCTCCGGCGTCATCGCCGGCCGGTATCCGGACCTGGCCCAGGGCTTCGTGCTCGGCGGCTGCCCCTGCCACGTCCCGGACTGGCGCTTCCACCGGCGCGGCCAGAACAATTGGGGGTTCAGCCAATCGCCGCACGATTTCGCCGACGCGGTCCCGGTGACGGCGCGGTTCGACGAGGTCTCCGATGCCTCGCACAACGGCGTCGCGCGCTCGGAGCCGTTCAAGGACGCCATCCGGGAGGTATTGGCGGCGCGCCCCTAGGCGCGGCGCGCGGTCAGGACGGGCAGGGCACGTCGGTGAGATACCCGACGCCGGCCGCGCCCCGGGGATCGACCGGAACGATGGATTGCGGCTTCAGCTTGTAGGCCTGGCGGCCCATGGGCTTGCCGTTCGCCGCGTACCGCTCGACCGCGGCGCCCCTGCAGGTACCGCAGCTATTGACCAGGACCACGCCGCCCGCCGCCGTCTGCTTCAACTCGACGCATTTCTTCTCGGCCACCTTAGGGTTCTTCGGATCGAACAGGTTCTGGCTGGCGCCGGCCTCGCCCTCGCAGGCGATCTCGCTGGTGATCCGCGACCGGCCCGGCCCCTTCATGGAGAGCGGAAACTTGGAGCGCGGCTGGACGTTGTAGGTGCGCATCACCGGCATGGCGATGCCGCGGCGCTTGCGGCGGATGTTGACCTTGCGGCAGGCGTTGCAGGAATTGACGATATATTCCGAGCCGCCTTCGCTGGAGATCCGCGTGCAGCGGGCGGCGGCGTCGGCGTCCGTCGGCAGGGTCGCGACGATTAAGGCGATGATGGCGAGCGCCGCCACGATCAGGGCGGCCCGCGTCAGGGGGCTGAACAGTCCAGGCATGTGCAACTCCGTCCCAAGGCCAAAAGTGTAGGGGAAAATGGTTAACGGAGAGTCACCGGCCGGCGGTTCGGTCGGTCAGGGATCGCCTTGGCGGTAGGGGGTGTGCGCGGCCAGCACGGTCATTTCCGCCTCGATGCCCAGGCGTTCGTCGATCAGGAACCGGGCGACCGCGTCGCGGAGCCCCGGGTCGGCGATCCAATGCGCCGAGTAGGTCGGCACCGGGACGTAACCGCGCTGGATCTTGTGCGGGCCCTGGGCGCCGGCCTCAACCCGCTTGAGGCCGTGTTCGATGGCGAAGTCGATGGCCCGGTAGTAGCAGGTCTCGAAATGCAGGAACTTGAAGTTGGCGGCGGCGCCCCAGTTGCGGCCGTAGAGCGCGTCCCGGCCGGCCATGTTGAGGGCGCCGCAGACCGGCATGCCGTCGGCTTCGCCGTAGATCAGCACGACGTCGTCGCCGGCGCGTTCGCCCAGGAGCGAGAAGAATTCGCGGGTCAGGTAGGCCGAGCCCCACTTCCGGTCCGACGTGTTGCGGTAGAAGGCGTAGAAGGCATCCCAGTGGCGTTCGGTGATCTCGGCGCCGCGGAGCGCTCGGATGTCGAGGCCGATGTCGGCGACCCGGGCGCGCTCCTTCCTGATCTGCTTGCGCTTCCTCGACGTCAGCGTCGCCAGGAAGGCGTCGAAGTCGGCGTAATCCTGGTTGTGCCAGTGGAACTGCTGGCCCTGGCGCGCGAGGAAGCCCATGTCGCCCAGCGTCCGCCACTCAGACTCGGTGGGGAAGGTGATGTGGACCGACGAGACGTCGAGCTTCTCCGCCACCTGGACCATCGCCGCGGCCAGGGCGCGCCGGAGCCCGTCGGCGTCCTCGCCGGTGACGCCGGGCGCGACCATCAGCCGGGGGCCGGTGACCGGCGTGAACGGCACCGCGCATTGGAGTTTCGGGTAGTACCTGCCGCCGGCGCGCTCGTAGGCGTCGGCCCAGCCCCAGTCGAACACGTACTCGCCGTAGGAGTGGTTCTTCAGATAGAGGGGCGCGACGGCCAGATAGCCGCCGTCGGCGTCCTCGATCACCAGGTGCTGGGCCAGCCAGCCGGTCTCGCCGTCCGCCGAGCCGCTGTCCTCCAAGGCCGACAGGAAGGCATGGCGGCAGAAGGGGTCCGAGGCGCCGGCGCAGGCGTCCCATTTCGCGCCGTCGACCTCGGCGAGGCTCGAGGCGACGCGCACGGTGATGGCTTCGCGTCCGCCGGGCATGTATGAGAGATTAGGGCAGTGGGGGCCGGGGGCAAGGGAAACTTGCCGGCCTCGGAAAAGAGCGGCCCGCCGGGAATGGGGAGAGACCAAGCTCCGTTCCCGGCGGGCCGTGGGTTTTTAGAAACGCGCGGTGAAGTTCACCTTGAAGCTTTCCGTGTTCTTGTAGGCCGGCGCCAGTTCGCCGGTCTGGTAGACGACGCTGATGCCGGTCGCTTCGTTGAACGGGAAGACGAAGCCCGCCTCGAAGAAATTGTGGGTTTCGGCGTTGTTGTCGTCGGGCGTGTAGTGGAATTGGTTCTCGATGTAGAGCTTCGCGCCCTTGCCCTGAGAATCGACGTCATCGGCGGATTCTGAATCGCCGAACTTCTTCAGGCCCAGAGCTTCCATTTGGCCGGGGAAGATGTCGTTGAGGAACGGCAGGAAGATTTCCAACTTGCCGCCCAGCGGAATGCGTAGCGCAGTGGTGTCCGACTGGCCGGACGCGCCCTGGGAAATGCTGGTCACCAAGTCGGCGCCGACGATCGGGGTGGGACGGAAGCGGATGTACTGATCGATGCCGATGCCGGTCTCTGTGTTCTTGTTGGATCCGGCCGGATCGCCCGGACGGTTACGGGCCTCGGCGCCCGGTGTTTCGGATTGTCCCGTGGTGATGCGCACCACCGTGTCGCGGAAGATCCGCAGCAGACGATCGATCCGTCCGAACCGCGTGGCGCCCAGCTTGCGGCCGTCCGCTAGGTGCTCGATCTCGCCGCGCCACCGGGTCAGCCCGGTGGCGTCGGCGTCGGCCTCGCCGGTCAGCCGCACGATCAGGGTGTGACGGTTGCATCGCCCGGTTTCGGCGCGCGGCGCTTTTTCCGTGTGGTTCGGCGGACCGGCAGCGGTCGGGTGGTTTGGGTTCATGGATCGTCCCGATGAATGCGTTCACCGGGCGCAGCATGATCGGCCCGCGTCTTCCGGGCATCTGGCGGGTGTCTATGGAGCGTCTGTTCTGGGGGGCGGCCGCCGGTTCAACCGTCGGAAAGATCGCGGATCATCTTGCCGAGCTCGATATCGGCGGCCCGCAGGTGGTTTCGGATCGTGTCCAACTCGCTGGCCGCGTCGGCACCGGACCCGGCCAGCGGCGATTTCAGTTTCGGCCGACGGACGGTCCCGAGCGCTTCGAGATCGGACGATTCACGCCGAATGCTTTCGTAGAGGTCGCGGGTTTCCTGCATCGGCTCGACCGGATCGTCGAAGGCCGAGCGCAGTTGCGCGCGGCAGGTCTCGTACTGCCGGAGGGCCACGGCGCGGCTGCCCTTGTGATAGAAGGCGCGCATCAGGCTTCTGTGCGCGCTTTCCATCAGCGGATCGGCGTTCAGGATCCGGCGCGCGGTTTCTATGGCGCCGTCCCACAGCCGGCGCTCCTCGTAATGGGCGAGTAACCGCTCCAGGGCGCAAAGCCGGCGGTCACGCAGCGCCTCGCGCGGGTACAGGCACCACTGATGAAAATGCCGGGCCAGCAGGTCGCCCTGGTAAAGATCGAGGTGCTCGGCCAGTTGCCGCATGTCCTCGTCGCTTGGGTGGGCGAGGGCGCCAAAATCGGCGATCCGCGCCTCCACCTCCGCGGCGTCCTGCCAAAATCCGCCGGTGCCGTGAAACCCGAGCGTTCCGTCGGTGACCTCAACATAGTCGTCGGCCTTGGCGCCGCATCCGTCCAGGGCCTTGCGCAGGGACCAGATCTCGTGGCGCACCGCTTTCAGGGGGTCGGCCGGTGAATGGTCCTCCCAGAGCGCGTCGGCGATCTGTTCGCGGGTGAAGCGGCGGTCCGGGTGCAACATCAGGAAGGCCAGCAGAACCCCGCACTGCCGGTTGCCGAGATCGGCGATCTCGGCGCCGCCGAAGGTAAAGCGCATGTCTCCCAGCAGATACGCACGCAACACGTCCCAGACCTCCCTCAAGATCGTTTTTCTATTATTGGGATAATTAAAAACAGGAAAACAATCTGAAGGCTACCGGTAGATGTTGAACTTCAGCGACGTCCGCCGGCTGCCGGCACGTCGGCGGTGGCCGGCTCTTTCCGGACGGGTTAAACTCGCCGCCATGGCAACGTCCGGAGTGCGCCCGCCGATGCATCGACTGACCGTCACGACCCTGCTGATCGCCCTGATGGCCGCCGGGCCCGCCGCCGCCGGGACCAAGGTGCTCGAATACGACAAGGACGGCAACGCGAAGGTCCGCAAGGGCAGCGTCAAGCAGAAGAAGGCGCCGGCGGCCATCAGGGCGATCAGCAGGGT
>JAPPPF010000204.1 GCA_028817665.1 Magnetovibrio sp. | reverse complement strand
ACGGGATCGACTTCCCGGAAGGGCTGACCAAGAACCAGAAGCTCCCCGAAACGAACCTGACGCCGACCACCAAGGGCATGGCCGGCGAGCATGACGAGCCGACCACGGCCATCGAGATCGTCGAGACCGGGCGCCTGACCCAGGCGCAGTGGGACGAGCTGGCCGAACTCAGCCTCGCCGTCTTCGCCCGCGGCCGCGAGATCGCGGCGAAGAACGGCTTGATCCTGGTCGATACCAAGTATGAATTCGGCACCGATCCCGAGACCGGCCGGATCACGCTGGCCGACGAGATCCACACGCCCGATTCGAGCCGTTACTGGATCGCCGAGAGTTACGAAGGCCGATTGGCCGACGGCAAGGAACCCGAAAGCCTCGACAAGGAGTTTCTCCGGCTCTGGATCAACGAGCGCTGCGATCCCTACAACGAGCCGATTCCCGAGATTCCGGCCGATACGCTGATGGAATTCTCCGGCAAGTACGTGAAGCTCTATGAACAGGTCACCGGTAAGGCTTTCGAGCACGCGCCCATGGACCGCCCGGTGATCGAGCGTATCCGCGACAATCTGGCGAAGGCGTTCCCGGAGTTCTTTTAGGTCCCGCGGCCGGGAATTCGCGCGGACGTATCGGGTTCCTCGCTCACGCCATCGTCAGCCCGCGCCATCGACGGCCTTGGTATACTGCGCGCCCGTCGCCCACTGGGCCGAGGAGCCGCGTTCGATGATCATCCCCAAGTTCGTGCCGTTGATGGCCGGCGCCGCCGCGCTCGTCTCAGCGACTAGCGGATTTGCCCAAGGTTTCGACGGCACCCGGATCAAGGGTTCGCTCTGGGGCGCCGCCGATGGTCCCGGGTTCGCCGTCGCCGTCGGTCCCGGCGGGGCGGTGGCGCGGAAATCGGGCGACGGCGCCTGGCGAGGCCGCAAGTTGAAGGGCGGCGGGCTCCTGCCGGCCGTCGCGATCGGCGCCGACGGCGCCGTCGTCGCAGTCGGCGGCCGGGGCGGCTTCACCGATGGCCGGGCCCTTGTGTTGCGTTCGACGGACCAGGGGCGGACCTTCCAGGCGGCGCCCGGGGTGCCCGGCGGCACTCTCTACGAGGTCAAGTTCCCGGCGCCCGGTATCGGCTTCGCCGCCGGTGTCGGCGGCACGCTGCTGAAGACGGCGGACGGCGGCGTCACCTGGAAAGTGTTGAAGACGGGCACCAAGGAGAAACTCTGGGCCGTGCATTTCCTCGACGCGCGAACCGGCTTCATCGGCGGCGGCGACACGCCGTGGCAGAACGACGGCAAGCGGTCCGGCGTGATCCGGCGGACCGCCGACGGCGGCAAGACTTGGCGGACGGTGTATCAGGGGAAAAACCGGATCAGCGACTTCTCCTTCGTTGACGCACGCACCGGTTACGCCGGTGGCGTCGGCGGCGAGCTGCTGAGGACCGTGGACGGCGGCGTCACTTGGCGGACCGTCGGACGGACTCCGTTGAAGGCCATCGTCAACGCGGTCACCTTCACGACGGAGAAATGCGGCTTGATCGTGGGCGCCGGCGGCACCGCCTATGTCACCCGCGACGGCGGCGAGACCTGGCCGACCCGTATTCCGGTGACAAAGGGATCCTTCCTCGAGGACCTGGACGCGGCGTCCGGTGGCGGGTTCTGGGTCGCCGGCGGCGACGGCACCATTGGCCGCATCCGGCCGGGCGCCGGCTGCTAAGGCCGCGGGCGCCTACCGGCAAGTGCGGAAGCCGCTGAACACGTTCCAGCGGTCTGGGCCGAAATAGTTCCGGTAGGTGCCGTGGATCATGCGACCCCGCGTCGTCCAGGCGCCGCCTCGCAGTACCTTGGTTTCACCGAACAGATCGGCGGAATATTCCTTGTAGGCGTCGGGCTGGAAGCCCGGGAATGGCTGGAAGGTGTCGGCGGTCCATTCCCAGACGTTGCCGAGCATCTGGCGGCAGCCGAAGGCGCTGTCGCCGGCGGGGTGGGCGGCGACGTCGACACAGCCGAGCGCCCGGCCATCCAGGTTGGCGTGGCGGGGCGCCGGTCGATCCGCGCCCCAGGGGTAGCGGCGCTTGGTGGCCGCCAGGGTGCCGTCGGCGGCCGGCTCACCCAATGCGGCGACTTCCCATTCCAGTTCCGTCGGCAGTCGCAATCCGGCCCAGCGGCAATAGGCGTCCGCCTCGTACCACGTGACATGGCTGACCGGCTCGTGCGCGGGCAATGCGATGTCGTGCTCGAAGCGCCGCATCAGCCATTTGCCTGGGCCGTCCGGCACCCAATACCCCGGGTGGCGGGCCTCGCGGCCTTCGCGCCAGACCAGGCCCTCGGCGCTCCAGAGATCATCTCGGGCGTAGCCACCGTCCTCGATGAAGGCTTGGAACTCGGCGTTGGTGACCGGCGCCTTGGCGATCTCGAAAGGTCGGACCTCGACGTCGTGGGCCCATTTCTCGTTGTCGAAAAGGAACGGCGCGTCGGGCTCGGCGCCGATCCGGAAGATGCCGCCCGGCACCTCGGCGTATCCCGGGTAGGGCCCGGCCTCGCGCTCCGGCGTCACGTCGGCGGCGATGGCGAGTTCGGGCGTCGGATAGGCGAGGGTCTGGCGCGCCCACAGGAAGGCTTCCGTGTGCATGTCCTCGTGGAAGACGCCGAATTGGTGGATGAAGCTGTCGGCCTCGCTGGCCAGGTTGTCCTCGGAGATTTCGCCGAGACGCTCGACCAGCGCGTCCATGACGTCCTGCATGTACTGGCGGGTCGCGGCGATGTCGAGGAGTGGCAGGTCCCAGCGGGTATCGTGGACGACGGAAATCGAATCGTAGAGTTCGTCGGCCTTGGCGCCGAGCACGCTGTCGCGACCGTACATCTGGCGCAGGATGAAATATTCGTAGAAGTAGGCGACGTGGCCGATCTCCCAGCGCAGCGGGTTGACCGTCCGGATCTTCGGTCCCATCAACTGGTCGTCGTCGAGGCCGGCCACCAGCTCGAGGGTGCGCGCCCTGGCGTCTTGCATCATCGCGACAAGGTGTGCGGTACTAACCCGTGCGGTCATCGCTGGACATCGGCTTCCCTGTTGGAACGACGACATGAAAATTAGCCTGATTACGCCGGCCAAGAAACACTCGAAGAACGGCAACCGGACCTCGGCGCTCCGCTGGGCCCGGTTCCTTCGCGACGCCGGCCATCGCGTCCGCATCGACGTCGACTACGCCGATCAACCGGCCGATCTGATGATCGCCATCCACGCGTGGCGCAGTTCGACCTCGATCCTTAGATACCGCGAGCGCTACCCCGAGGGGCCGCTGGTCGTGGCGCTCGGCGGGACCGACGTCAACACGTTCCTGAAGACGGAGCCGGAAACGACGCTCAAGTCCATGGAGATGGCCGACGCTCTGGTCTGTCTGCATGATCTGATCGCCGAAGAGCTGCCGGTTCGGTTGCGCGAAAAACTGCACGTTGTCCGCCAGTCGGCCTTGCCGCTGAGCGCGCCGCGGCGGCCCTCGGCGCGACACTTCGACGTCTGTGTCATCGGGCATCTCCGCGACGAGAAGGATCCGTTTCGTGCCGCGCTGGCGGCCCGCCACATGCGGGCGTCGTCGAGGCTCCGGGTCATTCACCTGGGCAAGGCGCACGCGCCGGCCTGGGCCGACGAGGCTCGCGCCGAGATGGCGGCCAATCCGCGTTATCATTGGAAGGGCGAGGTGCCCGGTTGGCGGGTGCGCCGGGAGTTTGGGAAAACCCACTTGATGGTCATCAGTTCGAACCAGGAGGGCGGCGCCAATGTCGTTTCCGAGGCGGTCAGCGCCGGGGTGCCGGTGGTCGCCTCCGATATTCCCGGCAACGTCGGGCTGCTCGGCGCCGATTATCCGGGGTATTACCCGGTGCGCGACGAACGCGCGCTTGCCCGCGTGTTGGAAAGGGCCGAAACCGAGCCGGGGTTCTTGAAATCGCTCGACCGTCATTGCCGGAGCCTCAAACCCGGGTTCACGCCGGCCCGCGAGGCGGCCGGCTGGATGAATGTGGTGTCGCGGATTACGTGACCAGCGTCACCGGTTCCAGGTGGTCACTTTCCGCTTTGACGCTGCCGATGACGGTGGCGTGCGCATAGCCGGCCTGCCGTAGCTGACCGACGCAGGCTTCTGCGTCCTCTCCCGGGACGCTGGCCAACAGGCCGCCCGAGGTCTGCGGGTCGAAGATCAGTGGATAGAGCGGGCTGTCGACCGCGTCCCGGGCGTTTCTGACGGCCCGCCGCAGCCGCACGTTGGCCGGCTGTAGTGAACTCAGGATGCCCATGCCGACGCAATCCATCGCGCCATCCATGATCGGCAGGGCCGCCAGGTCGACCTCCACGTCGACGCTCGAAGGCCGGATCATCTCGACCAGATGGCCGAGCAGGCCGAACCCGGTGACATCCGTGCACGCCGTGGCGCCGTTGGCGTAGAGGCATTCGGCGGCGGCCCGGTTCGAGCGGACCATGGATTGCAGCGCCGCCTCGATCCAACGGCCCTTGGCCTTTTGCTGCATGTCCGCAGCGAACAGCGTGCCGGTGCCGAGCGGCTTGGTTAGGATCAGGGCGTCGCCGGGCCGCATGCCGGCCTTGCGGAGCAACCGTTCCTTCGGCGCCAGGCCGTTGACGGAAAACCCAAGCGCCAATTCCGCGCCCTCGCTTGTGTGGCCGCCGACGAGGCTGGCGCCGGCGTCGTTCAAGACCGCCATGGCGCCGGCCATCATCTGGTTCAGGGTATCCTCGACCTTGCGTTCGATACCGTATGGTACGGTGGCGACGGCGAGCGCCGATTGCGCCTCGGCACCCATGGCGAACAGGTCGCTGAGACTGTGGTTGGCGGCAACCTGGCCAAACACGAAGGGGTCGTCGATGAAGGCCCGGAAATAGTCGACCGTGTGAACCATCACCATGCCGGGCGGGACCTCGACGACGGCGGCGTCGTCGGGGTCGCCGAGGCCGATCAGGATATCGTCGCGGGAGGCCGGCTCCAGGTTGGACAGCGCGCGGGTCAGCACGTTGGCGCCGACCTTGGCGCCGCAGCCGCCGCAGCGCATGGCGACGGCCGAGATTTCCTTCAGCGTGTCCTGGTCCGCGAGGCCCGGTTCCGGGCCGGATGCGGTTTCCTCGGCCATCTCCGGAAGATCGCCGTACTTCGCCATCCAGCGGCGGTCGATCCAGTCCTTCCAGGCCCATACCCACTTGCCTTCCGTCACCCATCCGGCCTTCGAGGCGACGGCGTACTTATCGCCGGTGCTGACCAGCGCCAGGATCGTGCGCTGCGGCGAGAACGGCTTGGCCGGCCGTCCGACGAGGGTGCGGCGCAGGTTGTCGGCCAATGGTTTGCCTTGGCGGACCGCGAAGACGCCGGCCTTGGCGCGCGGATGATTGATCACGTGGGCGATGTCGCCGGCGGCGAAGACATCGGCGTGCGAGGTCGAGCGCAGGCTGTCCTCGACGGTGATGAAACCGTCGCCGTCGACGTCGAGGCCGGATTGGCGAAGCCAGTCGGGCGCCGAGGCTCCGGTGACCCAAAGAATCTCGTCGAGATCGATGTCGGTGCCGTCGGCGAGGGACAGGCCGCCGTTCGACGCGCGGACCGCCTCGGCGCCCCGGTAGACATGGACGCCGCGCTCGGCGAGCACACGCTCGAAGCGTTCCGAAACGCTGTTGCCGAAGGCCGGCATGATGCGCTCTGTCTTGCTGATCAGGTGAAACTCCAGGCCTTCCGATTCCCGGCCCCGCTCGACCAGCATCTGACGCAACCGAAACTGGATGGCCAACAGGATTTCCGCGCCGGCAGCACCGGCCCCGACGACGCCGATGCGATGCGGCGGTGGTTTCTCGA
>JAPPPF010000017.1 GCA_028817665.1 Magnetovibrio sp. | reverse complement strand
CGCCATCAGCCGGATCGCGCTGGCCAGGGCGCGTCTGGTCCCGGGCGACCCGCAGCCGGCGGCGGAAGACGCGGAAGGCGCCGACGGCCTGCAGCCGCTGACCTACGCGAAGGCCGCCGAGACCGCCGCCGGGATCGACGACAACCGGCTCCGCGCCCACACCCTTTGGTCGATCGGCTGGGCGCAGCGCCGGGCCGGCGACGCGGCCGGCGCCAAGGCCACCGAGAGCCTCGCCGAGAAGGCGACGGACGTGATCGTTTCCAAGCTGAGCCGTGTGTGGATGTTCAGCGAAATGGCGGAAACCCACGCGCGGCGCGACGAGGTCGACGCCGCCTGGGCCGCCTTTCGGCGCGCCGTCAAGGCCTCCGAGATCATCGCCAACGCCTGGGGCCGCAGCCGCGCCATGGCGCGCCTGGCCTCGACGCTGATCGAACTGGTCGACCCCCTGCCGAGCCGGCTCGGCAGCCAGTGAGCGGCTTGCCGCCGTCCCGGCGGTCCACTAGATTGACCCAATCCAGCCGTTCCGCGACGGCACCGGCAACAACAACTGAGCGGCTCGGAGGGCGCTTAACCATGTGGCGCTTCCCTTCAGGACACGATCTGAGACGCCTCGCGGCGGTCATCGCCGTGGCGGCGCTGCCGGCCTGCGAGACCATCGAGGACACCTACGACACGGTATCGATCCTCTGGGACAAGCCGATCATCCTGCCCTGCCCCGACTACCGGATCCTGGCCGAGGCGGCGCGGCGCGTCGAGTTCGCCAAGGGCGCCGGCCGCGACCTCGTCGACATCAATTCGGAAGGCGTGATCGGCGACGTCCACCTCGAGTGCATCACCCGGATCGACAAGGAGACCCGCGTCGGCGTCATGGAAGTCGCCGTCACCGTCGCCTTCGGCGCCAAGCGCGGACCGGCCAACCGCAGCCGCAAGGCGTTGCTGCCCTACTTCGTCTCGGTCACCGACGCCAAGCGCAACGTGCTCTATCGCGAGGAATTCAAGGTCGCCGTGGACTTCCCCGGCAACCAAACGGCGCTGCAGTTCCTGGGCGAGCAGATCAAGCTCGAACTGCCGCTGAACAAGAAGGTGCGGAGCACCGACTACATCATCTTCACCGGCTTCATGCTGACCCGCGAGCAACTGGACCGCAACCGCCGGCTCAAGGGCCGCGACCGCATCTAAACCCGCGGCCCCGCCGCTTTTCCTCATAGACGCCGCCTATAGCCGCCGTTGAGGTGTTGTCTGGGTGGTCCGGTTGACCCATGCGCGAGGCCATGGGATAACCGTATCAACACTCCCAGTTGACCGTTGCGGGAGAGTTCGGCGGGCCGGGTGAGCGCATTACCTGGCCAACGCCGGCGCCGAAGGAGCAACCGCCCCGGAAACTCTCAGGCATCCGAACCGCAACGGGATGGGACTCTGGAAAGCGGGCGCGCGGACATACGTTTTTGACGTCGGCGTGGTCCCACCGAAGATGTAAGCCGGGCCCGCGTGTGGCCGATTGCCGCTAGGCGGCCGGGTGAATCTTTCAGGTACCAAGGACAGAGGGGGCGCTTTCAACCCCGACCGCGGTCATCGCCGCGGACGGTGGCGGGAAGCGGGCCCGACTTTGTTGAGTGGAGGTACCGATGGCAGAGCCCCAAGACCAGACCGACACGTTTTTGGCGACGCCCCTGGACGCGTTTCATCGCGACATCGGCGGCCGCATGGTCCCGTTCGCCGGGTACGCCATGCCGGTCCAGTACCCGGCCGGAATCATCGCCGAACACCGCCAGACCCGCGAGGCCGCGTCGCTGTTCGACGTCTCGCACATGGGCCAGGTGGTGCTCAGCGGCGGCGCCGAGATCGTGGCGCTCGAACGCCTGGTTCCGGGCGACATCGAGGCCCTGAAGCCGGGCCGCATGCGCTACACCATGCTGACCAACGAGGCCGGCGGCATCATCGACGACCTGATGATCACCCGCGCCGACGGCCACCTGTTCGTGGTCGTCAACGCGGCGCGCTTCGACGTCGACATGGCGCACCTGCGCGCCAACTTGGGCGACGGGGTCGATATCGAGGTCCTGGAAGGACGCGGGCTGCTCGCCCTGCAGGGCCCGGCGGCGGCCGCCGCCCTGGCCGAGCTGGCGCCGGCGACGGCGGAGATGCCCTTCATGTCGTCGATGGAAACCGATCTCGACGGCATCGCGGCCCGGGTCAACCGCTGCGGCTACACCGGCGAGGACGGGTTCGAGATCTCGGTCGCCGGCGGCGACGCCGAGGCGCTGGCCCGCAAGCTCCTGGCCGACGACCGGGTCGAGCCGGCGGGCCTGGGTGCGCGCGACACGCTGCGCCTGGAAGCCGGCCTCTGCCTTTACGGCCAGGACATCGACGAGACCACGACGCCCGTCGAGGCCGGCCTGATCTGGACGATCTCGAAGCGCCGCCGGGCCGAGGGCGGGTTTCCCGGCGCCGACGTGATCCAGGGTCAGATCGCCGGCGGCGCGCCGCGCCGCCTCGTCGGCATCGCGCCGGAAGGCCGGGCGCCGGCCCGTTCCGGCACGGCGATCGCGTCTCCCGGCGGCGCGGCGGTCGGAACCGTCACGTCGGGCGCCTTCGGCCCGACCGTCGAATCACCGGTGGCGATGGGCTACGTCGACGCCGCGTTCGCCGAACCGGGCACGGCGCTGGAATTGGACCTTCGCGGCAAGCCGGTGGCGGCCACCGTGGCGGCGCTGCCGTTCGCCCCGCACCGATACTACAAACCCTGATTTCAACCTGTTCACACCAAGGGAGCTGAGACCATGACCACCAAATATTCCGAAGACCACGAATGGGTCACCGTCGACGGTGACGTCGGCACCGTCGGCATCACCGACCACGCGCAAGGGCAACTGGGCGACATCGTGTTCGTCGAACTGCCGGAAGTCGGCAGCACCGTCGAGGCCGGCACGGAATGCGGCGTCGTCGAATCGGTGAAGGCCGCGAGCGAGCTCTACACGCCGGTCTCCGGCGAGATCGTCGAGGCCAACGAAGCCCTCGAGGCCGAGCCCAGCCTGGCCAACACGGCGCCGACCGGCGACGGCTGGTTCTTCAAGGTCAAGCTGTCCGACGCGTCCGAGCTGGACGGCCTGATGGACGAGGCCGCCTACAAGGAATTCTGCGCCGACTAACGCCCGCAGAGACTGGAAAAAACGCCCCGACCGGAGTAAAGCCCATGACTGAGCCGACCCTCGACGCGCTGGAGCGCAGCGACGATTTCATCAACCGTCATATCGGCCCGTCGGACGCCGATATCGCCGAGATGCTCGCCACCATCGGCGTCGCGTCCCTCGACGACCTGATCGACAAGGCGGTGCCCGCGGACATCCGTTCGCCGGACCCGCTGACGGCGCCGCCGATGACGGAACCCGAGGTGCTGGCCGAGGCGCGGCGCCTGGCCGACAAGAACCGGGTGATGCGCTCGTTCATCGGCATGGGCTACCACGGCTGCCACCTGCCGCCGGTGATCCTCCGGAACCTGCTGGAAAACCCCGGCTGGTACACGGCCTACACGCCCTACCAGGCGGAAATCTCGCAGGGCCGCTTGGAGGCTTTGCTCAACTACCAGCAGATGATCATCGACCTGACCGGCATGGAGCTCTCCAACGCCTCGCTCCTGGACGAGGGCACCGCGGCGGCGGAGGCGATGACCCTGATGAAGCGGGTCGGCAAGTCGAAGAGCAACACCGTCTTCGTCGCCGCCGACTGCCATCCGCAGACCGTCGCGATCATCGAGACACGGGCCAAGCCCATGGGCTACGAGGTGGTCGTCGGCGATCCGTTCGCCGACCTCGCCGCCGCCGAGGTGTTCGGCGTGGTGCTCCAGTACCCGACCACCGACGGCCGGGTCGAGGACTACCGGGCCGTGGTCGCCGAGGCCCACGAGGCCGGCGCCCTGGTCACCGTCTGCGCCGATCCGCTGAGCCTCGTGCTGCTGACGCCGCCCGGCGAATGGGGCGCCGACGTGGTCGTCGGCTCGGCCCAGCGCTTCGGCGTGCCCATGGGCTTCGGCGGCCCGCACGCCGGCTACATGGCGACCCGCGACGCCTACAAGCGCTCCATGCCGGGGCGGCTGATCGGGGTTTCCATCGATTCCAACGGCAACCGGGCGCTGCGCATGGCGCTGCAGACGCGCGAACAGCACATCCGCCGCGACAAGGCGACGTCGAACATCTGCACGGCGCAGGTCCTGCTCGCCAACATCGCCGGCATGTACGCGGTCTACCACGGACCCGACGGCCTGAAGACCATCGCCCAGCGGGTCCACCGGCTGGCCGCGATCCTAGCCGCGGGCCTCGCGAAGCTCGGCGTCGCGGTCGAGACCGAGCACTATTTCGATACCCTGACCGTGGCCGTCGGCGACGCCGCCGCGGCCCACGCCCGGGCCCTGGCCGCCGGCATGAACCTGCGGCCCGTCGACGACGGCCGGGTCGGCGTCTCGCTCGACGAGACGACGACGCGGGCCGACGTCGAGGCGCTGTGGCGGGTACTGTCCGGCCAGGACGACACCGGGCTATCCGTCGCCGAACTGGACGCCGGGGCGGCGGCCGCGATCCCCGGCGATCTCGCCCGGACCTCGCCGATCCTCGATCACCCGGTGTTCAACAGCCATCACTCGGAAACCGCGATGATGCGCTACATGCGCGAGCTCGAAGACAAGGACCTGGCGCTGAACCGGGCGATGATCCCGCTGGGCTCGTGCACCATGAAGCTGAACGCGGCGGCCGAGATGATCCCGATCACCTGGCCGGAATTCGGCAACCTGCACCCGTTCGCGCCGGCCGACCAGGTCGCCGGTTCGCTGGAGATGATCAAGGAACTCGAGGACCAACTGGTCGAGATCACCGGCTACGACGCGGTCTCTTTGCAGCCGAACGCCGGCTCCCAGGGCGAATACGCCGGGCTGCTCTGCATCACCAAGTACCACGAGAGCAACGGCGAGGGGCACCGCAACATCTGCCTGATCCCGTCGAGCGCGCACGGCACCAACCCGGCGAGCGCGGTGATGGCCGGCATGAAGGTCGTGGTCGTAGCCTGCGACGAGGCCGGCAACATCGACATGGACGACCTGAAGGCGAAGGCCGCCGAGCACGCCGCGAACCTCGCCGCCATCATGATCACCTACCCCTCGACCCACGGCGTCTTCGAGACCTCGGTGCGCGAGGTCTGCGAGCTGATCCACGGCCACGGCGGCCAGGTCTACATCGACGGCGCCAACCTCCAGGCGATGGTCGGATTGTGCAAACCCGGGGAATTCGGCGGCGACGTCTCGCACCTGAACCTGCACAAGACCTTCTGCATCCCGCACGGCGGCGGCGGCCCCGGCGTCGGCCCGATCGGGGTGAAATCGCACCTGGCGCCGTTCCTGCCGAACCATCCGGTGGTCGCCGACGCCGGCCCCGAAACGGGCCTCGGCGCCATCTCCGCGGCGCCCTGGGGATCGGCCTCGATCCTGCCGATCTCGTGGAGCTACATCAAGCTGATGGGCGGCGCCGGCCTGACCAAGGCGACCCAGGTGGCGATCCTCGCCGCCAACTACGTGGCGACCCGCCTCAAGGACCACTACACGACGCTCTACAAGGGCGACAGCGGGTTCGTCGCGCACGAGTGCATCCTCGACACCCGGCCGATCCAGGACGCGGCGGGGCTCACCGTCGACGACATCGCCAAGCGGATGATCGACTACGGCTTCCACGCGCCGACCATGTCGTGGCCGGTGGCCGGCACCCTGATGGTCGAGCCGACGGAATCGGAACCGCGCGAGGAGCTGGACCGCATCGCCGACGCAATGATCGCCATCGCCGAGGAAGCGGGCCGCGTCGGGAAGGGCG
>JAPPPF010000181.1:22929-25003 GCA_028817665.1 Magnetovibrio sp. | reverse complement strand
GCTCGATGTTGGTCAGCGCCTCCTGGGCGACCCGGAACAGCGTCGTCTTGGCGTCCGTCGGCAGGGTGCTCTGGAAGGCCACGGTGGAGATCTCGACCTCGATGCCGGTGCGCTCGGAGAACTCGGCGGCGAGGCTTTCCAGGGCCGGCGACAGGCCCAGGTCGTCGAGGATCGCGGGGCGCAGGTCGCGCGAGATGCGGCGCACCTCGCGGATCGCCGTGTTCAGGCCCTTGGCGCCGTTGGCGATGGCGTCGGAGGCCTCGTCCGACTTGCCGGCGGCGCGCAGTTGCGCAAGCTCGAGGGCGTACTTCACCGAGACCAGGATCTGCGAGATGCCGTCGTGCAGCTCGCGCGCGACGCGGCCGCGCTCCTCCTCCTGGGTCTCGACGATGCGCTGGGTCAGCTGCTTCAGCTTGGCGTCGGCCTCGCGGCGCTCGTGCAGGCCGAAGACCAGCCCGGTGACCACCACGATGATCAGCGCCTTCACCGTGAGCACGCCGATGACCACGGCGTTCTGGCGGGTCCGGGTGACCGCGTCGATCTCGGTCTCGCGGACCTGCTGGATGACGTCATCGACGTTGACGCTGGCGCCCAGCACCCAGCCCCATTTGTCGAGCGCCACGACGTAGCTGATGCGGTCGCGCACCTTGTCGGTTTCCGGGTCCCGCCAGGCATACGGCTGGAAGCCGCCGCCGGCCCGGGCCCGGCTGATGAACTGCTGGACGACGGGCTGCCCGTTCGGGCCGGTCATCTTCAGCCGGTTCTGGCCGACCTGCAGGGGCTGGCGCGGATGGACCAGGCTCTTGCCGTTGAAGTCGTAGACGAAGAACCCGGCGTCGGGGTCGATGGACAGGCCGTTGAGGACGTCGACGGCCATCGCCTTGGCCGCCGGATCGCCGGCCCGCTTGCCCTCGTAGAGGGTACGGATCGAGGCCTGCGCCAGCGACACGTAGCTGCTCAGCATGGTCCGCTTGGCGACCAGCATGCGGTCCTGGAAGGCGGCGATCTCACCCTCGGTCAGGCGCTGCGAATGGTAGTTCATCAACAGCGCCACCACCGAGGCGACGATGATCACCGGCACCAGCGCCTGCAGCATGATCTTGTGCGGCATTTTCATGTCGCGTCGGCCTCCCCGGCCGCCCATCCCAGCGTGGACGGCTGGCGGATCGTAGCACGATTGCGCCGGAAATGCCCCGCGCGATGTCGCCGAGCCGCTCTACGGGTTATCCGCAGCATCTACGGGTTAACCCGTAGTCGCCTACCGATTGGCCCGAATTGGAAGCCCGCGCGGGCGGGTCTAGAATATGAAAAAGCAAGGTTTTAACTTGCCCGCCATAGGGAGATTGCGGAACAATATTTCACCGAATTGGCCTTCCGGCTCGGCGCCGCCGAGGAACCTGGAAGGTCCCGTTGGCGGAAGGCGCGCCGCGCCTTTCGCGCCCACCCCGGCCCGCCAATCGCCCCTCGGCATACGGGAGGGACATGCAAGACAGGGCCGGTAAGATCTTCACAGTCGACTGAAAACACCTAGGGAGGGCTTCAATGACAGAGAAGAAAAAAGACGTAACGCGCCGTAAGTTCATGAAGGGCGGCGCCGTTGCCGCGGCCGCGGGTGCAGCCACATTGGCCATGCCGAACGTGTCGCGCGCACAAACCACGACGATCAAGATGCAGGCATCCTGGGGGGCGTCGAGCCCGTTCATGGACATGGCCCGGCACTACACGAGCCGCGCCGAAGCCATGGCCGGCGGCCGCCTCAAGTTCGATCTGCTGCCGTCCGGCGCCGTCGTCAAGGCGTTCCAGGTTCAGGACGCCTGCCACAAGGGCGCGCTGGACGCCGGTCACACCGTGACCGCGTACTGGTACGGCAAGAACAAGGCCGCTTCGCTGTTCGGCACCGGTCCGGTGTTCGGCTGCAACGCGTCCCAGATCCTCGCCTGGATCCACTTCGGCGGCGGCAAGGAACTGTACCAGGAGCTGGTGCAGAACATCCTCAAGCTGAACCTGGTGGGCTTCTTCACCATGCCGATGCCGCCCCCGCCGCTCGGGTGGTTCAAGTTCCACGTCAAGTCCG
>JAPPPF010000181.1:0-22919 GCA_028817665.1 Magnetovibrio sp. | reverse complement strand
GAGCTGGAGCAGCACATCCTCAACCGGACCCTGGTGGTCGTCTGCCCCATGCCGATGCCGACCCAGCCGCTCGGGTCGTTCAAGTTCCACGTCACGTCCGCCGACCAGATGAAGGGCCTCAAGTACCGGACGGTCGGCTTGGCCACGGACATCATGCAGGGCATGGGCCTCAAGGTGACCCAGCTTCCCGGCGGCGAAATCATGCCGGCGTTGGAAAAGGGCGTCATCGAAGCCTTCGAGTTCAACAACCCGACGGCCGATAGCCGTTTCGGCGCGCAGGACGTGTCGAAGCACTATCACATGGGCTCCTACCATCAGGCCGCCGAGTTCTTCGAGGTGATCTTCAACAAGTCGAAGTTCGACTCGCTTCCGAAGGAACACCAGGCGATCCTCGAGTACTCCGCCGAAGCCGCCAACACGGCGTCCTACGGCTGGGCCATGGACCTCTACTCCAAGGACCTGCAGAAGCTGATCCACGAGCACAAGGTGAACATCTACCGCACCGACACGTCGATCATGCGTGAGCAGCTCAAGTCCTGGGACAAGGTCCTGAAGCGTCTCAACAAGGATCCGTTCTTCAAGAAGATCGTCGACAGCCAGAAAGCCTGGTCCGAGCGGGTGGCGTTCTACGACATCACCAACGCGGCCGACTACAAGCTGGCCTACGAGCACTACTTCCCGGGCAAACTGCCGAAATAAGGCAGACATTCGGGGGACCATGTGTTCCAATGCGGTCGGGGCGGCGCGGCAGCGCCGCCCCACCCACGTTATAGTCAAAGGGTGGCGCCCCCCACCGCGGCCTTCACGGGGGCATTGAGGGAATCCGGATGGAACGGATCATTTTCTTAATCGATAGCCTGACGGCCTGGGCGGGCAAGGCCTTCGCCTGGACCATTCTCATTCTGACCTTCGGCGTCGCCTACGAGGTCTTCGTGCGCTACGTCATGCGCGATCCCACGTCCTGGGCCTTCGACATCAGCTACATGATGTACGGCACCCTGTTCATGATGGCCGGCGCCTACGCGCTTTCGCGCGACAGCCACGTCCGCGGCGACGTTCTCTACCGGTTGTGGCCGGCCAAGGTTCAGGCCACCATCGAGCTCGTTCTTTACATCATTTTCTTCTTCCCGGGCGTTCTCGCCCTGATCTTCGCCGGCGCAGACTACGCCGCCGAGAGCTGGTCCTACAACGGCGGCCAGGGCGAGGTCAGCGTGATGAGCCCGGCCAACGTGCCCATCTATCAATTCAAGACCATCATCCCCGTCGCCGGCACGCTGCTGTTCATCCAGGGCATCGCCCAGGTGCTGCGTTGCGTCGTCTGCCTGAGAACCGGCGCCTGGCCGGCGCACCTCGAGGACGTCGAGGAAATGGAAACCGTGCTCTTGCACCAGCACGAGGAAGAGGAAGCGGCCGCCCGGACGGCGTCGGCTGAAGGAGACGCCAAATGACCAACGCCGAAGTCGCGGTCCTTCAACTGGGCATCTTCGTGCTGTCGATCCTGCTGGGCTTCCCCATCTGGATCACCCTCATGGCCATGGGCATCTTCTTCGGCTACTACGCCTACTTCGACGCCGAACGCATGGGCCTGACCAAGGCCGAGGGCCTGTGGGAGCAGGCCGAGGCCGCCCTCAACAACAACATCTTCGATCTCTTGGTCAACCAGACCTATTCGGTGATGGCCAACGACGTGCTCACGGCGGTGCCGCTGTTCCTGTTCATGGGCTACATCGTCGAGCGCGCCAACATCGTCGACCGCCTGTTCTTCACCCTGCAGATCGCGGCGCGGCGCCTGCCCGCCTCGATGGCCGTCGCGGCGCTCGCCACCTGCGCGCTGTTCGCCACGGCGACCGGGATCATCGGCGCCGTGGTGACGCTGATGGGCATGCTCGCCTTCCCGGCCATGCTGAAGGCCCGCTACGACACCAGCTTCTCGGCCGGCGTCATCTGCGCCGGCGGCTGCCTGGGCATCCTCATTCCGCCGTCGATCATGCTGATCGTCTACGCCGCCGCGGCCAGCGTCTCCGTGGTCCGGCTCTACGCCGGCGCCATCCTGCCGGGCTTCATGCTCGCCGGGCTCTACATGATCTACGTCATCGGCCGGGCCTCGCTGAACCCGTCGATCGCGCCGAAGCCGAAGGAAGAGGACGTCGCCCACTTCACCACCGGGCAGATCATCGTCTCCATGCTGACATCGTTCTTCCCGCTGGCCTTCCTGATCCTGTCGGTGCTGGGCGCCATCCTGTTCGGGCTGGCGACGCCGTCGGAAGCCGCCTCCATGGGCGCCACCGGCGGTCTGATCCTGGCCATCGCGTACCGCATCGGCGCCGTCCACCAGGGCAAGCTGACGCCGGAATGGATGAAGGGCGGCGCCGCCAACGTCAACGAATGGCTGTTCTCGCTGGGCGTCGGCGCCTTCGTCACCCTGCTCGCCTACATCGCCTATTTCATCATGCGGCTGCTGGCCTTCGGCATGTTCGACATCCCGCTGCAGGAGAAGCGCACCCTGCCCTTCGGCCCCGGCGTCTCCATCGCCATCGCCGTCGCCATCGGCCTGGCGGTCCGCTTCGCCTCCGACAAGTCGGCGCTGCTCCGACTGATCCAGCCGACCAAGCCGGCGCTGCGCCCGATCATGGCCTTCGGCGGCGAAGGCTGCCTGGTCGGCCTGGCGGTCGCCGCCATCTACATGTTCGGCGTCGGCGTCATCGATTCCGAGCAGGACTTCTTCATCTACCACGAGCTCAACCACTGGGCCTTCGACGTCGGCTTCTTCACCGGCCTGATCGCGGTGATGGGCTGGAAGGTGGTCGACAAGAAGGGGCTGCAGGAATCGGTCTATCTCACGGTCCGCACGTCTGCCATGGTGTGCTGGCTGTTCGTCGGCTCGTGGACCTTCTCGTCGGTGTTCTCGTATCTCGGCGGCCACGACCTGATCGAACACTGGGTGCTCGGCATGGACCTGAGCCCGGTGATGTTCCTGCTGATGGCACAGGTCATCATCTTCCTGTTGGGATGGCCGCTGGAGTGGTCGGAGATCATCATAATCTTCGTGCCCATCTTCCTGCCGATGCTGCCGCACTTCGGCATCGACCCGCTGTTCTTCGGCATCCTGGTGGCCCTGAACCTGCAAACCTCGTTCCTGACGCCGCCCATGGCCATGGCCGCCTACTACCTGAAGGGGGTGGCGCCGCCGCATATCCAGCTGATCGAGATCTTCCGGGGCGTCATGCCGTTCCTGTTCATGGTCTTCCTGGCCATGTTGATGCTCTACATCTGGCCGCAGATCGCGCTGTGGCTGCCGAAAGCGGCCTACGGCAGTTAGCGGGTCGGACGGAGCCGGAAGCGCCATGAGCCACGCCGATCTCAGCGCCACTCAGGCCGCGGCCCTGATCGCGACCCGCGAACTCACCGCCGAGGCCCTGGTCGAGGCCTGCCTGGAGCGCATCGAGGAACGCGAGGACGCGGTCCAGGCGTGGCAGCACCTGGACACGGAATACGCCCGCGCCCAGGCCCGCGAGCTCGATGCCCTGCAGGAGAGCGGCGCGCCGCTCGGGCCGCTGCACGGGGTGCCCGTCGGCATCAAGGATATCTTCGACACCCGCGACCTGCCGACGGAGAACGGCTCGGCCCTCGACGCCGGCCGCCAGCCGGGCGCCGATTGCGCCGTGGTCACCCAGCTCCGCGAGGCCGGCGCGGTGATCATGGGCAAGACGGTGTCGACGGAATTCGCCGTGTTCTCGCCGGGCAAGACCCGCAACCCGCACGACCCGGCGCATACCCCGGGCGGCTCGTCCAGCGGCTCGGCCGCGGCCGTCGCCGCCGGCATGGTGCCGCTGGCCGTCGGCACCCAGACCAACGGTTCGATGATCCGCCCGGCGTCCTACTGCGGGGTCGTCGGCTACAAGCCGACGCACGGGCGCATCTCGCGCGACGGCGTGCTGCTGCTGTCGCGGGCCCTCGACCACGTCGGCGTGTTCGCCCGCAGCGTCGAGGACGCCGCCCTGATGGCCGACGCGATCATGGCCTACGATCCGGAAGACCCGGACATGACCATCCGCACCCGGCCGACGCTGAGCCGCGTCGCCGGCGAGGAACCGCCCGTCGACCCGACCTTCGCCTTCGTCAAGACGCCGGTCTGGGACCAGGCCGAGGCCGACGTCCAGGACGCCTTCGCCGAGTTCATGGAGGCCTACGGCGACATCTGCGAGGAGGTGACGCTGCCGGAACCCTTCGACAGCGCCATCGACCGCCACCGGATGATCATGAACGCCGACCTCGCGAAATCCCTCGGCCACTACTACGAGAACGGCCGCGACCAGATCAGCGACGTCCTCACCGGCATGATCGAGGACGGGCAGAAGGTCTTGGCCGTTGACTACAACCGCGCCATCGACTGGGCCGCGCTTTTGAACGCCGGCTTCGAGAAGATGTTCGACAAATGCGACGCCGTCATTACCCCGGCGGCCACCGGCGAGGCGCCGGCCGGCCTCGACGCGACGGGCAGCCCGATCTTCTGCACGCTCTGGACCTATCTCGGCGTGCCGGCGGTCTCCTTGCCGCTGTTCGTCGGCTCGAAAGGCCTGCCCATCGGCCTGCAGGTGATCGGCCCGCGCGGCGACGACGCACGGCTGCTGCGCACGGCGCGCTGGCTGGCGGCCCGCATGGCCGCCGACATGGAAGAGTGATCGGCCGCACGGAATAACGTAAACTGGCTACGGGACTAGAGGACGCACGGACATGTTGGATCGTATTTTCGCCATCGGCTCATTGATCGGCCTGGTCATATTCGTCGGCGTCGTCATCAAGTTCGTGGCCGAGCCGGACCTCTGGATCGTCTGTATCGGCGTCCTGCTGATCGCCGTCTACTTCGTCGTCCGCGAACTCTTGGCCGGCGGCAGTCACCTCGAGGACGAGCACCACGACAAGGCGTCGTGACGCGGCCCGGCCCTAGCCGGAAACCCTATTCAAGCTCCGACCCGTCGAGCCCGGCCAGCGGGTGCGCGTCCGCGACCAGTGCCTTGAGGCGCTCGTCGAGGACGTGGGTGTAGATCTGCGTCGTCGAGATGTCCGAATGGCCGAGCATCTGCTGCAGGGTGCGCAGGTCGGCGCCGTGGGCCAGCATGTGGCTGGCGAAGGAATGGCGCAGCACGTGCGGCGTCACCCGTCTCGGCTCGAGCCGGGCGTCGACGGCCAATTCCTTGAGAAGTTGGTGGAAGCGGACCCGTGTCAGGTGACCGCTCCTGCCGCGCGACGGAAACATGAACTCGGTGTGCACGCCCGCCGCCTTGCGTTTCGGCATGAAGCCGTCGCGGACCGGCATGTAGGCCCGCAGCGCGTCCATGGCCGGCTCGCTCAGCGGCACCACGCGCTCCTTGCCGCCCTTGCCGCGGAAGGTGAGCAGGCGGCCGTCCCGGGAAAGCGCCGCCATCGGCAGGGAGACCAGCTCGCTGACCCGGAGCCCGGTGGCGTAGAGCACCTCCATCAACGCCGCCAGGCGCAGGCCCTCGGCGCCGGCGCGGGCTTGCGTGGCGTCCATCAGCGCCTCGACCTCGTCCTCGCTCAGGTACTTGGGCAGCGCCTTGCCGGACCGCGGGCTGTCGATACCGCCGGTGGGGTCGTCGTCGCGAACCCGCTCGGCGTGCAGGAACCGGTAGTACTGGCGCAGCGCCGACAGGCGCCGGGCCGTGGTGCTCGCCGCCATGCCGGCCTCGGACAGGGTCTTCAGGTAGGCGCGGATGTGCGCCGTGCTGGCGGCCTCCAGGGTGCGCCGGCGGCGCGCCAGGAAGGCGGCGAAGTCGCCGAGATCGCGGCGGTAGGATTCCAGCGTGTTGGCGGCGGCGGCGCGTTCCGCCGCCATCATGTCGAGAAACGCATCGAGATGCGCCGGCGCCGGTCCTCTGCTGGGCGGACGGCTCATAGCCCCGCGGTTATCGCGGCCTCCATGGCCAATCCCCGGGCCTCCTTGGCCAGGCCGACGCGGTGCAGGCCGCGAACCACCTCGCTGACCACCAGCGGATTGGCTTCCGCCAGCGGCCCGTCACCGAGCGCCAGCAGCATCAGCAGCAGCCGTTCGCCGATCCGGGTCTCGCCGCTCTGGGTTCCGGGGGTCGGCGGCGGCAGCGCTTCCGCCGTGACCACCGGGCCGGCGACGACCGTGGCGGCGGCGGGCGGCGGCGCCGCGGCGCTCGGTTCGGCCTCGGGCGCCGCCGGTTCGCCGGCGTTGGCGGCGACCAGCCGCATCCACAGCGCCATGTCCGGCATCGCCGGGCCGGGCGCCGAGTTCAAGACCAACGGGTTCAGCCTGTCGGCCGGCACCTCGCGACCCAAGGCGCCGAGCAAGCCGTGGAACAAGACCGCGACGCCGCGCCGTTCCGCCGGCAGCGGCGTTTCGGCGGCGGTCCCGCCCTGCCCCATCAGTTCGGCCAGCGGCGCGACGTCGTTCAGCAATTGCTGGGACTCCTCGGCGATCGCGGCGCTGGTCCGGATCAGCTTCAACCAGCCGGTGGCGCCGGCTTCGTCGCCGGAAACCAGCAAGACGCGGAACGCCGTCGGCGCGAACCACAAGAGGTCGCTGCTCGGCGGGAGGTCGGCGACGAGCGGCGCGAAGATGCGGGCGACGCCCTGCAGGCGACCGCCGGCGACCGCCGATTTGACGGCCAGCGAGATCGCCTCGGCCTTGGCGGCGGGCACCTTGGTCGCGGCGGCGGCCTGGTACAGCGCGGCGCGCTCGACCATCGGCAGCCGCGGTGGCTCGGCGCCGGCCTCGGCGGCCGCCGGCTGATCCGCGGCCGGCCCGCCGGGCTTGTAGAACCGCGCCACCACGCCGGCGCCGAGGACGCCCTGGGCGGCGGCCGTCTCGGCGGCGTGGAGGCGGATCACGGCGGGCGCGGTCGGCGACACGGCCAACAGGCGCAAGGCACCGGGATGGCGGACGGCGTCGGTCATCGGCATGGCCGAGCCGGTCTTGCCGATCATCGCCAGGTGCAGCGGGCCGAGCCCGGGCAGCGCCGCCAGGGTCGCCGGCTGGGCCGCCATCATCGAACTGGCGAGTTCCAGGAACAGCGGATCCTCGAGCCCGGTCTCGCGCAACAGCGAAAGTCCCAGCTCGGCCTTGTCGGTCTCACCGGCCAGGACCTGACAGAAGAACAGGGCCTTCTGCCAGAACGCCGCCGATTGCCGGGAAACCTCCTCGGCCGCCAAGCGGCAGGCCGAGGCCTGGTCCTTGGTCACCAGCCGCAACGCCGCCTCGGCCCGCACGAGACCGGGGCCGCGGCCCTGCCGGGGCATGGCGCTCAGGAGATCGAGCGCCGCCGCGTATTCGCCCATGGCGATCAGCGCCCGCATCCGGCGCGCCGCCAGGCTCGGCCCGGAAGGGGCGCCGTCGGGCGGCACCGCGACGCTCAGCAGCAGCCGCTTGGCGACGTCGCGCATGGTCGTCGACGGAATGGCGGCGGGCAGCGCGTCGATCAGCCGTTCGACGAACCGGCGCTCGCTGCCGGCCCACATGCCGATCCCGAACCCGCCCTGCTCGGCCGACAGGATGCCGGCCGCGTCGGGGTCGACGGATTGCAGTTGATCGACCTGGATGCTGGCGCCGCCGATCGACGGCAGCGCCGTCACCGAGCTGCGTTGCGGGCCCGACTTGTATTCGAACCGCGGCGCCGTGGCGCGTCGCCGGGGCTCTTGCTCCTCGGCCGGCGCCGCCGGTTTCAGCTTCTTCGGCGCCGTCAGCTTGACCGGCGCCGTTTCCTGGCCGGCGGCCGGCTCCGGCGTGGCCACGGCGGCGGCCAGCGCCAGCACCAGGGCGAGAACGGCCAGGCCGGCGCGGCGGCTATTTCGGAAAACGCTCATCGGGCAGTTCTTTCTCGATGGTCCGGGACGGGGCCGGGATATCCCAAGTCGCCAGGAAAACGCCGCCGCCGACGATGATCAAGACCACGATGAGGAAAATGAGCCTGGAAAGATTCTTCATCGTGATCTGGGCTCTCGGCCTCCAAATGTCGCCATCCTCTTGACGGAAGACGGGTACGTGTATGTTATGCGATAAATGTTAGTCAGAGACTGTGTCATTTTTTCGGCGTGCGAACGCCGCCATACTATCGGCTCGAAAAGCCGCTTTCAACGGCCCCTCGCGGTCGCGCCCCGATGGCCGTGAGCGGATGTGCCGACGAAGATCCAGCGCCCGGTTGCCCCATGTCTGAAACACCCGCCTGCATCGTTCTCGTCGGCCTCATGGGCGCCGGAAAGACCAGTATCGGCCGCAAGCTGGCGGACCAGCTGGGGATGCCGTTCGTCGACGCCGACGAGGAGATCGTCGCCGCCGCCGGATGCGAGATCAACGACATCTTCGAGATCTACGGCGAGGCCGCGTTCCGCGACGTCGAGGCGCGGGTCATCGCCCGCATCCTGTCGGAGGCGCCCTGCGTGCTGGCCACCGGCGGCGGCGCCTTCATGAACGCCGAGACCCGCGACGCCATCGCCGGGAACGCGGTCACCGTGTGGCTGCGCGCCGAGCTCGACACGCTGGTCCAGCGGACCAGCCGGCGCAACGACCGGCCGCTCCTGAAGACTGGCGATCCGCGCGAGATCCTCGGCCGCCTCATGGACGAGCGCTATCCCGTCTACGCCGAGGCCGACATCACCGTCAACACCGGCGACGAAAGCATCGCCGACACCGTCGGCCGGATCGCCGACGCCCTGAAATCCCACGCCGCCGAGGTGCCCGCCGATGACTGACCCCGCCGCCCCGATCACCGTCGAGGTCGACCTCGGCGAACGCGCCTATAACATCGTCATCGGCGAGGGCCTGATCGCCTCGGCGGCCGAGCACGTGGCGCCGCTGCTGGCCCAGCCCGCCACCTTCATCATCACCGACGAGCACCTGGCCGGCCATTGGCTGGCGCCGCTGCAGGCCTCCCTCGACGCCGCCGGCGTCGGCCATGCGACGAAGATCCTGCCCGCCGGCGAGCAGACCAAGAGCATCGGCTACGTCGACGAGCTGACGGGCTGGCTCCTGGACAGCGGCATCGACCGCAAGACGACGCTGATCGCGCTCGGCGGCGGCGTCATCGGCGACCTCACCGGGTTCTGCGCGGCGATCACGCTCCGCGGCATCCCGTTCATCCAGATCCCGACGACCCTGCTCGCCCAGGTCGACAGCTCCGTCGGCGGCAAAACCGGCGTCGACACGCCGCACGGCAAGAACCTGGTCGGCGCCTTCCACCAGCCGAAGCTGGTCCTCGCCGACACCGGCAGCCTCGACACCCTGCCCTGGCGCCAGGTCCTGGCCGGCTACGCCGAGGTCGTCAAATACGGGATGATCGGCGACGCCGGGTTCTTCGAGTGGTGCGAGGCCAACGCCGGGGCGCTGCTGGCCGGCGACGCCGGGGCCCGGCGTTACGCCATCGAGGCGTCGTGCCGCGCCAAGGCGGCGATCGTCGCCGAGGACGAACGCGAAAGCGGCCGCCGGGCGCTCCTCAACCTCGGCCATACCTTCGCCCACGCCTTCGAGGCCGAGGCCGGATACTCGGACACCCTGCTCCACGGCGAGGCCGTGGCGCTGGGCTGCCTGGCGGCGTTCGAGCTGTCGCGGCGGCTCGGGCTGTGCCCGGGCCAGGACGTCGAGCGGGTGCGCGCGCATCTCGAAACCGTCGGCCTGCCGGTGACACTGGCCGGCATCGCCGACGCCGGCTGGACGCCGGAAGCGATCGTCGGGCACATGGGCAAGGACAAGAAGGTCGACGCCGGGCGGATCACCTTCGTGCTGGCCCGCGCCATCGGCGACGCCTTCACCACCCGGGACGTCGACCCGGACGTCCTCGACGGACTATTAAGCGAGATTCTGAACCACTAGACGAACCGCGCCGGCCCGGTGATCGGCCGGATATTGACGGAGAGACACCATGTTGGCGACCGTGGCATTCATCGCCTTTCTGCTCATCCTTTCGGCCTTCTTCTCCGGCTCGGAGACGGCGCTGACCGCCGCGTCGAGGCCGCTCATGCACCAGCTCGAACAGAGCGGCGACGCCAAGGCGGCGCTGGTCAACCGGCTGCGCGACGACCAGGAGCGCCTGATCGGCGCCATCCTGATCGGCAACAACCTGGTCAACATCATGGCCTCGGCCATGGCCACCGGCGTGCTGATCGCGCTGTTCGGCACCGCCGGCATCGCCTACGCGACCATCGCCATGACCGCCCTGGTGCTGGTGTTCGCGGAAATCCTGCCGAAGACCTACGCGATCCGGACCGCCGACCGCACGGCGCTGACCATCGCGCCCGCCATCAACGTCGTCGTCACCCTGTTCGCGCCCCTGACCATCGCCATCAACGCGCTGGTCCGCGGCGCCCTCTTCCTGGTCGGCGTGCGGACCCGCGCCGACGACCAGGGCGGCTCGACGGAAGAGGAACTGCGCGGCGCCATCGACCTGCACGACGGCGACGACACCGCCATCAAGCACGAACGCGCCATGCTCCGAAGCGTCCTCGATCTCGACGACGTGCAGGTGCTTGAGATCATGACCCACCGCAAGGACGTGCTCGCCCTCGACGCCTCGCTGCCCGTCGCCGAGATCATACAGCAGGCCGTCGACAGCCCCTACACGCGGGTGCCGCTGTGGCGCGACGATCCGGACAACATCGTCGGGGTACTCCACGCCAAGGCCTTGCTCCGGGAACTGTGGGCCCGGGGCGGCGACCCGTCGGGCCTGAAGATCCTCGAGGAAGGCAGCGAACCCTGGTTCATTCCCGAGCAGACGCCGCTGCTCGACCAGTTGGAGGCGTTCCGCGAGCGTCGCGAGCATTTCGCCCTGGTGGTCGACGAATACGGCAGTTTCCAGGGCGTCGTCACCCTCGAGGACATCCTCGAGGAGATCGTCGGCGAGATCGACGACGAACACGACGTCGCCGTGACCGGCGTCAACCGCGCCGACGACGGCAGCTACGTGGTCGACGGCAAGGTGACCATCCGCGATCTCAACCGCCTATGCGAATGGCGGCTTCCCGACGGGGAGGCGGCGACGATCGCCGGGCTCGTGCTGCACGAGGCGCGGCGCATCCCGGACGTCGGCCAGCGCTTCATTTTCCACGGCTTCCTGTTCGACATCGTCGAGCGCCAGCGCAACCAGATCACCCAGGTGCGGATCACCCCGCCGGCCGCCGATTTCGACGACGACGGCGCCGCCGAGGCGCCTGACAACGGCGGCGGCGGCACGGCATGAGCGATTAACCCTTGATTGCCCCCCCCATGCCTGCCCTAAAATTGATATGGGTGTGTTGGCAGGAGGAATGAGGAGGTAACGGGTCCATGCAAGGCAAAATCATACCGGACGTCGTTCAACGCCTGACAATCGCGCGCGTGACCATCGACGACAACGTGCTGACCGCGGCGAAGATGATGTCCGACGCCCATATCGCGGCGCTGATCGTCGTCGACAACGACGACAAGCTGATCGGAATCATCACCGAGCGCGACCTGACCCAGCGCGTCCTGGCGGCCGGCCTGGACGGCCAGGCGACCAAGGTGGGGGACGTGATGACCGCCAATCCCGACACCCTGGCGCCGGATGATTCGGCCCGCGACGCGCTCGAACTGATGCAGACCCGCGGCTACCGCCACCTGCCCGTGGCGGAGGACGGCAAATGCGTCTCCATCGTCTCGATCCGCGACCTCTACGCCTCCGTCAAGGAAGCGCTGGAGAAGGACATCAAGGAAACCGAAGCCTTCGTCTTCGGCGACCGCTACGGCGCCTGATCCGGCCCCACAACGTCGTCAACGGACCGCCCCGTGACATGCACGGTGCCGGTGAAGGCCGCCACGGCCTCGCCGTCGCGGCGGACGTCGACGCGGTAGACGGCGGTCTTGGACGACCGCGAGATCTCCTCGGCGACAGCGCTGAGTTGGTCGCCGGCGCGCACCCCGCGGATGTAGGCCATGTGCGTGTCGATGCCGATGGAGACGGTCCCGCCGATGTTCGACGCCAGTCCGAAAGCGGTATCGGCGAGCGTGAAGATGAGGCCGCCGTGCCCGCCGCCGAGGAAGTTCAGATGCTCCGGCCCGACCTCCATGCCGACCTCGACGCGGCCCTCGGCGGCGGCGACGACGGCGATGCCGAGCGAGCGCACGAACGGGTCGGCGCCGGCGAGCCGCCGGGCGCGATCGACGAGAGCGCTCATGCCGCGATCAGCGGATGGCCGAAGCCGAGCTCGTCGCGCAGCTTGCCGCAGACCTCGCCGTTGGTGGCGCCGGCCTCGACGGCGTCGACGATCTTCTCGAAGATGTTGAGCTTCTCGTCCGCCGCGGCGCGCGCCAATTCGTCGAGGGCCTTGGCGACTTCGGCCTGCGGCCGCTCCGCCTTGAACTTCTTCAAATTGTCGATGTGGCGCTGCATGACATCGGCGGGCGGGCGTTCCAGGGCGCGCACCGGGATCTCGCTGTCGTCGGCGAAGTTGTTGACGCCGACCACCGTCTGGGTGCCGTCGTCGACCTTCTCCTGGAAGGCGGTCGCCGACTCGCCGATCATCTGCTGGACGATGCCCTTCCTGACCGCCTCGAACATGCCGCCGGCGTCCTCGACGGTGGCCATCACCTCGAGGATGCGTTCCTCCATCTGGTTGGTCAGCGTCTCGACGTAGTAGGACCCGGCCAGGGGATCGATGACGTCCGCCAGATGCGCCTCGTCGCGCAGGATGTTCTGGGTCTGCACGGCGATCTTGGCGGCCTCCTCGGTCGGCGTCGAGAGCACCTCGTCGTAGGCGTCCGTGTGCATCGACTGCAGCCCGCCCATGATCCCGGCGATGGCTTGGGCGGAGACCCGGGCGATGTTGTTCAGCGGCTGCTGGCGGGTCAGGTCCAGGCCCGACGTCTGGGCGTGGAACTTGAACCGGTACGAGCGCTCATCCTTGGCGCCCAACCGTTCCTTGGCGATGCGGGCCCAGATGCGGCGCCCGGCCCGGAACTTGGCGATTTCCTCGAAGAAGCTGATGGAGATATCGAAGAAGAAGGTGAAGCGCGGCAGGAAACCGTCCGGCTCGAGGCCGCGTTCGATGCAGTCGTCGGCGAACTGCACCGCCGTCGACAGCGTGAAGGCCATGGCCTCGGCCGGCGTCGCGCCGGCCTGCTGCATGTGCTGGCCGACCACGGAGACCGGGTTCCACCTCGGCACGCGGTCGTTGGCGAAGGCGACGTGATCGACGAACACCCGCCGGGCGCCGTCCAGCGCGAGCCGGAAGAACATGTGATTGGCGACGAAGTGCGAGATGAAGTCGCTCTGGTTCGAGGTGCCGGTGACCTGGTCCCAGGAGATGCCGCGGCGCCGCGCCACGGCCAGCAGGAAGGCCAGCAGGGTGAACGGCGACGGGTCGTTGAGGGCGATCGACGTGGCGTCGATGGGCACGCCCTTGAGGCAGGTGTCCATGTCGTCGACGGTGTTGATGGTGGTCCCGCAGGTCCCGAGCAGGACCGGGTCGACCTCGTCCATGTCGTAGCCGCGGTAGACGGAATTGCAGGGGATGACGCTCAAGGCGGTGGCGCCGGAAGCGACGATCTTGCGCATCCTGGCGTTATATTCCTCCGGCGTGGCCAGCCCGATCAACTGGCGCTGGCTCCATGGCCGGCCCCGGTGCATGCTCGGGTAGATGCCCCGCGTCCACGGCGCCTGTCCGGGGAAGCCCAGATCGTCGGCGTAGCGCTCGCTGTCCCAATCGTCCGGCGTGTAGAGCGGCTTGATCTCGATCCCGGACCGGTTCTCGACCCGGTCGTCGGCGGGGCCCGTGGTGTCGTAGGCGCGCCGCCAGTCGGCCTGGGCGTCGCCGGGAACGTGCGGTGATTTCGGCATGATAGCTCTCCCTGGTGTCTCTACTGGCCTCAGGCGGCGGCGCGCCGCGCCGCGATCAGCGCCGTCATGGTGCCGACGATGTCGTCGCGCGAGGATCCCGGATGGAATACCTCGGCGACCCCGACGGCCTTCAACTCGGCGACGTCGGCGTCCGGCACGATCCCCCCGACGACGACGATCACGTCCTCCAGCCCGGCCTCGCCGAGCGCCGTCATCAATTGCGGCACCAACAGGTGGTCGGTGGCCAGCGAACTGACGCCGATGGCGTCGACGTCCTCTTCGAGGGCCTGGCGGACGACGGTCTCGATCTTCTGCCAGGGCGCCGTGTAGATCACCTCCATGCCGGCGTCGCGCAGGAACCCGGCGACCAGCCTGGATCCCCGGTCGTGGCCGTCGAGGCCGATCTTGGTCACCATCACCCGGGCCGGGCGGCCGAGATTGGCGGCGCCGTCGGCGGCGCGGCTCTCGTCGAGCGGTTGCGTGTCGTTCACGGTTGGTCTCCTTTCCTGAGCACGGATACGAAGGCGCGGGCGATGGCTTCGGGCGTGTCACCCGCCGGCCGGTACCAGTGCTGGGTCCAATTCATGGCGCCGAACAACATCAGGCGCAGGTGCCGGCGCGAGGTTTCCGGCGGCAACGGCAGCGCGTCGACGAGGCCGCGGAAGATCGTCTCGTAGTCGTCGCGCATGCCGATCAGCCGGCGCCGCGCCGGGCCGTCGTCGCGGGGCAGTTCCCGGGTCACCACCTGCGCGTAGTCGCCGCCGTCCAGGAGTGACGCGAGATGCGCGCTCATCGCCGCCTCGAGCCGTTCCCATGGCCCCGCCGGCCCGGCCAAGGCCGCGTTCACGGCTTTGGTGATGCGACGGATGCCCTCCTCGTGGACGGCGACCAGCAACTCCTCCTTGGAGGCGAAGTAGTAGTACATGGACCCCGCCTTCATGCCGGCGGCGGCGGCGATATCGCGCATGGACGACGCGGCGTAACCCTGTTCGCGGAAATACCGGGCCGCCGAATCGAGGACTTGCGGGCGCTTGTTGTCGCGCGGCTTGGCCGTCTCGGCGAGGGTGGCGGTCGATGCGGTCATGGCCCTCGGGCCCCTGGAAACGTTGGGTTCGTGGCGTTTGTTGATTATCTAACTAACATTTGTTAGGTAAATTGTAAAGACCGTTTCCGGCCCCCGCCGACAGCCGCAGGTTTGACATCGTCGCGGCGGCGGGGCATGGACAACAGCCCCGGCGCCGACCGACCCGCGCCGCATCGCCAAGACCGAAGAGGAACGCAAGATGGCCCTGTCACGCCCCGCCGCCCGCAAGCACATCCACACCCGCCGTATCGAATGCCACGGTTACGAGCGCGACGACGGCCTCTGGGACATCGAGGCGGTCCTCGTCGACCAGAAAACCTATCCCTTCGACAACGTCGACCGGGGCGTCGTCTCCGCCGGCGAGCCCGTTCACCGCATGGTTGTCCGCATCACCGTCGATCTCGACCTCGTCGTCCATGGCGCCGAAGCGGTGACGGAGGCGTCCCCCTACACGATCTGCGCCGACGCCAACCTCACCGTGCCGGACTTGGTCGGCGTGCGAATCGGTCCCGGTTGGCGCAAGGAGGTAAAGCGGGTGATGGGCCGGACCAAGGGCTGCACCCACGTGCGCGACTTGTTCATGGGGCCGCTGGCGCAGGCCGCCTATCAGACGATCATTCCCGTGCGCAGCCGGCGCCGGACCGAGGCCCCCGACCCGGCAGAGCGGCCGCCGGTCCTCGGCACCTGCCACGCCTACGCGACCGACGGCCCGGTCGTCGAGCGCCAGTGGCCACAATTCTACGAAGCGGAGCAAAAATAACGGTTTAGGCCCGTCGCAGCCGCCCCTCAGGCGGAGAAATCCGGTATCAGGGTATTGACGTGGCCGCCGGTCAATCCACCGGCCTCGGCGACGGCTTCGCGGAAATAGGTGACGATAAAGGCCCGGACCGTGGCGGTCCGGCTGGACGTGCTGCGGCGTTGATCGATGGCGGTGCAAAGGTCATTGATGGAAACGCCCTCGTGCGCGCAGATGTCGTCAATGGCTTCCCATGCCGCTTCTTCCAGACGCATACTCGTGCGCCGGCCGTTGACGGTGATGTTGCGGCTGATCAACTGGCTTTTCATTGTGACAGGCTTTCCCCCTAGAATTTAAGGTCGGCACATGATCGATCGCCAAGGCGGTGATCTCCGTCCTCATGTCCATTAGCCCCGAATTTCGAGTTGTTCAAGGCTACGTTGTATACGCCCGGCCAAACCCGGCGTTGCGATCCGGCATCTTCCCCTTGCATCCCAATGGCGGACCGGTGTCGGCGCAACGCGCCGGCACACGCTGAGGTTATCATTCAATGGTCGCGGTCTATAGTGATATTTTCGTGTGCGGACATGCCGCAGAACGTGTAAATGGGGGCCGATCGCGCCCCGCTGCGGGTTCTTGACCTCGCCGAGCGGAACCCCGCATAGTTATCCCATGGCACCGAAGCTCCATACGCCGATCCTCGAACGGTACGCGGCGGCCCCCGAGGTCGAGACGCATCATTGCGAGTGGCCGGGATGCGGCGGCGACGCCCCGCACCGGGCGCCGAAATCGCGCGACGAGCCCGATGCCTTCCGCTGGTTCTGCAAGGACCATGCGCGCGAATACAACAAGGCCTGGAACTTCTTCGCCGGCATGACCGACGACCAGGTCGAGGCGCACGTCCGCCACGACACGGTGTGGAACCGGCCGTCCTGGCCGCTCGGCTCGGGCCCCGCGATCAAGGCCTTCATGGAGGGCCATTTCGACGACCCCTTCGGCGCCTTCGAAGACGACGAGCCTAAGCGCAGACAGGAGGAGCGCCCCGGCACCGAGCGGCTCGAGCTGGACATCCGCCGCGCCCTCAAGGTCCTGGAGCTTGAGATCCCCATCGACGTCGCGCAGGTCAAGGCGCGCTACAAGGCGTTGGTCAAACGCCATCACCCGGATGCCCGGCTGGGCGGTGACGGCTCGGACGACCGCATGAAGGAGATCAACCACGCCTATCAGGTGGTCATGAATTTCCTCGAATCCTGATCCCGGGCGCCCTCACCCGCCTTGACTGGATGCCCCGGAACCCCTAAACGGACGGGTCCGAAACCCGCCTTCGTGGCCCGCCGCGGGCCGAACCGGCATTTGATCTTAGGAATGAGCACCATGACCGCCGCCATCAACACATCCGAAGCCCTGGCCAAACAAGAACCGGACCTCGTCGTCTCCGTGCGCCAAGTCTTCGGCATCGACAGCGACATGGAAGTTCCGGCGTTCAGCGAGACCGAGGAGCACGTGCCCGACGTCGACGACGCCTACCGGTTCGATCCGGACACCACCTTGGCGATCCTGGCCGGGTTCGCGCATAACCGCCGGGTCATGATCCAGGGCTATCACGGCACCGGCAAGTCGACGCACATCGAGCAGGTCGCGGCGCGCCTCAACTGGCCGTGCATCCGGGTCAACCTGGACAGCCACATCAGCCGCATCGACCTGATCGGCAAGGACGCCATCGTGCTGCGCGACGGCCAGCAGGTGACCGAGTTCCGCGAGGGCATCCTGCCGTGGGCCCTGCAGAATCCGACGGCGCTGGTGTTCGACGAGTACGACGCCGGCCGCCCGGACGTGATGTTCGTGATCCAGCGCGTGCTCGAGGTCGAGGGTAAGCTGACGCTCCTGGACCAGAACCGGGTGATGCGGCCGAACCCCTATTTCCGCCTGTTCTCGACGACCAACACGGTCGGCCTCGGCGACACCACGGGCCTCTATCACGGCACCCAGCAGATCAACCAGGGCCAGATGGACCGCTGGAACATCGTCTGCACGCTGAACTACCTGCCGCACGACACGGAACAAGACATCGTGCTCGCCAAGACCCCGGCCTATGACACCAAGGAAGGCCGCGAAACGATCAGCGCCATGGTCGATGTCGCCGAACTGACCCGCACGGGCTTCATGAACGGCGACATCTCGACGGTGATGTCGCCCCGGACGGTGATCACCTGGGCCGAGAACGCGCAGATCTTCGGCGACGTCGGCGTCGCCTTCCGGCTGACCTTCCTCAACAAGTGCGACGAGATCGAGCGTCCGGTGGTCGCCGAGTACTACCAGCGCTGCATCGGCGAGGACCTGCCCGAATCGGCCGCCACCGCCGTCCTGCAATAGCCGTTCAGGGCCCCTGGGCCCCCGGGAGTGAGCGCCGCCATGCGCGAGGAAGAACCCAACGAACTGGTCAAGCGGGTCACCGGCGCGGCCCTCAAGGCGCTCGCCGCCGAACCGGAGCTGAGCGTCAACTTCAGCCCCGGCCAGGCCAGCGTCACCCCCGATAGCGCCATCCTGCCGACCCCCGTCGGCACCGTCGACCAGGCCGGCTTGACCAAACTCCGGGGCGTCGCCGACGCGCTCGGTCTGCGGCTCCGCTATCACGACCAGGACATCCACCGCCAGCACATGCCGGCCGGTCCCGAGGCCCGCGCCGTCTACGAAGCCATCGAGCAGGTGCGCTGCGAAAGCCTCGGCACGCGGCGCTTCAACGGCGTCGCCGACAACCTCGGCGCGCTGGTCGACGAGCGCTGCAAGGCCAAGGGCTACGGCGCCGTCACCGAGAAGAACGACGCCATGCTCGCCGACGCCGTCGGCCTTCTGGTCCGCGAATGCCTGACCGGCGAGGCCGCGCCGGAGAGCGCACGCGGCCTCCTGAACGTGTGGCGCGGCGACCTGGAGAGCTGCATCGGCAAGCAGATCCGCGAGCTTCGGAACTGCCCCGCCGACCAGGAAAGGTTCGCCGACGTGGTCACCGACATGATCCGCACTCTCGATCTGATGGACGACGAGAGCGAACCGCTCGATTCCGACGACCAGGATGACGAGCAGGATCCCGAGGAGGCCGGGGACGACGCCGAGCAGGGCACGGATTCGGAGATGGGCGACGATTCCATGCTCGCCGGGCAGGCCGGTGAGATGGACGTCTCCGACGACGGTGAGTTCGGCGAGGGCGACGACGAGCAGTTCATGTCCGGCGACGGCGAGGAGGAACCGGCGGGACCGAGCCGCTGGAACGAGCCGTGGCAGCGCGACGGCGCCGACAACGAGGCCCGCTACCACCCCTTCACCGCCGAATTCGACGAGATCATCGGCGCCGACGAGCTCTGCGACCCCGAGGAGCTGACCCGGCTGCGCCATCAGCTCGACCAGCAGCTCTCGCACCTGCAGGGCGTCGTCTCGCGCCTCGCCAACCGCCTGCAGCGCCGGCTTTTGGCGAAGCAGACCCGGTCGTGGGAGTTCGACCTGGAGGAAGGCCTGCTCGACGCCGGCCGGCTTTCCAGGGTCGTCGTCAATCCGACCCATCCGCTGTCCTACAAGCTCGAGCGCGACACCGACTTCCGCGACACCGTGGTGACGCTGTTGGTCGACAATTCGGGCTCCATGCGCGGCCGGCCGATCACGGTGGCCGCCATGTGCGGCGACATCCTGGCCCGCACCCTCGAGCGCTGCGGCGTCAAGGTCGAGATCCTGGGCTTCACGACGCGGTCCTGGAAGGGCGGCCAGGCGCGCGAGAAGTGGGTCGCCGACGGCAAGCCGAAGGCGCCGGGCCGCCTCAACGACCTCCGCCACATCATCTACAAGGCCGCCGACCAGCCCTGGCGCCGGGCCCGCAAGAACCTGGGCCTGATGCTGCGCGAGGGCCTGTTGAAGGAGAACATCGACGGCGAGGCGCTGCTCTGGGCCCACAACCGGCTGCTCGGCCGGCCCGAGCAGCGGCGCATCCTGATGGTCATCTCCGACGGCGCGCCGGTCGACGACGCGACGCTGTCGGCGAATCCGGGCAACTACCTGGAACGCCACCTCCGCGACGTCATCGAATGGATCGAGACCCGCTCCGAGGTGGAGATCACCGCCATCGGCATCGGCCACGACGTGACCCGCTACTACCGGCGCGCGGTGACCATCGTCGACGCCGAGGAACTGGGCGGCACGATGATGAACCAACTGGCCGAACTGTTCGACGAGGACGGCGCCGAGAAGCTCTACCGCCGGCTCATCTAGGCCGGCCGGTCATCGGAATTCAGTAGACGCGGAGATAGGGCGGCGCGATGCGCGCCCGGCCGGTATCCGTCGGCATCGCCGCGACCTCGACGGCGGGCGCCGCCAGCGACAGCGCCGGGCGGGCGCCGGGCCGCGACGCGGTCAGGATGTTGCCGCGCTCGTCGACGCAGAGCTGGCCCTCGGCGATGCCGCGCCAGACCGAGCAGTCCCGGCCGGAGACCATGGACAGGCCGTGATCGGTGAGCGTCTTTTCGGTGGTCATGACGCTGACGCCATCCAAGACCCAGCCGGCCACCTGGATGGGCACGGGCAGCGCGCAGCCCGAGACGAGCAAGGCGGCGATGGTGATGGCGGCGATCTGGCGCATGGCGCTCTCCGTTCGTTGGTCGTGGCCGCAACATGCTTGCCCTAGCTGACACGTTGCTGACCGATCGGCGGCCCATGTCACCAGGGCGTAACCGTGGTGTGAACGGATATGAAAGGGCCGGGGCCGGAATTCCGCCGTTGGCTCTTGCAGAACCGGGGCGGGCATGGAACCGTAACGGCCGGCAACGAAAGCGGAAACCATGAAATTCATCCACCTGACCGACCCTCACATCGTCGCCCGGCCGCAGAAGATCTTCGATCTCGACGTGCACGCGCGGCTCGAGGCGGCGATCGCCAGCATCAACGCCAACTTCGCCGACGCCGAACTGTGCATGGTCACCGGCGACATCTCGCACTGGGGCGAGCCCGACTCCTACGGCGAGTTCGTCGAGATCCTGAATGGCCTCACAATCCCCTGGCATCCGCTGATCGGCAACCACGACGCCCGCGCGACCATGCGCGCCGCCTTGCCCGACGCGCCTTGGACCGACGAAGGGTTCCTTCAATACGCGCTGGAAACGAGCGCCGGCGAGTTTCTCGTGCTCGACACCCTCGATGACGGCCGCAACACCGGATACCTCTGCGAGAAACGCCTGCGTTGGCTCCGCGAACGGTTGCTCGAAACCCAGGATCAGGGCCGCGACGTGTTCCTGTTCATGCATCACCCGCCCTTCGATTCCGGCATTCACGCCATGGACATGATCGGCATGCGGAACAAGCCCGATCTCGCCGCCGTCGTGCAGGGCTTCGCCCACATCCGCCATCTGTTCTTCGGCCATCTGCACCGGACCTGCCACGGCTCGTGGAACGGGCTTCCGTTTTCCACGGTCAAAGCGACGTCTCACCAGGTCGCCACGGTGCTCGGCGATGCCTCGCCGCTGGTCTGTTCGACGGAGAACCCGGCCTACGCCGTCGCCCTGATCGACCGTGACACCGTCGTCATCCACGACCACAGCTACATGGAGGAGGACACCGCCTTCGTCTATGACCGCGGCGTCCCCAAGGGCCAGGACGCGCCGCCCGAGCATCAAAAGAGCTGGAGCTGACGCCATGCCCCGAGGCCCGCGCCCCTTGCCTCGACGGATACCCGCATGGGGCGTATGGGCGGCGTTGTATTGCCTCGCCGCGGTTGCGCCGGCGGACGCCGCGAAATCCGAGATCGAGCGGACCCACCGGGGAATCGAGCTCCTCGGCATGCCGCTGCCCGACAAGAAATACGATACCGAACTGATCGAACCGGCGGCCGGCGTCGCCAACCTGGCCAAGGCGCTCGACCGGATCTACGAGAAATCTCCGTTCAGCGTCAAACACCTGGAAACCCTGAAGAAGAACGGCAAGGTCACCGTCGTCTACGACGCCGGGTTCCCGAAGAAACAGCTCTCCAGCGTCACCATCGGCGCCTTCTTCCCGGACTTCTTCCAGAAGGAACAGGGCGGGTTGAAGCACTTCCTGGTGGTCATCGGCCGGTTCGGCGCGAAATGGCCGACCGACGACCTGGCCGCGCTGATCGTCCACGAACTGGTCGGCCACGGCCTCCAGCACTTCCGCGGCCGCGGCCACAAGGACCGCAAGATCGACCGCGAATGCGAGGCGCTCATCTACGAGGAGAAGTCCTACCAGGACTTCGGCGTGAAGCGCGACACATCGAACATGATCCGCTTCCGCACGGACATGCGGACCAAGTGGTGCGGCGATTTCAGCCGCTATCTGCGCGACAACGAGATCAACGTCGACAAGGCCTGGGGCTTCGGCAAGCCCGACGTGCCGAAACTGCTCGGCCATTTCGAGCGCTACATCCAGCATCTCCGCGAGACCGGCATCGCCGGCAAGGCGGTCGCGGCGGCCAAGGCGAAGCGCGACGAGAACTTCACCGCCTTCGCCGCCAAGGCCGAGAAGACGAAATCCGCGCCTGACCTGCTGCTCGTCGGCAAACGTTACCTGAAGGGCATCGGCGTGCACCGCAACGCGCGCCAGGCGGCGGCGTGGGTGCGCAAGGCGGCCGACCTCGGCCCCGGCCCGGCCCAGCCCATGCTGGGCGCGCTCTACGCGGCGGGCCACGGCGTCAAGCTCGACCGCATCGAGGCCTACAAGTGGTACACGCTGGCCATCCGCGGCGGCTTCAGCGGCTCGAAGAAGTACCGGGCCAAGTTGCAGCGCCGGCTGTCGTCGAAACAGATCAACGAGGCGAAGAAGCGCGCCGACGCCTGGCGCGCCGAGCCGAAGGGTTGAGCCGCCGGCGCCGGGTCGGTCACAATTCGGTTATGTTCCCTAGGCGCCCGCGCAGCTCCGGTATACCAAGGATGGCCATGCCGAAACCGATCATCCCCGCCCTGTTCCTCGCCGGCCTCCTCTGGGTGGCCCTACCGGCCGCCGCCGAGCCCATCGCCGTCACCACCCGGCCGGTGCCCCTGAACGCCGAGGCGCCGGACCAGACATCCACCGGCAAGCTCCGCTACCGGGGCGGCATCGCGGTGCGCGGCGACGACCCGGCCTTCGGCGGGCTGTCGGCGCTCGGCGTCAGCGCCGACGGGGCGCGGATGATCGCTCTCACCGACCAGGGCCGGCGCTTCGCCGCCCACTTGGTATACTCCGCGAACGGCGACCTGGCCGGGCTCCGGCGCACCCCCCTGGACACCCTCGCCGGCCTCGG
>JAPPPF010000186.1 GCA_028817665.1 Magnetovibrio sp. | reverse complement strand
CGAGATGTTCGATATCGCCCACGAGATCCGCGGCCAGGGCGGCACCTTCGGCTTCGACCTGATCTCGACCATCGGCGATTCGCTCTGCAAGTTCCTCGATGGCCGCGCCCGGCTGGCCGGTGTCGAGCTGGAAGTCATCAAGGTCCACATCCTCGCCATGAAGGCGGTGTTCCGCCAGGACCTGAGCGGCGCGCAGCCGCAGCTCCTGGGCGACCTCAAGGAACTTCTCGAATTGCTGCGGGCCAAGGTCGACTTGGGCTCGAACTTCGGCGTCGGCCCGGTCACGGACGGCTAGGTGGCGGCCCGACCCGCGATGCCCGGCCGGCTCCCCCTGGACCTGGTTTGGCGCTGCGCCGTGATCGCCGTGATCCCCATCGCCGCCTGGGCCTTCGTCGGCCCCGAGCCGGAAATCATCTGGCAGCACGCCGGCGGCTTGCATTATCAAGTCCGCTACACGCCCGGCACCGACGAGGCCTGCCTGTTGATGCGCCTCCGCGACGTCACGCCGGTTCTCGAGCCGCATCTCTGCTGGGAGTGAGGGCGCCCGGCGCCGCCGACTACTTGTCGGCGGGCACCCACGCCGGCAGCGGCGTGCCGCCGCAATAATGGTTCTCGGCCGGATTCTCGCGGTAGAGCACGTAGACGTCCTCGGCCGCGACGTCGAGTTCATCCTTGAGGATGACGGCGATGGCGTCGGCCAGCGCCTGCTTGCGTTCCGGTTCGCGGCCCGGGCGCAGGTCCACCGTGACCAGCGGCACGCCGTCACCGATCACGCCGAAGACCTCGTTGACGGCGACGTAGTCGTACTTGGTTTCCTTCGGCGCCAGGGTATCCAACACGGCCTGCTTGACGCCCTCGCGGATGCGCTTTTTGGTCTCGCTCCCGACCCCTTCGGGGACTTCGACGCGAATCACTGGCATGGCGGTTCTCCCTGCTTGGATGACGTCTGCGGGCCTATTCCCACTCGATGGTGCCGGGCGGCTTCGAGGTGACGTCGTAGACGACGCGGTTGATGCCGCGCACTTCGTTGATGATGCGGTTGGCGGTGCGGCCCAGGAACTCGTGATCGAAATGGTAGTAGTCCGCGGTCATGCCGTCGGTGGAGGTGACGGCGCGGAGCGCGCAGACGTGGTCGTAGGTGCGCGCGTCGCCCATGACGCCGACGGTCTGCACCGGCAACAGCACCGCGAAGGCCTGCCAGATGGCGTCATACAGGCCGGCGTTGCGGATCTCTTCCAGATAGATGGCGTCGGCCTTCCTGAGTGTCTCCAGCTTGTCCCAGGTGATGGCGCCGGGCACCCGGATGGCGAGGCCCGGTCCGGGGAACGGGTGGCGGCCGACGAAGGCTTCGGGCAGGCCCAGTTCGCGGCCCAAGGCCCGGACCTCGTCCTTGAACAGCTCGCGCAGGGGCTCGACCAGGTCCATGTTCATGCGTTCCGGCAGGCCGCCGACGTTGTGGTGCGACTTGATCGTCACGCTGGGCCCGCCGGTGAACGAGACGCTCTCGATGACGTCCGGGTAGAGGGTGCCCTGGGCCAGGAACTTGGCGCCGCCGACCTTGCCCGCTTCCTCCTCGAAGACGTCGATGAACAGCTTGCCGATGGTCTTGCGCTTGACCTCCGGGTCGTCGACGCCCTCGAGCGCGCCGACGAACAGTTCCGACGCGTTGCGGTGGATCAGCGGGATGTTGTAGTGATCGCGGAACAGTCCGACGACCTCATCGGCCTCGTTCATGCGCATCAGGCCGTGGTCGACGAAGACGCACTGCAGCTGCTCGCCGATGGCCTCGTGCAGCAGCACCGCGACGACGGACGAATCGACGCCGCCGGACAGGCCGCAGATCACCTTGCCGTCGCCGACCTGGGCGCGGATCTTCTCGATGGCCTCGTCCTTGAACGCCGCCATGGTCCACGATCCGCCGCAGCCGCAGACGTTGTGGGTGAAATTGGCCAGGAGCTTGGCGCCGTCCGGCGTGTGCACGACCTCGGGGTGGAACTGCACCGCGTAGAAGCGCAACTCGTCGTTGGCGATGGCCGCGTAGGGCGCGCTGTCGGTGGTCGCCACCGGCCGGAAGCCCGGCGGCAGGACGTCGACCCGGTCGCCGTGGCTCATCCACACCTGGTGCGTCTCGCCGGGTGCCCAGACGCCCGAGAACAGCACGCAGTCGTCGACCACGTCGACCATGGCGCGGCCGAACTCCTGGTGGTCGGACGGCGTGACGGCGCCGCCCATCTGCTGGACCATGGTCTGCTCGCCGTAGCAGATTCCCAGGACGGGCAGACCGAAGTCTTCCTCGAAGATGCCGTCGGGGGCGCGCGGCGTCTCCATTTCGTGCACCGAGGCCGGCCCGCCGGAGAGGATCACGCCTTTCGGGCCGAAGGCCCTAATGCTGTCGGCGGTGACTTGCTGGAACGGATGGATCTCGCAATAAACGCCCGATTCACGGACCCGCCGGGCGATCAACTGGGTGACCTGCGAGCCGAAGTCGATGATCAGGATGCGTTCGGAATGGGTGTCGGTGGTCATGCACCGCTTCTAGCTCAGTCGGGAAGCGGAGTCACGCCCCGGCGAACGATGATCTAGCGCCGGTTCGCCTCGACGAAGGTCCGGGTGTGATGGCGCATGATGTCGCGGACCGAAACCCGCGCCGGCGGGCGCGGCGGCGCGCGGTGCGCGGCCGGGGTGCGGAGCGCCGCGGGGAGGCCGGATTTCGCCGCGACCGCCGGCGTTTCCGCCTCGCCGTCCCGGCAGACCGGCTCCTCGCCGAGGCCCCGGTGCAGCGCGCAGTCGCTGACGGTGGCCGACGACAGGATGTGATCGGCGGTGCCCTTGCCGGTGGTCGCGTAGCTGAGGCCGTTGGCGGCGATGCCGGCGACGGTGGCCGCCGGCGGCAGCGCCGCGCAGCCGGACAAGGCCGCCGTGAGAGCAATCAGGATGGGAACGCCGCGGCCCAGGGGCGGGCGGCGGCGGCGGGCACGTATAAACATGATTTTCGGGAACCCCTTCGATGACCGGCGGGAACCTAACAGGCTGATTCGAAAGCGCAATGGCAATCTTCGCATATGCGAAATAAACTACGGGCCGGATCATCGAGGGGGTCGCCGTGGCCGGCAGCACCAAGTCGAAAACCAAGGCGGGACGGGAACCGAAGGCGGCGCCCGCCGCCGTCGCCGCCTACACCATGTACGGGTTGCCGTGGCTGCGCCCGGCGGTACGCGAGCTTTGGGCGGGGCTCCGCGCGCGGCTGCTTGAGGCCGGCATGGCGCGCGTCCCGGCGCGGCTCACCTGGAACCGCGCCGAGGAGGACCTGTGGCGCGCCCCCGACCTCTTGGTGAGCCAGACCTGCGGCTATCCCCTGGTCAAGGGCGTCACCGGGCCGGTGCGGCTGGTGGCGGCGCCCACGTACGCAGCGCCCTGGTGCGAGGGCATCCAGTACCGCTCCCTGATCGTCGTCGCGAAGGGGTCGGCGGTGACCGGCGTCGATCAGTTGTTCGGCCGCGTCTGCGCCGTCAACAAACCGATCTCGCATTCCGGCTACAACGCGCTGCGCCGCCTGATCGCGGATTACGTCCACCAGCGCCGTCACGCCGACGGCGCCGTCGCGGGCCGGGCCGGCGGCGAGGCGTTCTTCCGCGCCGTCCGTGTCACCGGCAGCCACGTGAAATCCATGGAGGCGGTGGCCCGGGGCAAGGCCGACGTCGCCGCCATCGACGCGGTCACCTATCACCTCGTCGAACGCGGGAATCCGGAATTGACCACGGCGCTCCGCGTCCTCACCGCGACCCTGCCGGCGCCCGGACTGCCGCTGATCACCGCGCACTGGCGGCCCGACGACGAACTCCGGGTCCTCCGCCAGGCGCTCGCCGACTGCCTCGCCGACCCGGCGCTCAAGCCGGCCCTCGCGGCGCTTCGTATTTCAGGTTTCCAGGTGCCGTCCGAGGACACCTACGCGCCGATCCTGGAGATGGAACGCCGGGCCGAGGATTTGGGGTATCCGGTGGTGCGCTAGGCGACGGGCCGGGCGCCGACGCTTTCGGGCCTCGCGTGACTGGGGTCGGCGTTGGTTCGGTTCAGACGCGGACCAGCAGTTCGACCACGGTCTCCAACAGCGCCTGGGCCTCGGTGGCCGAGACGTAGGCCTTGTCGACCAAGCTCTTCACCAGGGTCTGTTCGTCGATCACCAAGTTGAGGGTGCCTGTCTCCATATCGAGGGTCGGCTCGCCCTTCTCGAATTCGCGGAGCACCGTCTCGACGACGGCATGCACGGTTTCTTCGGCCTGTTCCGGCGCCAGCCCCGATTTCTCGATGACGGCGCCGACCAGTTCTTTTTCGTCCATGGTTCCTTTTCCCAGATCTTATCGCGGGCCGGGTGACGCCCGTTCGGCGATCCTCAACCCATCTGGCCCGGCAGTCTAGCGGAAAACCCTGACCGAAACATGAATGATTCGGCGGCGCCGCTCACCAGGCGTACTTGACCGAGCAACCGTAGGCCCGCGTCACGCTCGGCTTGATCTTGAGGCCGGCCTTCAACTGGGCGACGGCCTGGCGCACGTAGTTCACGGCCTTCGGAATATCGTCGGCGGACGCGCTCGGGATGTCGTCGATGGCGCCTCGGTAGCGGAGCGTGCCTTGGGCGTCGATCAGGTACATGTGCGGCGTCGTCCTGGCGTCGTACTTGCGGCCGATGACGCCCTTCGGGTCGAGCAGGACGGCGTCCGGGGCGGCGTTCCGGACCTTCGTCAGGCGGTCGGCCTCGGCGCCCTCGACGTAGCCCTGGCGGCCCGGCGCCGACGAGATCACACTGAGCCAGACGATGCCGTCCTTCCTCGCCGCCTTCTGGGTCGACTGCATGTTGCCGGCGCCGTAGTGCTTGCGCACGAACGGACAGTCGTGGTTCGTCCACTCCAGGATCACCGTCTTGCCCTTGAGGTCGCTGAGCTTGTGCTTCTTGCCCTGGCTGTCGACGCCGACGAAGTCGGGCGCCGGCTGGCCAACCTTGGGCGGTTGGGCCGAGGCGGCGGCGGTGAGCGTCAACGCGGCGGCGAAGGCGGTGCCGGCGGCGAACGTGGCAAGGCGCTTGGCGGACATGGAAGCCTCCCGGATCGAAGCGAATTCGTGGGCCCGATTATACCGCGAATTAATCGAATTGGGATGTCGGCACGAAAATGTGACCAAATCGGCTGACCCGGCTTGCAGCCCATGGCGCTTCGGCTATTCTTTGGCCGGAGCCGATTTGGGGGAGGGGCCGCCAGCATGAACGCCGACAATCCGCACCGGGAATGGTCAGAGGCGCTGTTCGATCAGCTGATCGAGGCGGGGGTGACGCTGTTCCCCTATATCCCTGACGCCGGCAACAAGGCGCTGATCGAGATCGTCGATGCCCACAACGAGGCGCGCTCGGTGCTGCTGACGACCGAGGAGGAGGGCGTCGCCGTCTGCGCCGGCGCCGACCTAGTCGGCGGAAAGGGCGTGCTCTGCATGCAATCGTCCGGGGTCGGCAACATCCCCAACTTCCTGTCGTTTTCCAAGGGCGGCCGGTTCCCGGTGCTGATGATGGTCTCCATGCGCGGCGAGTACGGCGAGCAGAACCCCTGGCAGTATCCCATGGGCCAGGCGGTCGAGCCGATCCTGGAGGCCATGGGCGTGCTCTGCTTCTGGGTCTACGAGCGCGGCGACCTGGAAAAGGCCGCCCAGGCGGCGATCAACGCCGCCTTCCGGGGCGGCCACGCGGCGGCCTTGATTCTGAGCCAGAAATTCCTCGGCGCGAAGGCGTTCTAACCATGACCACATCCATCACCATCGACCGGCGCGGGCTCCTGGAACAACTGCTCCCGCACCCCGACGCCTATCTCCTCGTCCCCGGCCTCTCCGGCGCGGCCCGCGC
>JAPPPF010000062.1 GCA_028817665.1 Magnetovibrio sp. | reverse complement strand
TGGCCACCGCCTCGTAGGTCACCTTGCCCTCGATCACGTTGAGACCGGCCAACAGGTGCGGGTCGTCGAGCAGGGCCTGCTTGTAGCCCTTGTCGGCGATCGCCAGGGTGAACGGCAAGGTGACGTTGTTCAGCGCGTAGGTCGACGTCTTGGCGACGGCGCCCGGCATGTTGGCGACGCAGTAGTGGACCACGTCGTCGACGATGTAGGTGGGCTCCGCGTGGGTCGTCGCCTTCGAGGTGGCGAAGCAGCCGCCCTGGTCGATGGCCACGTCGACGAGCACCGAGCCGGCCTTCATCTCCGAGACCAGTTGCTTGGAGACCAGCTTCGGCGCCGCCGCGCCGGGCAGCAGGACGCCGCCGATCACCAGGTCGGCGGCGCGTACCTGTTCCTCGATGGCCAGCGCCGTCGAATAGAGCGTCTTGATCGACTGCCCGAAGCGCACGACCAGCGCCCGCATGGTATCGATGTTGCGGTCCAGGATGGTCACGTCGGCGCCGAGGCCGACGGCCATGTAGGCGGCGTTCTCGCCGACCACGCCGCCGCCGATGATCACCACCTTCGCGGGCGCCACGCCGGGGACGCCGCCGAGCAGCACGCCGCCGCCGCCCTGGGCCTTCTCCAGGCAGTGCGCGCCGGCCTGGATCGACATGCGGCCGGCGACCTGCGACATGGGTGCGAGCAGCGGCAGGCCGCGGGCGGTGTCGGTGACCGTCTCGTAGGCGATGCAGACGGCGCCGCTGTCGACCAGGTCCTTGGTTTGCTCGGGGTCCGGCGCCAGGTGCAGGTAGGTGAACAGGATCTGGCCCTCGCGCAGCATCTTGCGCTCGACAGCCTGCGGTTCCTTCACCTTGACGATCATGTCGGCCTTGGCGAAGACCTCGGCGGCGGTGTCGAGGATGGTCGCGCCGGCGGCGCGGTAATCGTCGTCCGACGATCCGATCCCGGTTCCGGCCGCCGTCTCGACGACGACGTCGTGGCCGTGATGGACCGCCTCGCGGACGCTCGTCGGCGTCATGCCGACACGGTATTCGTGGTTCTTGATCTCTTTCGGCACCCCGATCAGCATTCTTCGAACTCCCTCATATTCGGCGTCGGCGGCGCCGGCGCCCGGATCCCAGCACTTGAGGCCGCGGCCGCGACGGTGGGGAACCGCCCGGCGTGGCGACACGCCTAAGTAAACGAAGAGTCCTGGCGCCATGGTAGGACCAGATCGGGAGATTCCAGCGGGCCAGGGCGGCCGATCAGCCCGGCTGGCGGGCGATGATCTCGGCGAGTTTCTCGATGCCCGGCTCGATCCGGTCCGTGGGGATCGACGAGAACCCCAGCCGGAGATAGTTGCGCGGCGGGTTCTCGCCGCCGAAATGCACCGTGCCGGGCTCGATCAGCAGGCCCTTGGCCTCCGCCGCGAGCGCCAGTTCGTCGGCGTCGATGCGGGGATCGGCCCGGAACCAGATGGAGGTGCCGCCGAAGGTCGGCATGCGGGCCGAGTCGGGGAAGTGGTGCTGCAGGGCGTTGCCGAGTTCCTGCCAGCGCTGCCGGTAGACGCGATGCAGGCGGTGCACCAGGGTGTCGTGGTGGCCCAGCGACAGGAACAGGGCCGCGGTGCGCTGGTTGTTGTTGGGCGCGTGGCGCAGCATCAGCCGGCGCAGCGCGCGGGCCTCCGAGATCAGTTCCGCCGGGCCGACCAGGTAGCCGAGCCTGAGGCCCGGGAACAGGGTCTTCGAGAAACTGCCGACGTAGATCACCCGGCCGTCGACGTCCAGCGTCTTCAGCGCCGGCGTCGGGTCGCTGACGTAGTTGGTCTCGGCCTCGTAATCGTCCTCGATGACGACGAAATCGTTGGCCGCGGCCTGTTCCAGCAGCGCCTGGCGCCGGTCCAGGGGCATGGTCGCGGTGGTCGGGAACTGGTGGCTCGGCGTGACGTAGGCGTAATCGACGTCCTGGAGGCGCGAGTCCACCGGCAGGCCGCGCTCGTCGACCGGCAGCAGTTTGATCCGGCCGGTCTTCAGGCTGATGATGTTGCGGGCGTCCGGATAGCCGGGCTCCTCCATGGCGACGGTGGTCTCCGTCGTCATCAGCAGGCTGGCCAGGATATAAAGCGCGTTCTGGGCGCCCAGGGTGATCAGGATCTCGTCGCTGTTGGCGTAGATGCCGCGCCGGGGCAGCAGCCGGGTGCGGATCTGCTCGACCAGCATCGGGTCGTCGTTCTCGCGGGCGTCCGAGGTCCAGGCGTCCATGCCCTTGCGGCCCAGGGCTTGGCGCGAGCATTCCCGCCAGGCGCTGATCGGGAACAGGTCCTGGTCGACCTGGCCGTAGATGAACGGATAGGGATAGGCCCGCCAGTCCAGCGGCTTCTCGATGTTGTGCTGCAGGGTCGGCCGGACCCGGAAGCGCCCGTGCCAGGCCGGGGCGTCGGCGGTTTGCGTGTCGGCGCGCGGCGCCGAGAGCGCGCGGCCGTCGAGGATGGTCGGGTCGACGTAGAAGCCGCTGCGTTCGCGCGACGTCAGGTAGCCGTCGTCGACCAGGCCCTGATAGGTGAGCACGATGGTGTTGCGCGAAACGCCGAGGATCTGCGCCATGCGACGGCTCGACGGCAGCGGCTCGCCGGACGGGATGCGGCCCTCCAGGATGGCCGAGACCAGCATTTCGCGGATCTGCGATTGCAGGCTCGCGTTTTCCACCCGCCGAAGATGAAACAGGCTGTCGCGCATGGCCCCCTGGCACACAGCAATTCGGTCAATTGGCCCTACGATAGAGCCAAGGTTCAGATTACGTTTATTCCCGTGCCGCGTAAAGTCGGGGGCGCGGATGCCTGCCTGGGAAGCATCGCAGGGGAGCGGTCGCCAAGGGCACGGAACGTTGATTTAACGGCCATCGGAACGATGGCGTGGGAGGAAAAGAACATGCAATTCACCGCCAATTCCCTTGAACAGCACTGGATGCCGTTCACCGCCAACCGGGACTTCAAGCAGAGCCCCCGGATCATCGTCAAGGGCGAGGGCGTCTACTACACGGATCACAAGGGCGGCAGTGTCATCGACGGCTCGTCCGGCCTGTTCTGCTGCCCGCTCGGCCACGGCCGCACCGAGATCGCCGAGGCGGTCCACCAGCAACTCCTCAACAACGACTACGCCGCACCCTTCCAGACCTCGACGCCGGGCGGCTTCGAGCTGGCGCAGAAGGTGGCGCGGATCACGCCGGAGCCGATCAATCACGTGTTCTTCGTCAACTCGGGCTCGGAATCGGTCGATACCGCGCTGAAGATGTGCATGGCCTACCACCGGGCCCGCGGCGAGGGGCACCGCACCCGTTTCGTGTCGCGCGAGCGCGCCTACCACGGCGTCAACATCGGCGGCCTGTCGCTTTCCGGCATGGTCAAGAACCGCGAGACCTTCTCCGGCGTGATGCCGAACGTGGTCTGCATGCGTCACACCTGGAACCCGGACGCGCTGTTCGTTCGCGGCCAGCCCGAGAGCGGCGCCGAGCTCGCCGACGACCTGGCGCGCTTCTGCGAGACCTACGGCGGCTCGCCCATCGCCGCCGTGTTCGTCGAGCCGATCGCCGGCTCCACCGGCGTCCTGGTGCCGCCGAAGGGGTATCTCGAGCGGATCCGCGAGATCTGCGACGAGCATGGCATCCTGCTGGTCTTCGACGAGGTGATCACCGGCTTCGGGCGGACGGGATCCGCCTTCGCCTCGCAGGAATTCGGCGTCACCCCGGACATCATGACCATGGCCAAGGCGCTGACCAACGGCGCCCAGCCCATGGGCGCGGTCGCGGCCAAGGACGACATCTACACCACCATCACCGAGGCGGCGCCGGAGAACGCCATCGAGTTCTTCCACGGCTACACCTATTCGGGCCACCCGGCGGCCTGCGCGGCGGGCATCGCGGTGCAGGACATCTATGCCTCGGAAGGCTCGTTCGGCCAAGCGGCGGCGCTCTCCGAATACTTCCTCGACGGCTTGTACAGCCTCAGTGACATCGACAGCGTCCGCGACATCCGCGGCTACGGCCTCTTGGGCGGCGTCGAGCTGCATGCCAAGGGCGGGCCCGGCGCGCGCGGCACCCAGGCGCAGAAGGACCTGTTCTGGAACGGCATGCACGTGAAGTTCACCGGTGACACGGCCTGCGTGGCGCCGCCGTTCATCTCGACCAAGGAACACATCGACGAGATGATCGAGAAGCTGCGGATGACGCTGGAAAAGGCATAGACGACTCCTCCCTATACGTTCCTCCTAGGGGCGGCCCCGGCCGCCCCTTTTTCTTTGCCGCCACCCTGCTAAGCTGAGCGGCGCGGCGGCGGGCCGGGAACGGGGAAACGCGATGATCGAGGACATTCTGGACATCACCACGGCGGACGGCGCCATGGAGACCTTCGTTTGCCGGCCGGAGCGCGAAGGCCCGTTCCCGCCGGTGCTGATGCTGATGGACGCGCCGGGGATCCGCGAGGAGCTCTACGACATGGCGCGCCGCGTGGCGACGGCGGGCTATTTCGTGATCCTGCCCAACCTCTACTACCGGGCCGGGGCCGACACCAAGTACGGCCCCGACGTCTTGGAGGCCGGCTCCGACGATCACACCCGCATGCGCGCCGTGCGCACCAAGATGACGATCCCGCCGGTGATGGATGACGTCGCCGCCATGATCGCCTTCGCCGACGCCCACGCCGACGCGGCGCCGGGTCCCGTCGGCTGCCACGGCTACTGCATGAGCGGGCCCTACGCGCTGGCCGCCGCGGCCCGCTATCCGGACCGCGTCAAGGCGGCCGCGTCCTTCTACGGCACCTGGCTGGTCAGCGACGCCGAGGAGAGCCCGCACCTCAACTTGGGCAAGGCCGCGGGCGAACTCTACATCGCCTGCGCCGAGCACGACGACTTGGCGCCCCCGGAGATGGTCGCGGAACTGAAGGACCTGTTCGACGCCTCGGGCGCCAAGGGCGAGCTCGAGATTTTCCCCGCCGTCCACCACGGCTTCGCCTTCCCGTCGCGCTGGTGCTACGACAAGCCCGCCGCCGAACGGCATTGGGAGCGGCTCTTGCAGTTGTATGAACGGAATCTTCGCGGCGCCTGAGCGGCGCCCGGTGAAGGTTCTGTTTGTCCGAACCTCTGCGGAAAGCGGATCGACCAGCGGGGTTGTGCCGTGATCGTCCGGTGACGCCAGGCCGCCCAATGGTTGTTTCCTCGCGCGCTACTCTAGTTCGCGTTCGCCATGGTATCGGTCGCGTCGATCAGGCCTTTTTGTGCCGCTTCACGCAGCACTTCCTCGGCCAGCAATGAATCAATGATCAAGATATTGACGAATCCACCGAGCACGGCGGCCAATACGGCTTTGGCCGTTGTCGCGCCAGAGGCAATGCCGATCGAAGAGTTCACATTTCGAAGTTGGTCGGTCCCGATTGCGATAATCCGGTCATCGGTTGGGCCTACTCGGGCTTCCGGGTGCTCACCAACTCGAAGAAGCCGATCAAGACGGTCGCCGACCTGAAGGGCGTGATCGTCCGCGTGCCGAAGAACGAGATCATGCTCGACACCTACAAGTCCTGGGGCATCAACGCGACGCCGCTGGCCTGGTCGGAAACCTTCACGGCGCTGCAGCAGAAGGTCGTGCATGGCTAGGACAACCCCTACATCACCGTCCACGCCATGAAGTTCTATGAGGTGCAGAAGTACATCACCAACATCCGCTATCTGTTCTCCATCGAACCGCTGATCATCTCCGAGAGCGTCTTCCAGGGCCTCAAGGCGGCCGATCAGAAGGCGATCTTGGAAGCCGGCAAGGAAGCCACCGACTACAGCGCCCAGTACCTGCGCGATTCGGAGGCCGCCATCAAGAAGGACCTGCAATCCAAGGGCATGGAAATCGTCGATCCGGCGGACGGTGAGAAGGAATTCATCGACCGCGCCACCAAGGCCGTGTGGCCGAAGTTCTACAAG
>JAPPPF010000096.1 GCA_028817665.1 Magnetovibrio sp. | reverse complement strand
CGGTCGGCGCTTTGGCGGATCAACGCAAGGGCGTCTCCGCCGCCGTCGTCGCCGTCGAGGAACTCCAAACCAGTATCGACCGCGCTGGCGGCGCCGACGAGATCGTGGAACAAGCGCGAATGAAGGAGTTGGGCGGTCTTCACGTCAATCTGCACGGCGTATGCCCCCATGGTCGTTGGCGCGCTGATGTCGGATGCGCCCGCAGACTTTTACATTATAATCGTTGCCAATTAATTGACGGGAGCTGGCGAAAGTCCCCATCTTCGGCGCCACTCAAGGGATTGCTTTGTTGACCAGGTACGCCGTGGTATACATTATTCCAATCAGAGTTCGACGTTGCCCGCGGACCACAAAACAAAGACAATGCGCCGCTGTCGGCAGGGAGAAAAAACCATATGTCCACCACGACCCTTGATCGGCCACGCCGAGGAAACCGCACGCCCTTCCTGCCCAAGGGTCGGCAGGTCGAAAGCGACGCGCTAGAAGACGTCCGGGCCCTGCTCGGCGACCGCCCGCGGCGCCGTGACCTCCTGATCGAACACCTGCATCTCATTCAGGATGCCCACAAGCAGCTCTCCGCCGCCCACCTCGCGGCGCTCGCCGCCGAGATGAAGCTGGCGATGACCGAGGTTTACGAGGTCGCCACCTTCTATCACCACTTCGACGTGGTGAAGGAAGGCGAGACGGCACCGGGCAAGCTGACCGTCCGCGTCTGCGACGGCATCACCTGCGAAATGAAGGGCGCGGCGGCCCTGTTGGAGGAACTCGGCGCCAAGTATGGCGGCACCGACGTGCGCGTCGTGCACGCGCCCTGCGTCGGCGCCTGTGACCGCGCGCCGGTGGCCGTGGTCGGCCAGCGCCAGATCCACCGCGCAGGGGTGGCCAGCGTCACCGCCGCCGCCGACGCCGGCCAATCGACAGCCGATCTCCCCGACTACACCGACTTCAACGCCTATACGGCCGACGGCGGTTATGCGGTCTGGCGCGCCTGCCTGGCCGGCGATCACCAGCGCGACGCCGTCACCGAGGCGGTCGACCAATCCGGTCTCCGCGGCCTCGGCGGCGCCGGCTTCCCGACGGCGCGCAAATGGGGCTTCCTAAAGGGGACGCCGAAACCCCGCCTCGTCGCCGTCAACGCGGACGAGGGCGAGCCCGGCACCTTCAAGGACCGCCATTGCTTCGAGACCGATCCGCATCGGGTGCTCGAAGGCGTGCTGATCGCCGCCTGGGCCGTCGAGGCGGAGGCCGCCTATATTTATCTCCGCGACGAATACCCGCAAATCCGCGAGCTGCTGCTCAAGGAAATCGCGCGGCTGGAGACCGAGGGCCTGACCGGCGGCATCGCGCTGCATCTCCGACGCGGCGCCGGCGCCTACATCTGCGGTGAGGAATCGGCGATGCTGGAAAGTATCGAGGGCAAGCGCGGGTTGCCCCGCAACCGACCACCGTTCCCGGCCCAGGAGGGCCTGTTCAAGCGCCCGACCTTGATCAACAACGTCGAGACCATGTTCTGGCTCCGCGACATCGTCGAAAAGGGCGCGGACTGGTACCAGGAACAGGGCCGGCCGCACTTCTTCTCGGTTTCCGGCCGGGTCAAGGAGCCCGGCGTCAAGTTGGCGCCCGCCGGGGTCACGGTGCGCCAGCTGATCGACGAACATTGCGGCGGCATGGAGGACGGCCACACCTTCACGGCCTACCTGCCGGGCGGCGCGTCCGGGGGCATTCTGCCGGCCGACAAGGGCGACGCGCCGTTGGATTTCGGTACCCTCGACGAATATGGCTGCTTCATCGGCTCGTCGGCCGTGGTGGTTTTCTCCGAACACGACGACATCCGCGCCATCTGCCGAAACCTGATCCATTTCTTCGAATACGAAAGCTGCGGCCAGTGCACGCCGTGCCGGGTCGGCTGCGAGAAAATGCTGAAACTGATCGATGCGCCGAAATGGGATCAGCCGTTGATCGACGAATTGAGCGCCGCCATGCGCGACGCATCCATTTGCGGCCTCGGCCAGGCCGCGCCCAATCCCGTCCAAAGCGCCATGCGCTTCTTTGCGGAGGACGTCACATGAGCGACCCCATCACCTTCGAACTCGACGGTCAGGAGGTCGAGGCCGCCGGCGGCGAAACCATCTGGGAGGTGGCGAAGCGGCTCGGCAACACCATTCCGCACCTCTGCCATCGCGACAAGCCGGCCTACCGGCCCGACGCCAACTGCCGTGCCTGCATGGTCGAGATCGAGGGTGAGCGGGTGCTGGCGCCGTCGTGCCGGCGCACCCCGACGCCGGGCATGAAGGTAACCACCAATAACGAGCGCGCGACGACGGCGCGCAAGATGGTGCTCGAACTGCTGCTCGCCGACCAACCGGACAAGGTCAAGGCGCACGACCCCGATTCGCTGCTGTGGAAATGGATCGACAAGGCCGGCCTCGGCGGCAGCCGGTTCCCGGCCCGCCACGAAGCGCCGGCCCCCGACCGCAGCCATCCGGCCATGGCGGTCAATCTCGACGCCTGCATTCACTGCAATCTCTGCGTCCGCGCCTGCCGCGAGGTCCAGGTCAACGACGTCATCGGCATGGCGCACCGCGGCGCCGAATCGCGGATCATCTTCGACATGAACGACCCCATGGGCGAAAGCACCTGCGTGGCTTGCGGCGAGTGCGTGCAGGCCTGCCCCACGGGAGCTTTGATGCCGTCGGCGTTGGTCGGAGATGACCAGGTCTACGCGGGCGGCGCGGAGAGCAGCACCGACAGCCTCTGCCCCTATTGCGGGGTCGGCTGCCAGTTGACCTTCCACGTCAAGGACGATGAGATTCTTTACGTCGAGGGCCGCGACGGCCCGGCCAACCAGAACCGGCTCTGCGTCAAGGGCCGCTTCGGCTTCGATTACGCTCGCCACCCGCACCGCCTGACCGTGCCGTTGATCCGCAAGGACGGCGTCGCCAAGAACGGCCACGAGAAACTCGATCCGGCCAATCCCTTCTCCCATTTCCGCGAGGCGACATGGGAGGAAGCGCTGGACCGGGCCGCCAACGGGCTGAAGACCATCCGCGATCGCGACGGGGGCCAGGCGCTTTCCGGGTTCGGCTCCGCCAAGGGGTCCAACGAAGAGGCCTACATGGTGCAGAAGCTGGTGCGCCAGGGATTCGGCACCAACAACGTCGATCACTGCACCCGGCTTTGCCACGCATCGAGCGTGGCGGCGCTGATGGAAGGCGTCAATTCCGGCGCCGTCACCGCGCCGTTCACGGCGGCTGACGATTCAGATTGCATCATCGTCATCGGCGCCCGACCGAGCCAGAACCACCCGGTCGCCGCGACCTACCTGAAGGCGGCGGCGAAACGCGGCGCCACGCTGATCGTCATGGATCCACGCGGCCAGGGCCTGACCCGGCACGCCACCCACATGCTGCAATTCAAGCCGGGCACCGACGTGGCGCTGCTCGGCGCCATGATCCACACGATCATCGACGAGGGCTTGGTCGACGAGCAATACGTGCAAGCGATGACCGACGGCTTCGAGGCGATCAAGGAGAACGCCAGGAACTTCTCGCCCGAGGACATGGCCGAGGTCTGCGGCATCGACGCTGAGACCATCCGCACGGTAGCGCGCACCTACGCCACCTCCGAACGCTCGATCATCTTCTGGGGCATGGGCATATCGCAGCACGTGCACGGCACCGACAACGCGCGCTGCCTGATCGCCTTGTCGATGATCACCGGTCAGGTCGGACGGCCGGGCACCGGGCTGCACCCGCTGCGCGGCCAGAACAATGTCCAGGGCGCTTCCGACGCCGGCCTGATCCCCATGGTCTTCCCGGATTACAAGTCGGTCGAGGCCGAGGAGATCCGCGCCATCTACGAGAAGGAATGGGGCACCGAGCTCGACCCCAAGCGCGGCCTCACCGTGGTCGAGATCATGGACGCGGTGCACGCCGGTCAGATCAAGGGTATGTACATCATGGGCGAGAACCCGGCCATGTCCGATCCCGACGTGCAGCACGCCCGCGACGGCCTGGCGATGCTCGAGCATCTGGTCGTCCAGGATATCTTCCTGACGGAGACCTGCTTCCACGCCGACGTCGTCCTGCCGGCATCGGCGTTCCCTGAGAAGACCGGCACCTTCACCAACACCAACCGACAGGTGCAGTTGGCGAGGCCGGCGATCTCGCTGCCCGGCGAGGCCCGGCAGGACTGGTGGATCATCCAGGAGATCGCCAACCGCATCGGACTCGAATGGAACTACACCGGCCCCGCCGACGTCTTCAACGAGATGAAGCGGACCATGCACTCACTCGACAACATCACCTGGGAGCGCCTGGAGAGCGAGGACGCGGTCACCTATCCCTGCGACGCCGAGGACCAGCCCGGCAACGCGATCATCTTCGGTGACGGCTTCCCCACCGAAAGCGGCCGCGCCAAGCTGGTCGCCGCCCAGTTGACGCCGCCGGACGAACTGCCCGACGACGAGTATCCGTTGGTGCTGACCACGGGCCGGGTGCTCGAGCATTGGCACACCGGCGCCATGACGCGGCGCGCCGAAACCTTGAGCGCGTTGGAGCCGGAGCCGACGGCCAGTATCAATCCGCACCAATTGGGCGAGATGGGACTCGGTCCCGGCGACACCATCCGCGTCGCGAGCCGACGTGGCTCGGTGGAGATCAGGGTCCGGGCCGATCGGGACGTGCCCGACGGCATGGTGTTCATTCCGTTCTGCTACACGGAGGCGGCGGCCAACCTGTTGACCAATCCGCAGCTGGACCCGTTCGGCAAGATTCCCGAGTTCAAGTTCTGCGCCGTCCGCGTCGAGGCGGCGGGAAGCCCGGCGGCCGCGGCCGAATAACCACGCCCGGCGGCGACGGCGCGCCTCAACAAACGACGGCCGTGCCCCTCAGGGACACGGCCGTTTCATTGGTGGATCGACCGGGCGCCGATCAGAGGCGCGTGCTCGACGTCGAGAACTTCTCTCCGGCCGACATGTTGTTATTGCTCATCAGCACGCCCGCGAACACGGCGATGGCGACCGCGGCGAGGGTGCCCATCCAAAACGATTTCCAGCGATTTCCCATGGATCCGTTCCTTCCCGAATTCTTCGGCTACTCAGCCGGCTGTTGTTGGGCGCCCTCGGACGCTTCGTTCTCGACTTCCTCGACCCACATTCCGTGATGTTCGCGGGCCCAGTTGAGGTCCACGTGGCCGTCGCCGACCGCGTCGAACGCACCTTCCATGCCGAGTGAACCGATATAGATATGGCCGATGATGATGGCGATCATGGCGAGAGCCACGATGCCATGCCACATGAGCGCGTACTGGGTTTCCTGCAGGGGCGAGAGCTCCGTCGGGAAGCTGAAGCCAAGGAGGTTGAGCGCCTTGAATGTGTCGGCGAACATGTTGAGCTCGAACGGGAACAGCAGCGCCAATCCGGAAAGCACCAACGACGCGCCGCCCAGGATCACCGACCAGAAAATGAATTTCTGTCCGGCGTTGAACCGCCGCGACGGCGGATGCAGCCCCTTGGTGAACAGGCCGCCGCCGACGGCCAGCCACTGCAGATCGACCTTGCTCGGAATGTTGTCCTTCACCCAAAGGATGAACATCATGAAGATGCCGAGCATGAAGGCCCAGGAAATGTAGTTGTGGGCGAGCTTGCCCCAAAGGGTCAATGTGGCGAAGCCGCCCTTGCCGATAATCGCCGGCAGGAACAGTTTGCCGTAGAGCATGTTGAGCCCGGATATCGCCAGCACGATGAATGACGAAGCCGTCAGCCAATGGGCAAAGCGCTCGAGGCCGTTGAAGCGCTCGATGGTGTGGCCCGACGGATCCGGCCCGGCGTCGATCCGAATGCGGCCGCGGGCCACGAAGAACACGGCAATGAAGATCACCGAAGCCAGCATCACCCAGGCGCCGATCTCGGCCATAGGGCCGTTTCGAAAGGCGCGGAACTCGTCGCCTTCGGATTGCACCAATTGCGCGGCCTTCTTG
>JAPPPF010000080.1:7707-25660 GCA_028817665.1 Magnetovibrio sp. | reverse complement strand
TCCACGAGTTCACGCGGTCCTGGGTATGAGGAACCAAAGTCGTGGATCACCGGGTCGAGCCCGGTGATGACGGTGGGCGGAATGCGGCCTAGGCCGCGATCACCGCGCCGGCGGCGACGAGGGCGTCGATCTCCGCCGCCGCGTAGCCGTATTCCGCCAGAACCTCGCGGGTATGCTGCCCGTAGAGCGGCGCCGCCGTCTCGACGCCGCCCGGCGTTTCCGAGAACTTCACCGGCGCGCCGATGGTCTTCACCGGCCCCGCCGTCGGGTGCGTGACCTCGACCACCATGTCGCGGGCCAGGGTGTGCGGGTCGGCGTTCATCTCGTTGATGTCGAACACCGGTCCTGCCGGGATGCCGACGCCTTCGAGCGCCGCCAGCCAGTGCGCGTTGGGCCGGGTCCGGAAGACCTCGGTCAGGATGTCGATCATCGCGTCGATGTTCTCCATGCGCCCGGCGCCGTCCTTGAACCGGGGATCGTCCGCGAGTTCCGGCTTCTCCAGGAGGTCCAGCAGGCGCTGCCAGTTGCGGGTGTTGGACGCGCCGATAGTGATCCAGCCGTCGGCCGTCTGGAACGCCTGGTAGGGCGCGTTCAGGGGATGGCGCGAGCCCATGGGGCCCGGCGCCACGCCGGTCGCCAGCGCGATCGCCGATTGCCAGTAGGTGTGGGTGATGCCGGCCTCGTACAAGGACGTGTCGACCATCTGGCCCTCGCCGGTCTTCAGCTTGTGGGCGTAGGCGGCCGAGACGCCCATGGCGCCGAGGATGCCCGCGGTGATGTCGGTGACCGGCGCGCCGACCTTCACCGGCTCGCGCCCCGGGCCCTCGCCGGTGATGCTCATCAGCCCGCTCATGCCCTGGGCGATCAGGTCGTAGCCGCCGCGGTGCGCGTAGGGTCCGGTGCGCCCGAACCCGGAGATCGCGCAGTAGATGAGCCCGGGATTGTGCGCCTTCAGGTCGTCGTAGCCGAGGCCGAGCTTGGCCATGGTGTCGGCGCGGTAGTTCTCGAGCACCGCGTCGGCGCTCTCCAGCATCTTCAGCAGCACGCCGCGGCCGGCCTCGTTCTTCAAGTCGATGGCGACGCCGCGCTTGTTGCGGTTCATCATCATGAAGGCGGCCGACTCGCCCTCGATGTCCGGCGGCAGGAAGCGCCGGGTGTCGTCGCCGTCGGGCACGCGTTCGACCTTGATCACGTCGGCGCCCATGTCGGCGAGCATGCGCCCGCAGGTCGGCCCGGCCATGACGTGGGCCAGCTCGATCACCTTCATGCCCTTCAGCGGTCCGTTCGATGCGCCCATTTCCGGTTCTCCCTAGCGGCCCTTGAAGGCGGGCGTGGATTTCTCCAGGAAGGCGTTGTAGCCGATCTGGAAATCCTCGGTGTCGTAGCAGGCGAAGCCCTCGTCGAGCTCGTCCGCGCTCAGCGGCGCCGGATCCCGGAGGCGCTCCAGGAACTTCTTGTGCCAGCGGTGCACCAAGGGCGCGCCGGCGGCGATCCGCTCCGCCGTCGCCATCGCCTCGGCCGTCACCTGGTCGTCGGGAACGACGCGGCTGACGATGCCCAGGTGGTGCGCCTCGTCGGCGTCCATTATCCGGGCCTCCAGGAGGATCTCCAGCGCCCGGCCGGGGCCGACCAGGCCGCTCAGGCACGAGATCTCCGGGTAGGCCATGACCAGGCCCAGCTTCGAGATCGGCGCGCCGAAGCGACTCGACTGGCCGCAGACGCGGATGTCGCAGAGGCCCGCGACTTCCAGCCCGCCGCCTACTCAGATGCCGTGGATCATCGCCACGTTGGGGTGCGGCATGTCCTTCAAGGCCTGGATCGAGCCGTGCATGAGCGCGCCGTAGGCGCGGGCCTGGTCGGCGGAATTGCGCTCGGTCTCGAACTCGGAGATGTCGTTGCCGGGGCCGAAGGCCCGCTCGCCGGCGCCGCGGATAACGACGCAGCGCACGCCGTCGTCCGCGCTGAGTTCGCGGAACACCTCGCCCATGCGCCCCCACATGGGCTTGGTGAAGGCGTTCAGTTTGTGCGGCCGGTTGAGCACCACGGTGACGATGCCGTTCGCGCCGCGCTCGACCAGAACGGTCTCGGCGACGTTCTCGCTGGCGATGTCGCTCATGAGCCGGCTCCCGCCGTCTCCACCAGATAGGCCATGGCCTTGTCGACGCCGCCCTTCTGGTGCGGCACGTCGGCCAAGGACAGGCCCATCTCGACGCCGGCCAACGTGCCCATCAGCATCAGCTCGTTGAAGTCGCCCAGGTGCCCGATGCGGAAGACCTTGCCCTTGACCTTGCCGAGCCCGGTGCCCAGCGACATGTCGAAATTGTCGAGGATCACGCCGCGCACGTGGTCGGCGTCGACGCCGTCGGGGACCAACACCGCGGTGAGCACGCTCGAGTACTCGTCCGGGTTCTGGCACAGCACCTCCAGGCCCCAGGCCTGGACGGCCCGCCGGGTCGCCTCGGCCATCCGGTCGTGGCGGGCGAAGACGTTGGCGAGGCCCTCCTCGAACAGCATGTCGAGGGCTTCCTTCAGGCCGTACAGGAGGTTGGTGGCCGGCGTGTAGGGGAAGAAGCCCGAGGCGTTGTTGGCGATCATCGCCTGCCAGTCCCAGTAGGATCGGGTGAAGCCGTTCGATTTCGACGCCTCCAGTGCCTTCGCGCTGACCGCGTTGAAGCCGAGGCCCGGCGGCAGCATCAGGCCCTTCTGCGAGCAGCTCACGGTGACGTCGACGCCCCAATCGTCGTGTTGGTAGGCGAGCGAGCCCAGCGACGAGATGGTGTCGACCATGAGGAGCGCCGGATGCCCGGCGGCGTCCATGGCGGCGCGCGTCGTCGCCACGTTCGAGGCGACGCCCGTGGAGGTTTCGTTGTGGACCATGCAGACGGCCTTGATGGCGTGGTCCGCGTCGGCCTTCAGTCTGGCCTCGACCTCATTGGCGTCGACGCCATGGCGCCAGTCGCCGTCGACGAACTCGACGACGAGCCCGTGCTTCTCGGCCAGTTCCTGCCAGAGCGTGGCGAACTGGCCGGTCTCGAACATCAGAACCTTGTCGCCGGGCGACAGGGTGTTGACCAGCGCCGCTTCCCAGGCGCCGGTGCCCGACGACGGAAAGATGATGACGTCGCCTTCGGTGCCGAACACCTTCTTCGAGCCGGCCAGGACCTCCAGGCCGAGCTCGCCGAACTCCGGGCCGCGGTGGTCCATGGTCGGCTTGTCCATGGCCCTGAGCACCCGGTCGGGGACGTTGCTGGGGCCGGGAATCTGCAGGAAATGACGGCCGCTACGGAATTCCATCTGTCGTTCCTCCCTGGGCGGCGGCCGCGGGGCGGCCTTCCGCATACGATGAATTGGAAACAGATTGCATTATGCATTCAAAATGATTAAAATCAAACGGAATCGGATGGACCGCATGTGTTTTCCATTAATTCATTGAAATAACTTAATTATTAGAAAAATTACATGAATTGGAATTGTTCTTGAATTATTCTAAACTTTCGACTTTGAATTCATTTTTATCGAAGACCGCCGTGAAAGGAACGCCATGACCGCCGCCGCAGCCTCGACCACCTCGACCGACGGCGGTGCGCTGGCGGCGCGCTTGCGCCGCGAGGTCCGCGGCGATGTCCTATTCGACGCCTTCAGCCGCGGCCGCTACGCCACCGATGCGTCCCACTACCAGATCGACCCCCTCGGCGTGGTCGTGCCGGAACGCGCCGCCGACGTGGTCGCGGTGATGCAGATCGCCGCCGCCGAGGGCGTGCCGGTGCTGGCCCGCGGCGGCGGCACCTCGCAATGCGGCCAGACCGTCGGCGCCGCGCTCGTCGTCGACGTCTCGAAGCACATGAACCGGGTCCTGGAGTTCGACGCCGAGGCGCGCACCGCCTGGGTCGAGCCCGGCATCGTCCTCGACCACCTGAACGCTTACTTGAAGCCGCACGGACTCTGGTTCCCGGTCGACGTCTCGACGTCGAGCCGCGCCACCATCGGCGGCATGACCGGCAACAACTCCTGCGGCGCGCGCTCCATCGTCTACGGCACCATGCGCGACAACGTGCGCGCCGTCGACGCGGTGCTCGCCGACGGCACCGCCATGGTCTTCGGCGAGGTCTCCGACAACGCCCAACTGGCCGGCCTCACTCCGACCCAGAGCGCGCTGGTCAGCCGGCTTCTCGACATCGGCCGCGACGAGGCCGGCACGGTGCGCGCCAGCTTCCCCGACCTGATGCGCCGGGTCGGCGGCTACAACATCGACGCGCTGATGCCCGGCGGCCCGCCGCGCGGCCAGTGGGCCGAGGCGACGCTCGGCCGGGCCCAGACGCATCCCAACCTGGCGCACCTGCTGGTTGGGTCCGAGGGCACGCTGGCGTTCTCGACCCGGGTGCACCTGGACCTGCAGCCGCTGCCCGCCCACAAGGTCCTCGGGATCTGCCATTTCCCGACCTTCCACGACGCCATGGATTCGACCCAGCACCTGGTCAAGCTCGGCCCGGCGGCGGTCGAGCTGGTCGACCGCACGATGATCGAACTGGCCCGCGACATCCCCATCTTCCGGGCCACCGTCGACGCCTTCGTGCAAGGCGAGCCCGAGGCGCTGTTGCTGGTCGAGTTCGCCGGCGACGACCTCGACGCCGCGAAGCGAAAGCTCGCCCGGTTGGTCGAGCTGATGGCCGAGCTCGGCTTCCCCGGCGCCGTCGTCGAGGCCGTCGAGCCTGGGTTCCAGAAGGCCGTCTGGGAGGTCCGCAAGTCGGGGCTCAACATCATGATGTCGATGAAGGGCGACGGCAAACCGATCTCCTTCATCGAGGACTGCGCGGTGCGCCTCGAGGACCTGGCCGAGTACACGGCCCGCCTGACCGACGTGTTCACCAAGCACGGCACCACCGGCACCTGGTACGCGCACGCTTCCGTCGGCTGCCTGCACGTGCGCCCGGTGATCAATCTCAAATCCGAGATCGAGGTCAGGAAGATGCGCGACATCGCCGAGGAGGCCTTCGAAATGGTCCGCGCCTACAAGGGCTCGCATTCCGGCGAGCACGGCGACGGCCTGGTCCGCTCGGAGTTCCACGAGGCCATGTTCGGGCCGCGCATGACCGAGGTGTTCGGCGACGTGAAGCGCGCCTTCGACCCGGCCGGCCGCCTCAACCCGGGCAAGATCGTCGATCCGCCGAAGATGGACGACCGCCGCCTGTTCCGGTTCAAGGAGGGCTACGCCCGGCTGCCGATTGAGACGGCGCTGGATTGGTCCGAGTGGGGCGGCTTCGGCGGCGCCGTCGAGATGTGCAACAACAATGGCGCCTGCCGCAAGCGCGACGCCGGCGTCATGTGCCCGAGCTTCCGCGCCACCGGCGACGAACAGCACCTGACCCGGGGCCGCGCCAACACGCTCCGCCTCGCGATCTCCGGCCAGCTCGGCCCGGACGCGCTGACGTCGGACGCCATGGCCGCGACCATGGATCTCTGCGTCGGCTGCAAGGGCTGCAAGCGCGAATGCCCGACCGGCGTCGACATGGCGCGGATGAAGACCGAGTTCCTGCACCATTACACCCGGCGCCACGGGCTCAAGCCGTTCGACAGGCTGGTCGCCTACCTGCCGCGCTACGCGGCCCGGGCCAGCCGCTGGGGCTGGCTGCTCAATCTCCGCGACCGGATTCCCGGACTGCCGGCGCTCGGCCAATGGCTGACCGGCTTCGCCGCCGACCGGCCCTTGCCGCGCTGGCACGCCGAACCCTACCGGGCCGGCGCCGGCGCCGCCGAAGTGGCCGCCGGCGACGGGCCCGAGGTGGTGCTCTGGGCCGACACCTTCTCGACCTGGTTCGAGCCCGAGAACGTCCGCGCCGCGAGGCGCGTGTTGGAGGCCGCCGGTTACCGGGTCTTGGACGCGCTCCCCGCCGACGGGGGCCGGCCGCTCTGCTGCGGGCGGACCTTCCTCGCCGCCGGCCTGGTCGACGAGGCCCGGGCCGAGGCCCGGCGCGTCCTCGACAGTCTCGGGCCGCTGGTGGCGCGGGGCGTGCCGGTGATCGGGCTCGAGCCGTCGTGCCTGTTGGGGCTCCGCGACGAGTTCCTGGCCCTCGGTCTCGGCGACGCCGCGGCAACGCTTTCGGAGAACGCCTTCCTGTTCGAGGAGTTCCTGGCCCGCGAGGCCGAGGCCGGACGCCTCGACCTGGACCTCGGACCGCATCCGGCGGGCAGGGCCCTGGTCCACGGGCATTGCCACCAGAAGGCCTTCGCCGCCATGGGCTCGGTGGAACGCGCGCTCGGCCTGGTGCCGGACCTCGACGTCGAGGTCGTCGACAGCGGTTGCTGCGGCATGGCCGGGGCCTTCGGCTACCGACACGACCACCTCGACATCTCCATGAAGATGGCCGAGGCGGCGCTGCTGCCGGCGGTCCGCGCCGCCGCCGCCGACACCCTGATCGTCGCCGACGGCACCAGCTGCCGCCACCAAATCGCCGACGGCTCCGGACGGGGCGCCGTGCACGTCGCCCGGGTGCTCGATCAAGCGCTGAACCGCGAGGAGCCGAACCATGGATGAAGCCCAGCTCGGCCACGCCGGCTACACCGAGACCCTGCGCCGCCCGACGCTCCACGAGGAGCTGGTCGAGCGGATCCGCGAGATGATCTTCGACGACCGCCTCGCCACCGGCACCCGGGTGCCGGAACGCGACCTCTGCGAGCGCTTCGGCATCTCCCGCACGCCCCTGCGCGAGGCCCTGAAGGTTTTGGCGTCGGAAGGCCTGATCACCCTGCAGCCGAACCGCGGCGCCTGGGTCACGCAGCTGACGCCGGAAGACGTCGACGAACTGTTCCCGATCATCGGCGCGCTGGAGGCGCTGTCGGGGTCGCTGGCCTGCGAGAACGCGACGGACGCCGACATCGCCGAGGTCCGCGCGCTGCACTACGAGATGGCGCTCCATCACACCCGCGGCGACCAGCCCGAGTACTTCCGAGTCAACCAGTTGATCCACGGCAGGATCATGGAGCTCGCCGGCAACCCGACGCTGTTGCAGGTCTACGCCTCGCTGGCCAGCCGCATCCGCCGGGCCCGCTACCTGGCCAACGCCTCGATCGCGCGCTGGGACGAGGCCATGCGCGAGCACGAGGAGATCCTCGACGCGCTCGCGACGCGCGACGGCGAGACCCTGGCGGCACTGCTGAAGTCGCATCTCCTGAACAAGCGCGACGCGGTGAAGCGGGTGATCCGCGAAAAAATCGCCCGCGGTACATAATTCCGCCGCATTCGGCCTCTATCTGTGATGGCGATCACTTCCCGGACCGGCCGGGTGGCCTAAAAGTCCGGACAAGAAACGCCGACAGAGAGTCCAAGACCATGCAGACAGCTTTCGATTTCGCCCGTGGTGTCGCCCGCCTTCTCGGCCTGCCGGCCTGCGAGCGCCGCGAGGTCGCCTTCCGGGTGCCCCCGTCGGCGCGCTGATTCCGGCTCCGGCGGCGTCCCGACGGGCCCCGGGAATCACGCTCCATCACGTCCTCGTTAAACACCCGCCGGCGGTGCTAAGATCACCGTGACCCGCCGCGCCCGCGCGGCCCAGAACGGAATTCGTCGGCGTGTGGAACCAGCTTGCCCTCTTCATCTTCGGTGAAAAGATCGGCGCCGATCTGCCGGCCCGGGTGCGCGAGGCGATCACCGAGCAGCAGATCGCCTCAGAACGCCTGATCGGCTGGGTGCAGCTGGTCCTGGTGGTCACCTTCGGCGCGCTCTACGCGCTCGCCCCGCCGCCCGCCGAGATGGCGACCTTCCGCCTCGAGCCCTGGGCGCTCGGCCTCTACTTCGCGTTCACTCTGATCCGCCTGGTCTGCGCCTACAAGCGCTGCCTGCCGCGCTGGTTCCTGGTGCTTTCCGTGGTCATGGACGTGAGCCTGCTGATGGTCCTGATCTGGAGTTTCCACATCAAGTACAACCAGCCGCCGACCTTCTACCTGAAGGCGCCGACGATGATCTACGTGTTCATCTTCATCGCGCTCCGCGCGCTCCGCTTCGAGCCGCGCTACATCCTGATCACCGGCGGCGTCTCGGTGCTGGGCTGGCTGGCCCTGGTGCTGTTCGCCGTCTCGGCGACGCCCGGCGACACCATGGTGACCCGCAACTACGTCACCTACCTGACGTCGAACGCCATCCTGATCGGCGCCGAGGTCGACAAGATGATCTCCATCGTCGTCGTCACCCTGGTCCTCGCCGCCGCCATGCTGCGCGCCCAGCGCGCCTTCTACCGGGCCGCCCTCGACCATTCGGCGGCCGAGGACCTCTCGCGCTTCGTGGCACCCGAGGTGGCCGACCGGATCACGTCGGCCGACCGGGCCATCCAGCCCGGCGACGGCGAGCTCAGGTTCGCGTCCTTCGTGTTCACCGACATCGAGGCGTTCTCCACCATATCGGAGAAGCTGACCTCGGCGGAGCTGGCGCAGACCCTGAACGACTATTTCTGCGCCGTCGGCCAGATCATCGACAACCACGGCGGCATCATCACCCAGTACCAGGGCGACGCCATCCTGATCACCTTCAACGCCGTCACCCCCGACCTCGGCCACGCGGCCAACGCCGTGCGCACGGCCACCGCGATCAAGGAGCTTTGCGAGAACCGGACCTTTGGCCCGCATCAGAGCTGGCTGCTGACCCGCTGCGGCGTCAACACGGGCGACGCGTCGGTCGGCGCCATCGGCGCCGAACACCGCCTCGCCTTCACCGTGCACGGCGACGACGTCAACGTCGCCGCGCGCCTCGAGCAGCTGAACAAGGAGTTCGGCACCTACGTGCTCTGCGGCGAGAACACCGTCGAGGCCTGCCCCGATCTCTGCAAGTTCCGGCCGGTCACCGAGATCACGGTGCGCGGTCGCCAGCAACCGACCAAGGTCTTCGCCCCCCTCGATTGATCCCCGCCGTCCCGCCGTCGAGCCTCCGCCGCCTCGGGCGCGAGCCAGGCCGCGTACAGTTGCGCGTCGGCGCTCAAGGGGGGCCCACCGCGCCCGTAGCCGCGCCCGTTTCGGGCCATCGCGGCGTGAAAGCTTCATGAAAGAGTTAATTGTATACTTTTGTATACAAAATGATTAGAATGCCGCCGATGACACGAGGTGAGTACGCATGACCGATCTTTCGAAACCCTATGACGTCGTCGTGGTGGGCGGCGGCAACGCCGCGCTCTGCGCCGCCATGACGGCGGCCGAGGCGGGCGCCAAGGTGCTGGTCCTGGAAGGCGCGCCGAAGCCCTATCGGGGCGGCAACTCGCGCCACACCCGGAACTTCCGCTGCATGCACCGCGGCCCGCTCTCCGTCCTCACCGACACCTACGACGAGGACGAGTACTACGACGACCTGCTCAAGGTCACGGGCGGCAAGACCGACGAGCGGCTGGCCCGGTTGGCCATCCGAACCTCCGAGGAATGCCTTCCCTGGATGCAGGACCACGGCGTGCACTTCCAGCCGTCGCTGTCGGGCACGCTGTCGCTGTCGCGCACCAACGCCTTCTTCCTGGGCGGTGGGAAATCGCTGGTCAACGCCTACTACCGGACCGCCGAGCGGCTCGGCGTCGAGGTGCTCTACGAAGCCCAGGTCACCCATGTCCAACTGGATGGTTCGCGGGTCACCAGCGTCGAGTTCACCCACGCCGATGAAAGCCATCGCCTGGAACCGAAGGCGCTGATCATCGCGTCGGGCGGGTTCCAGGGGGACCTCGACTGGTTGGCCCGCGCCTGGGGGCCGGCGGCGAAGAACTTCCTGGTCCGCGGCACGCCCTACAACCGCGGCGTCGTGCTCCGCGACCTCCTGGACCAGGGCGCCGAATCGGTCGGCGACCCGACCCAGTGCCACGCCGTCGCCATCGACGGCCGGGCGCCGAAGTTCGACGGCGGCATCGTCACCCGCCTCGACTGCGTGCCGTTCTCCATCGTCGTCAACAAGGAGGCCCGGCGGTTCTACGACGAAGGCGAGGACGTCTGGCCGAAGCGCTACGCCATCTGGGGGCGGCTGGTCGCCGGCCAGCCCGACCAGATCGCCTATTCGATCATCGATTCGAAGGCGTTGGAGTTGTTCATGCCGTCGGTGTTCCCGCCGGTGAAGGCCGACAGCATCGAGGACCTGGCCGCCGCCCTGGAGCTGCCCCCGGGCGCGCTCCGCGAGACCGTCGACGCCTTCAACGCGGCCTGCCGCGACGGCGCCTTCCATCCCACCGAACTGGACGGCCTGGCGACCGAGGGCCTGAACCCGGCGAAGACCAATTGGGCCCGGCCGATCAGCGAGCCGCCGTTCTACGGCTACAGCCTGAGGCCGGGCGTCACCTTCACCTACCTCGGGCTGAAGGTCGACGAGACGGCGCGGGTCCAGGCCGCCGACGGCCCGATCGAGAATTTGTGGGCGGCCGGCGAGACCATGGCCGGTTCGATCCTCGGCCAGGGATACCTGGCCGGTTTCGGCATGACCATCGGCACCGTTTTCGGACGCATCGCGGGACGGGAGGCCGCAAGTTATGTCAACTGAGATCATCAACGAAGCGCGGCGCCAGATCGACATCTGCAACGCCTGCCGTTATTGCGAGGGCTACTGTTCGGTGTTCCCGGCGATCAACCGCGAACGCGCCTTCGCCGACGGCGACATCACCCAACTGGCCAACCTCTGCCACAACTGCCGGGGCTGTTACTACGCCTGCCAGTACACGGCGCCGCACGCGTTCGACCTGAACCTGCCCCGGGCCCTGGCCGAGGTGCGTCAGGCGAGCTGGCAGGACTTCGCCGTGCCCGCCGGCCTGGCCAGAATGTTCCATGCGAGCGGCGTCGCCATGTCGCTCGCCGTCGTTCTCGGCTTCGCGGTCCTCATCTGGGCGATCAAGGCGCTCGGCGGCGCCGGCGGCGACGGATTCTACGCGGTGCTCTCGCACAACGCCATGGTCGCGATCTTCGCGCCGGCCTTCATCGGTCCGGTGATCCTCATCGCCATGGGCCTCCGGCGGTACTGGCGCGCCGTCGGCGGCGGGCCCATCGGTCTCGCCCATCTCCGATGGGCGTTCGGTTCGGCGGCCCGGATGCGGAACCTCGCCGGCGGCCACGGGGAGGGGTGCAACTTCGAGGACGAGGACCGCTATTCCAACCTCCGCCGCTGGTTCCATCAGGCGACCATGTACGGGTTCCTGCTGTGCTTCGCGGCGACCAGTGTCGCGACCCTCATGCATTACGCCTTCGCCTTGCCGGCGCCCTACGGGCTGACCTCGCCGCCGAAGATCCTTGGATTGACGGGCGGTGTCCTGCTGAGCCTCGGCACGCTGGGTCTGGCGGCGCTCAAGGTGAAGGGCGAGAGCCATCTGTCGGACGCCAGCGTCTGGGGCGGCGAAATGGCCTTCGTGTTGCTGTTGTTCGTGGTCAGCACCACCGGCCTGGTGCTCTATGCCTTCGGCGGCAGTTCGTGGCTGCCGGAACTGCTGGCACTGCACCTGGGCGCGGTCCTGGCATTCTTCCTGCTGACCCCGTTCTCGAAGATGGTGCACGGGTTCTACCGCCTGGCCGCCCTCGTCAAGGAGGCTCAGAACCAGGTCGGCGCGGCCCCCGATCCGGCGCCGGCCGGCGCGCTCGCCAAGGAACTGCGGACGTGAGCGCCGCCGGGACTCAATCGGGGCTCAATCGGCCAACAGTAAGTCCGCCACCTCGGCGAAGCCGGCGCCGCCCTCGGCGCCGGTGACGTAGGCGGGCGGGTCGCTCAACTCGGCCGCGAAGCGGCGGATGTTGGCGACGCCGACGGAATGCGGGAAGAAGGCGAAGGCCGGCTGGTCGTTGGGTGAATCGCCGACGAACACGGCGCCTTCCCGCTCGGCCCCGAGATCGACGCCGAAGGCCTCGGCGAGGAACCGGCGGGTCATGGAGAGCTTGTCATACTCGCCGATCCAGCCGTTGACGTGGATCGAGCTGACCTTCGCGGTCAGGCCGGCGTCGGTCATCAGCCCGAGGATCCTGCGGACCTGGGCGTCGTCCAGCGGCGCCACGTCCTCGCGGTAGTCGATGGCGAGGTCGGCGACCCGGAAGGCCTGGTCGGCGGAGACCGCCGCACCCGGCACCTGAGCCAGGATCTCGGCGCCGAGCCGGTCCAGCCTGGCGCGGTTGGCGGCGCGGGTCCCGGCGTCGTCGTGGTAGCCCCGGAGCATGCGCCGGGCGGCGTCGTCATAGCGGAAGTAGAAGGCGCCGTTCTCGCCGACCACGCCGTCGACGGGCCATTGCCGGGCGATCAGGTCGCACCAGCCGGCCGGCCGGCCGGTCACCGGGACGACGCGCTTGCCGGCGGCCCTGAGCCGTTCCATGGCGGCGTAGGCGTCGGCGGTGAGCCGGCCCTGCGTGGTCAGGGTGTCGTCGATGTCGCAGAGCACCGTGTGCACGGCCAGGCGGGCGGCGTCGGGAAACTCACTGAGCGGCACCAGGGCGGCCATCGCGGCGCGCGCCCGGCTCAGCCGCGCAGCTCGGCGCCCGTCGCCTTGGCGACGCCGGCGACGATCTTGTCGGCGACGGCGTCGATCTCGGCGTCGGTGAGGGTCTTGTCCATGGGCTGCAGGGTCGCGGTCAGGGCCAGCGACTTCTTGCCGGCGCCCAGGCTTTCCCCGGTGAACAGATCGAACACCTCGACTTCGGTGATCAACGCCTTGTCGGCGTTTCGGGCCGCGGCGACCACGGCCTGCGCGGTGACGTCGTCGGCGACCACGAAGGCGAAGTCGCGCGACACCTTCTGGTAGGGCGACAGCGTCAGGTGCGGTTTCGCCGCGCCCTTCCTGGCCTTCGGCTTGGCCAGGTTGTCGAGGTGGACCTCGAAACCGGCGATCGGGCCCGCCGCGTCCATCGCCTTGAGGATCCGGGGGTGCAGCTCGCCGAAGCTGGCCAGAACGTTCTTCGGTCCCTGGCGCAGCACGCCGGAGCGGCCCGGGTGATAGTAGCCGGGCGCGTCGGCCGTGATCTGCAGGCGCTCGGTGGCGACGCCGAGATCGGCGAGCACGGCCAAAGCGTCCGCCTTGGCGTCGAAGACGTCGGCCGGGCGCGGCGCCTCGGCCCAGTGGCGCGGCCCGGTGGCACCGGCGCGGATACCGGTGGCCGCCATGGCCTGGTCCTCGGGCGCGTCGCCGGCGTACTGCGGGCCGACCTCGAAGATCTGCGAACTGGCGATGCCGCGCGCCGCGTTGCGGCTCGCCGCGTTGATCAGGTTGGGCAGCAGCGAGGGGCGCATGACGTCCAAATCGGAACTGATCGGGTTGCCGAGCCGCACGCTGTCGGCGATCTCGCCGAACAGGGCCGCGTCCTTGTCGGCGAGGAAGGAATAGGTCACCGCCTCGGTCATGCCGCGCTGCGCCAGGGTGCGCCGCGCGATGGAGCGCCGGCTCTGCTCGGTGCTGAGCGCTCGGCCGGGGAGCGGCTCTGTCTTCTCCATGGAAACCGTCGGGATGCGGTCGTAGCCGTGGATGCGCACCACCTCCTCGACGAGGCAGGCCTCGCCGACGATGTCGGGCCGCCAGGACGGGACCTCGACGGTGAACCCGTCGGCGCCGCGGCTGACCCCGAAACCGAGAACCGTGAGGATGCGCTCGGTCTCTTCGGCGTCGACGTCGATGCCGCCCAGCGTCCGCACCCGTTCGGCGCCGAGGGTCAGTTGGCGGCGCCAGGCCGGCTCTTCGCCGGCGATCACGGTCTCCGAGGCCTCGCCGCCGCAAAGCTCCTGGATCAGCCGCGTCGCGATCTCCATGCCGTCGATGAGGAAGGCCGGATCGACGCCGCGCTCGAAGCGGTAGCGGGCGTCGGACATAAGGTTGAGCTTGCGTCCGGTCATCGCCGTGCGGACCGGGTCGAAGTAGGCGCACTCGACGTAGACGTCGGTGGTCGTCTCGGTGCATCCCGAGGCCTCGCCGCCCATGACGCCGCCGAGGCCCTCGGCCTTGTCGTCGTCGGCGATGACGCACATCTCCGCGTCAAGCTCGTAGGTCTTTCCGTCGAGCGCCGCCAGGGTCTCGCCGGGCTTCGCCAGGCGCGGGCGGATGTGGCCGGAGACATGGGCCGCGTCGAAGACGTGCAGCGGCCGGCCGAGATCGAAGGTGACCAGGTTGGTGATGTCGACCAGCGCCGAGATCGGCCGGAGCCCGATGGCCAGGAGCTTGTCCTGCAGCCAGGCCGGGCTGGGGCCGTTGGTGACGCCCCGGATCATCCGGCCGATGAAATAGGGGCAGGCGTCCTGCTTGTCCTCGGGGAAGTCCAGGTGGACCTCGATGGGGCTCTTGAACGCGCCCGTCACCGGGGCCGCGTCGAGCGGCTTCAGGGTGCCGACGCCGGCCGCCGCCAGGTCGCGGGCGATGCCGCGCACGCCGAGGCAGTCGCCGCGGTTCGGCGTGATCGCGATCTCGATGATCGGATCGTCGAGGCCCATGACTTGGGTGGCCGGCGCGCCGATGGGCGCGTCTTCGGGCAGGTCGACGATGCCGTCGTGTTCGTCCGACAGCCCCATCTCGCGTTCCGACAGGAGCATGCCGGAGCTCTCGACGCCCCGGATCTTGGTCTTCTTGAGTTTGAGATCGGTGCCCGGCACGTAGCTGCCCTCGCGGGCGAACACGCCCTTCATGCCGGTGCGCGCGTTCGGCGCGCCGCAGACCACCTGGAACTCCTCACCGCCGATGTCGACCCGGCAGACCCGGAGCCGGTCGGCGTCGGGGTGCTGGGCGGCGTCGAGCACGTGGCCGACGACGAACCCCTCCAGCCCCTCGGCCCGGTCGGTGACCTTCTCGACCTCGAGGCCGATCATCGTCAGCCGGTCGAGCAGGGTGGCGAGGTCGGCGTCCGTCTCCAGGTGTTCCTTGAGCCACGACAGGGTGAACTTCATCGGCCCAGTCCTCCGACCATGGACGGCACGTCGAGGGCCGCGAAACCGTAGTGCTTGAGCCAGCGGAGATCGGACTCATAAAAGGTGCGGAGATCCGGGATGCCGTACTTCAGCATGGCCAGGCGCTCGACCCCCATGCCGAAGGCGAAGCCCTGGTAGACCTCGGGGTCGATGCCGCAGTTTTCCAGGACCTTCGGGTTGACCATGCCGCAGCCGAGGATCTCCAGCCAGTCGTCGCCGTGGCCGATGCGGAACTGGCCGTCGTCGCGGGTGCAGCCGATGTCGACCTCGGCGGAGGGTTCGGTGAACGGGAAGTAGCTGGCGCGGAACCGCACCGGAAGGTCGTCCAGGTCGAAGAAGGCGCGGCAGAACTCGATCAGGCAGCCCTTCAGGTGCCCCATGTGGGTGGTCTTGTCGACGACCAGGCCCTCGACCTGATGGAACATGGGCGAGTGGGTGGCGTCGTAGTCGCAGCGGTAGGTGCGGCCCGGCACGATGATCCGGAACGGCGGCTCGCCTGACTGCATGGTGCGGATCTGAACCGGCGAGGTGTGGGTGCGCAAGACCATGCGCTCGCCGTCCTTCTCGCCGGGCAGGTAGAAGGTGTCGTGTTCCTGGCGGGCCGGGTGGTCGGGCGGGATGTTCAGCGCCGTGAAGTTGTGCCAGTCGTCCTCGATGTCGGGGCCCTCGGCGACGGCGAAGCCCATCTCGCCGAGGATCGCGACGATCTCGTCGATGGTCTGGCTGATCGGGTGGATGCGGCCTTCCGTCTCGGGGCGCACGGGCAGGGTCACGTCGACCCGGTCGTCCTCCAGGCCGGCGTCGATCTCGGCGTTCTCGATTTCCGCCTTGCGGGCCTCGATGGCGTCGGCGACCTCGCCCTTGAGCGCGTTCAAGGCCTGGCCCATTTGCTTGCGCTGGTCCGGATCCATGCCACCCAGGCCCTTCATCAGCGCCGTGATCCGGCCCTTCTTGCCGAGCGCCGTGATCCGGGTCTCCTCCAGCGCCGCGCTGTCGGCGGCGGCGCCGACGGCGGTCATCAGGTCCTCGCGGAGGGTGTTCAGGTCGTCCATGGGTCCTCATTTATCCCGAAACGGCGAACGGGAGCCGCCGCACAAGCGGGCTCCCGTTTCCAAAACGCTGCGACATGGTCGCGATCGCGCGTTAAGCGGCCTTGGCGAGAGCGGCTTGTGCCTGTTCCACCAAGCTCTTAAACGCTTCCGGTTCGCGCGCCGCCAGTTCGGCCAGCACCTTGCGGTCGATCTCGATGCCGCCGCGGCTGAGGCCGTTCATGAACTGGGAATAGGTCAGTCCGTGCTCGCGCGCCCCGGCGTTGATGCGCTGGATCCACAGCCGCCGGAACGAGCGCTTCTTGGTGCGCCGGTCGCGGTAGGCGTACTGCAGGCCCTTCTCGACGCGCTCGATGGCGAGGCGGAGGTTGTTCTTCGAGCGGCCGCGGTAGCCCTTGGCCAGCTTCAGGATCTTCTTGCGCCGCGCGTTGCGGGCGACGGCTCTTTTCACACGTGCCATGATTTCGTCTCCCGATTACTTGGCGTAAGGCATGCAAGCCTTGACCAGCCTGGAATCGGCCGATCCCAGGATCATCGTGCCCCGGGTCTTGCGCTTCATTTTCTGGGGGCGCCGGCGCAGGAAGTGCTGCTTGCCCGACGGGTTGGCCCGGACCTTGCCCGAACCGGTGAGACGAAAGCGCTTCTTGGCGCTCGATTTGGTCTTCATTTTGGGCATTTCGCTGTCCTCCGAATAGGGTTTCGAGGTTCACGTTCGGCGCGGCTCGGCATGCCCTTTGAGCCTGACCGCGCGAAAGTCGGCGGGTTATAGCGGGGCGGGGGCCGGTTGGCAAGCCATGCGGGCGCCGAAATCGGCGCCTTCGGGCCTAGAAGGTATGCTCGCGGTAGGCGTCGAGCTTGGCCCGATCGACCGCGACCCCGAGGCCGGGCCCGGTGGGCACGTGGACATGGCCGCCGGAGACCGGGAACGGCTCGCTGATGATGTCTTCGGTGAGGTAGTAGGTGGACATGTAGAACTCGCAGCCCAGCGTCAGTTCCGGCAGTGCCGCCATCAGGTGCGCGCCGGCGGCGTGCGCGACGCCGGTCTCGAAAATGCAGCCGCCGTAGACGCCGATGCCGGCGGCCCGGGCGATGGCGGCGACCTCGAGCGCGCGCCGGAGCCCGCCTGATTTCATGATCTTCAAGCTGAAGATGTCGGCGACCCGCTTCTCGGCGCCGATCAAGGCCTCGCGCGGATTGAAGACGCTTTCGTCGGCCATCACCGGGGTCGTCAGCACGTCCGTGAAGTGCGCCATGGCATCCAGGTTGTCGCGCGGCACCGGTTGCTCAATGAAGCTCAGGCGGAAGTTCTCGAAGTCGCGGAGCTTGGGCAGCGCCTCGTGCGCCTTGAGCCCCTGGTTGAAGTCAATGCGGAGGTCGACGGCGTCGCCGAAGCGCTCGCGCAGCTTCTCCAGGCGCATCAGGTCGAAGGCGTGGTCGGTGAATCCGGTCTTCAACTTGAAGATGCCAACGCCGTCGGCGACCAGCCGTTCGGCCTTGGCGAAATCCTCGTCGAAATCCGGGTTGGCGATGGAGAAGCTCAGCCGGACCCGGTCCCGGTGGCGGCCGCCGAGGAGCACGTGCATGGGCACGCCCAAGGCCTGGCCCATGATGTCGAGAAGCGCCGTCTCCAGCGCCGCCTTGGCTTCCGACACCCCGACCACGGCCTTCTCCGCCTCCGCCATCAACACCTCCACGTCGAAGGCGTCGCGGCCGGCGACGGCGGGCAGGAAGTACCCCTTCAGCGCCCCGATCACGGCCTCCGGCGTGCCGGTGAAGACCGGCCACGGCGAGGCCTCGCCCCAGCCGGTGATTCCGGTGTCGGTGGTCAGTTCGAGGAGGATGGTCTTCACCGCGCCGACGTCGCCGCTGCCGTGCGAATGCACCTCGGTGACCGGGATCTCGACGACGTGGACGCGGCCCGACCGGATCCGGTGCGTCGCCGCGTCCACGGGGCGGTTATAATACATGGCGCTACCAGGCCGCCACCGGCTTCAAGTGTTCCGGCAGCTGGGTGGACAGGTCAGGAACGAAAATAAACGCGACA
>JAPPPF010000080.1:0-7697 GCA_028817665.1 Magnetovibrio sp. | reverse complement strand
TTTCCGGCCGGTCGGTGGCCAGGTCCGGCACGAAGATCAGCACGAACACCATCAGCACCATGATCAGGAACATGGGGATGGCGGCCTTCGAGATATAGGCCATGTCGTGCTTGGTCATGCCCTGCATGACGAACAGGTTGAACCCGATGGGCGGCGTGATCTGCGCCATCTCGACGACGACGACGATGAAGATGCCGAACCATATGACGTCGATGCCGGCGGCCCGGCTCATCGGCTCGACCACCGCCATGGTCAGCACCACCGACGAGATGCCGTCGAGGAAGCAGCCGATGACGATGTAGAAGACCAAGAGCACCATGAGGAGCTCGAAGCGGCTGAGCTCGAGCACCGCGATCCACTCGGCCAGGGCCTTCGGCAGGCCGGTGAATCCCATGGACAGCGACAGGAAGGCGGCGCCCGCGAGGATCAGCGCGATCATCGCCGACGTCCGGGTCGCGCCCATCAGGCTCTCGACGAAGGTCGACCAGTTGAGCGACTTCTGCCCAGCCGCCAGCATCAGCGAGCCGATGACGCCGAAGGCGGCGGCCTCGGTGGCCGTGGCGATGCCGGCGTACATGGAACCGATGACCACCAGGATCAGGCAGATCACCGGGATCAGGAACTTCGAGTTGGCGATCTTCTCGGCGAAGCTCATCACCGGCTCGGCCTTCGGATTGAACTTGCTCGAGACCTTCGACATGATCGCCACGTAGCCCATGAACATCAGCGCCAGCACGAGGCCCGGCAGGATGCCGGCCATGAACAGCTTGGAAATGGACTCGTTGATGGTCACGCCGTAGACGATCAGCGTCAGCGACGGCGGGATCATCAGGCCCAGCGTCGCGGCGCCGGTCAGGGTGCCGATGATCATCTCCTCGGGGTACTCGCGCTTGCGGAGCTCCGGGATCGACATCTTGCCGACCGTCGTCAGGGTCGCCGCCGAGGAACCCGACACCGCGGCGAACACCGTGCAGCCGACGATGTTGGTGTGGACCAGGCCGCCCGGCAGGCGCGCCAGCCAGGGCGACAGGCCGCGGAACATGTCCTCGGACAGCCGGGTCCGGTAGAGGATCTCGCCCATCCAGATGAACAGCGGCAGCGCCGTCAGCGTCCACGACGACGACGCCCCCCAGATGGTGGTGATCATGGTGTCGCCGGCCGGCCGGGTGGTGAACATTTCCATGCCGACGAAGGCGACGCCCAAGAGCGCCAGGCCGACCCAGATGCCGGTGCCCAGCATCAGGAACAGCACGAACAGGAAGATGATGATCAGTTGGAACTCTTCCATGGCCCTTACTCCCCGTGGCTCTGGTCGACCACGTCGGCCTCGATCCGGTGGTCGCCGGAGACCAGCACGTGGATCAGATGGTCGGTCAGCGCGATGGCGAAGACGACCGATCCGATGACCATGGCGGACTGGGGAATCCAGATCGGGCTGGCGTCCTGGCCCTGGCTGATGTCGTTGAACTTCCACGACCAGTAGGTGGCCTTGGTGGCGTAGTAGACGAAATACCAGCCCAAGGCCGTGGCAACCGCGAAGCACCAAGTCTCGAGCCAGCGCCGGGCCGTGTCGCCGACGTGGTTCAGAAGAATGCTGACTCGGATGTGGGCGCCGTGGTTGAGCGCGTAGGCGAAGGCGAAGAACGATGCCGCCGCCATGCAGTAGCCGGCGTAATCGGGGGCGCCGGGGAACACCTCGCCGGTCCAGCGCGCCACCATCTGGACGACAATGAGGACCAGAATGGCGATGAGGAACAGCGCGGCGATGACGCCGCAGGCGAAGTAGACGCGGTCCAAGACGCCGCGAAGAGTTAAGGCGAATGTTTTCATAACCGGCCCCCGATGCGAACGAGCGGGAAGGGGAGACCGCGCCGGGCGGCCTCCCCGAGCGCTCACTTCATGGCTTTATAGGCGTCGACGATGGCCTTGCCCTCGGCGCCGGCTTTCTTCAGCCAGTCCGCGGCCATGGTTTCGCCGATCTTCTTCAGGTCCGCCTTCAGCTTGTCGCCGGCCGGACCGACCTTCATGCCGCCGGCCTTGAGGCCGTTCAGCGTGAACTGAGTGTAGTGGATGGAGCGGTAGAGCGCCGCGTACTCGGCCAGGCTGGCGCAGCCGTTGATCACCGCCTTGTTGGCCTTCGACGTCTTCTCCCACACGCCCTTGTTGACCATCACGTAGTTGCGCGGCAGCCAGGCGTCGACCTCGTAGAAGTGGGTCAGGCTCTCCCAGACCTTGCGGTCGTAGCCCGTCGAGCCCGACGAGATCATCGACTCGGCGACGCCGGTGGCGAAGGCCTGGCTGATCTCGGCCGCCTCGATGGTCACCGGCAGCATGCCGGCGAGCTCGGCCAAGCGCGCCGTGGTGTTGTTGTAGGAGCGGAACTTGATGCCCTTCATGTCGGCGACGGAATTGACCTCCTTCTTGAATTACAAGCCCTGCGGCGGCCACGGCGCCGAGTAGAGCAGGTGCAGGTTCTGCTTCTCCAGGATCTTCGCAAGGGTCGGCTTCGCCGCCTTCCAGAGCTTCGCCGCGTCCTCGAAGGACGTCGCCAGGAACGGCACCGAATCGACGCCGAAGATGGCGTTCTCGTTCTGGTGGCCAGAAAGCAGGCGTTCGCCGATCGGCACCTGGCCGGTCTGGATGGCGCGCTTGATCTCGGCGCCCTTGAACAGCGAGCCCGACGGATGGGTGACGATCTCGATGGAACCGCCGGTGCCGGTGGTCACGCACTTGGCGAACTCGGCGCCCACGGCGGAGTGGAAGTTGGTCGCCGAATAGGCCATCGGCATGTCCCATTTCTCGGCCTGCGCCGCGCCGGCCGCGAGGCCGACGGCGCCGGCCGCCAGGGCCAGGGTCTTGAAGGTCTTGCTCAGGGTCTTGGTGGTCATCGTTTCCTCCTCTGGTAAACGCTCGTTTTCTTCGGTGTTGAAGGCTTCAACCATGCCTCGCGTCGTCGGCGTCTTTTCCCTCTGACTAAGCGAAGCGTTTCACGTCGTAAGGCGTGAGGTCAACATTCGGCGTCCGGCCGACGATCTGGTCGGCGATCAGCCGTCCCGTGCGCGGTCCGCTGGTCAGGCCGACGTGGTGGTGCCCGAAAGCCAGGACCAGGCCCGGATGCCCGTCCACGGGCCCCATCACCGGCAGGCTGTCGGCGACGGCCGGGCGGTGGCCCAGCCAATCGGTGGTGCTTTCGTAGGTCAGGCCCGGGAAGATGATCTCGGCGCGCTTCATCAGCGTCTTCACCGGCGCCGGGCTGGGCGGCGCGTCGAGGCCGCCGAACTCGACCAGGCCGGCGAGGCGCAGCCGGTTCCGCATGGGCGTCACCACGAACTTGCCGTCGGCGACCATCATCGCGTGGTTCGGCTTCACCGAGACGCCGTGCAGCTCGATGTGGTAGCCGCGCTCGGTCTCCAGCGGCACGTCGATGCCGAGGGTCTTCAGGAGCCGTGCCGACCAGGCGCCGGCGGCGACGACGACGGTCTCGGCGTCGATGTCGCCGGCTTCGGTGGCGAGGCCGGTGATCCGTTCGCCGTCGCGGAGAAATCCGGTGACCCCGGCGGTGACGATCCGCCCGCCGCCGTCGGCGAAGGCGCGGGCCAGGTCCTTGATGTAGTCGCCGGGCACGTCGATGATCCCGTGCTGGTGCGCCAGGCGCACAAGGCAGCCGTACTTCGGCGCCAGTTCGGGTTCCGCCTCGCGCACGGCGTCGCCCTCCAGAACCTCCCAGGGAATATCGTGCTCCTTGCGCAGCCCCCAGCCGAGCGTGTCGGCCTCGAAGGCGGCGCGGTCCGGGAACACGAAGGCGTAGGGCACGGTCTTGATCCGCGCCTTGGCGGCGGTGCCCTCGGCGAGGCGCAGGTGCTCAAATAGGCTGTCGGCGACCAGCGGCGCCATGTTGGCGGCGACGTGGCGGACGCCCCGCTCGGTGGCGTTGCCCAGGTACTTGAGCAGCCAGGGCGCCATCCGGGGCAGGTACGACCAGCGCAGGTAGAGCGGGCCCAGGGGATCGAGCAGCATGCTCGGCACCTTGGTCATCAATCCCGGCACGGTCACCGGAATGATCGAGCTCGAGGCGAGGACGCCGGCGTTGCCGAAGGACGCGCCCTCGCCGGGCTCCAGTCGGTCGACGAGGACCACGTCGCGGCCGTGGCGCAAAAGCCTGAGCGCCGTCGAGACCCCGACGATGCCGGCGCCGATGACGGCGACCGTGCCGCTGGTGGATTCCGCTGAAGTCATGATCTTATCGTGTCCCCTTCGTGTCCGCCCGTCACGGCGATTTCGGACGGCCCAGATGTTGGGCGCCCGAGTCCATTAAGTAAAATTACTCAAACTTCTTTCTATATAAAGTGGCTTTATGTTATTTTCAGGCCGTACCCGATCCAGCGGAGGCGCGCCATGAACATGCGGCAGATCGAGGCCTTCCGGGCCGTCATGACCGAAGGGTCGGTGACCCAGGCGGCGGCCGCGCTCGGTGTCACCCAGCCCGCCGTGTCCTGTCTGATCGCCAACCTGGAAGAGTCCATGGGGTTCATGCTGTTCAAGCGCCACCGCGGCCGGTTCCAACCGACCGGCGAGGCGGAGATCTTCCTGGACGAGGCGGAACGCCTGCTGGCCAGCCACGGCCGCGCGGTGCGGGCGGCCCGCGACATCCGCGACCTGAAGGCCGGCTCGCTCCGGGTCGCGGCGCTGCCGGCCGTGTCGATGAACTTCATGCCGAAACTGATCGCCGATTTCGTCCGCGACCGGCCCGACGTCCGGGTGTCGCTGCAGACCCGCTCCAGCGTCCAGGTCCGCGAATGGCTGTCGGCGCAGCTCTTCGACATCGGCTTCGCCGAACTGCCGGCCGACGACCCGGCCATCGACATCGACCCGCTGTCCTTCGATTGCGTCTGCGCGCTGCCCGCCGATCACCGGCTGGCGGCGAAGTCCCACATCACGCCCCGCGACCTCGAGGGCGAGCCGCTGATCGTGCTCAACCCCGAGCATTCGGCGCATTACCAGTTGAAGGCGGCGTTCGAGGCCGACGGCGTGCCTTGGGCGCCGTACATCGAATGCCACCTGTTCGCGCCCGGTTGCCGGCTCGCCGCCGAGGGCGCGGGGATCGCCGTCGTCGATCCGTTCACGGCCTTTGACTTCGCCGGCCGGGGCCTCGCCTTCCGGCCCTTCGAGCCGCGCATTCCCTATGAGCTGGGCCTCATCTACCCGGCCCTCAGGCCGCGCTCGCGGCTCGCCGTCGCCTTCGCCGCGGCGCTCAAGTCGGCGCTCCAAGGGATGTCGCCGGGCCATCCCCCCGAGCCCTCCGTTACGCCACCCACTCGCTGACCGGCGCGCGGGCGTCCTGCAGCGGCTGCGCGATGACGTCGACCAGGGTCGGCCCGTCGTGCTTGGCGGCCTCGGCCAGCGCGCCCTTGAGCGCGCCCGGCTCCGAGACCTGCCAGGCCTTGATGCCGAAGGCCTCGGCGACGCGGCGGTGGTCGGTGCGGTTGAAGTCGACGGAGAAGTAGCGGCCCTCGAACCCCGATTTCTGGCCGGCCTTGATCCAGCCATAGACAGAGTTCGAGACGACCACGTAGGTGATCGGCAGGCCGAGGCGGGTGACCGTCTCGAACTCGCCGACGGCCATGCCGAAACTGCCGTCGCCCATCACCGAGACGACCTTGGCGTCGGGCCGTCCGACCTGGGCGCCGATGGCCGCCGACAGGGAATAGCCCAAGGCCCCGTGGGCCCGGTTGGAGAAGAAGTAACGGCCCGGCCGGTCGACCCGGTAATAGGCGGAGAAATACGGGCACGGCGTGCCCGGGTCGGCGACGATCACCGCGTCGTCGGGCAGCACCTCGTTCAACTCTGCGATCAGGCGTTCGGGGCGGATCGGCTTCTCGTCGGAAGCCACCAGCTCGGCGATGGCGGCGAACTTGGCGTCGCGGGCCGGCTTGACGCGGGCGGCGCCGCCGAAATCCTTGCTCACGCCGTCGGCGTCGAGCGCGTCGTTGTTGGCGGCGAGCGCCAGGCGCGCGTCGGCGACCATGGCCGCCTCGGTGGCGTAGTTGGCGGAGATCACCATGGGATCTGAATCGATGTGCGCGATCCGCGTGCCGGGCGCCGGGAAGCGCCAGCGCTCGGTTGTCACCGAGCCGGCGCGGCAGCCGATGAACAGCACGAGGTCGGCGTCCTCGACGAGCGCCCGGGTCTCGACCACGCCGCCGTTCGACCCGACCACGCCGAGGCAGTTCGGGTGCAGTTCCGAAAGCGCGCCCTGGCCGCTGACCGTCGTCGCCACGGCGATGTTCAGGCGTTCCGCCAAGGCCTGCAGGTCCGCCTCGCCACCCGCCAAGACGACGCCGCCGCCGCAGACAATCAGCGGGTTGGCGGCGCTCAGGAGCGCGTCGACGATGCCCTCGACGGCGGCCTCGCTGGGCGCCGCCGGCCAGGCCGGATAGGTCTGGAAATCGGGCTGCGCCCAGATCTCGCCCTCCGGGACCGGATCCTTCTGCACGTCGAAGGGAAGGCCGAGATGCGCGGTGCCGGGCCGGCCCGTGGTCATCGCCCGGAACGCCGTGCGCACCATGGCCGGCAGCATGTCGGCCCGAGGGATGACGCCGGTGTACTTGGTCAGTGGGGTGAACAGGCCTTCCTGGTCCAGTTCGGTCAGCGGGTAGTGGCCGTTCGACGTCACCGAGACGTCGGACGTGATGGCCAGGACGGGGATCGAGGATTCACCGGCCTCGACCATGCCCGGCAGGATGTAGGTGGCGCCGCCGCCGCTCGGCCCCTCGCAGACACCGGGCCGCCGGGTGACGCGGGCATAGGCGTCGGCCATGTAGCCCGCATGCCGCTCGTCGCGGGTCAGGATATGGGTCATGCCGTGGTCCATGCGGGCGAGCGCATCGTAGAACGGCAGCGTGGTGTCGCCGCAGAGCCCAAAGATGTGTTTCACGCCGTGCGCTTCGAGCATGCGCACCATGGCTTCGGCGCCGGTCGGCTGGTTGCTTCCTGAAGTGGCCATCGAAATCATCCGTCAAATTGAATATTGAATTGTATACAGTGTTGTATTATCACCACGGAAGAGTCAAGATGTAAGGAGATACCGAGGAGACATCCATGCCCGACGCCTCAGACAAATCCCCGAGCAGCGTCGACCGCGCCTACGCGGCCATCAAGGACCGGGCCATCGCCTTCCGATTCAAGCCCGGCGAGCGCGTCAACGAGGTCGAACTGGCGAGCCGCCTCAACGTCAGCCGCACGCCGCTCCGCGAGGCGTTGAACCGGCTGGCCTCGGAGGGGTTCCTGAGCTTCGTCGCCGGCAAGGGGTTCTTCTGCCGGGAGTTCAAGCCGAAGGAGATCTTCGAGCTCTACCAGTTGCGCACGGTCGTCGAGGGCGCCGCGGCCAGGATGGCCGCCGAGCAGGCGAGCGCCGAGCAGATCGACGAGCTCGCCCGGTTCCTCGACGAGACCGGTCCCGACGACGGCAACCGCTCGAGCGAGGAACTGGTCGCCCTCGACGAGCGCTTCCACGCCAAGATCTTGGACTTCGCCGGCAACGCCGAGATGCGCCAGCTCCTCGGCAACATCAACGACCGGATCAAGTTCTATCGATGGATCGACATGGACAGCCGCCGTAAACGGACCCAGAATGAAAACCGGGATATCCTCGACGCCATCCGCGACGGCGACGGCGCGCGCGCACAGGCGCGGAGGGG
>JAPPPF010000232.1:5726-6020 GCA_028817665.1 Magnetovibrio sp. | reverse complement strand
GGGCATTCTCGGCCCGTTTCTGCAGGTGGTCCTGCTCGCCATAGAGCTCTACATGTGGGTGGTCATCATCGGCGTGGTGCTGAGCTGGCTGGTGGTCTTCAAGGTCATCAACACGTCCAACCGGTTCGTCTTCATGGTCGGCGACTTCTGCTACCGGGCGACGGAACCGCTGCTCGGGCGGATCCGGGCGGTGCTGCCGAACCTGGGCGGGCGGGACGGCTCACCCCAAGTCCAAAAAGAGGAGCGGATATAAAGGAAGGAGTGAGTCAGCGGAATAGACAGAGGCCGTGCAGG
>JAPPPF010000232.1:0-5716 GCA_028817665.1 Magnetovibrio sp. | reverse complement strand
TCACGGGTGTCGTCATCGAACTCTACCGCGGCCTTGGCTGAGCCGCCGTCGCCCTTCGCCGACGCCGCCGACGGCGTCCGCGTCCGTATCCGCCTAACCCCGAAAGCCGCCGCCAACCGCGTTATCGGATGCGTCACCGACGCCCAAGGCACGGTACAGCTGAAGGCCACCGTCACCGCCGTCCCGGAGAAGGGAAAATCCAACAGGGCGCTGCTCAAGATGCTGGCCAAGGAGTGGCATGCGGGCATGCGACAGTTGAGCTTGATCGGCGGCCACAAGGACCGTAACAAGACGGTCCTGGTCGCCGGCGAGACAGCCACGGTCCGGAAAATGTTGGAGCAATGGCTCCTTGGTCTCGAATGAAGGGACGCCGGCCGGTGGCCGCGGTCCCGGGGGAGAAGCAATAGCATGAGCACCGCCCAACGCATCGACGGCAAGGCCTTCGCCGAAGGCCTGCGCCAGCGGGTCGGATCGGAAGTCCAGCGCCTCAAGGCCGATCACGGCGTGACGCCAGGTCTCGCCGTCGTGCTCGTCGGCGAGGATCCGGCGAGCAGCGTCTATGTCCGCAACAAGGCCAAGCAGACCGAGGAAGCGGGGATGAACTCCATGGAGCACCGGCTGCCCGAGGACACCCCGGAGGCGGACCTGCTCGACCTCATCGACACCCTCAACAACGACCCGGCGGTGCACGGCATCCTGGTGCAGCTGCCGCTGCCCGGCCAGATCGACGACCAGAAGGTGCTCGCCGCCATCGACGTCGAGAAGGACGTCGACGGCTTCCACGTCGAGAACGTCGGCCGGCTGTGGACCGGCGGCGAGGCGCTGGTGCCATGCACGCCGTATGGCTGCCTGCTGATGCTGAAGGATCACCTGGGCGAGCTGTCGGGCAAGCGCGCCGTCATCGTCGGGCGCTCGAACATCGTCGGCAAGCCCATGGCGGCGCTGCTGCTGGCCGAGAGCTGCACCGTCTCGATCTGCCATTCGCGCACCCAGGACCTGCCGGCGCGCTGCCGCGAGGCCGATATCCTGGTCGCCGCCGTCGGGCGCCCGGAAATGATCCGCGGCGACTGGGTCAAGCCCGGCGCCGTGGTCATCGACGTCGGCATCAACCGCATCGACGCGCCGGAGAAGGGCGAGGGCAAGACCCGGCTGGTCGGCGACGTCGCCTACGACGAGGCGGCCGAGACCGCCGCCGCGATCACCCCGGTGCCGGGCGGCGTCGGGCCCATGACGATCGCCTGTTTGCTGCGCAACACGGTCGTCGCGGCGGCCCGCCAGAACGGTTTGCCGGATCCGGGAATATAGGCTTAACGTATTGATAAACTACATTTTGCTGCACTATTTTTGCGCAGCATAAAGTGCAGCAAAAAGGTCCCGGCCTGACAGCGGGGGCCATGTGGCCTAAGCTTCGCCAGGGGCGGCAAGAGAACGAGGACATCGACGGTGGCGGCGAACGACAACATCTCCAACAATTTGCTGCCGGTGGCCTGTCCGGTCTGCGGCGAATGCCAGAACACCACCGCCGGCGGCATCGGCGCCGATGGCCTGCCCGCCGGGCCGGTCGCCTGCATGGTCTGCGGGCATCCGTTCCAACGCGACGAGTACCTGCGCGGCCTGGAGCTCCGGCGCCAGGCCTTCAGCCGGCTGACCGGGCCGGCCGGCGAGTAGTTACCGGCCGATGCTCGAGCTCGGGCTCGCCGTCGCCTTCTTCCTCGCCACCCACCTTCTCGCCGCCGTCGGACCGCTGCGCCGCGCCCTCGTGGGCGCGCTCGGCGAACGGCCCTACATGATCGGCTTTTCGGTCGTCAGTCTCGGCGCCCTCTTCTGGCTCGGCGCCGCCTACGCCGCGGCGCCCTGCATCGAGGTCTGGCCCTACGCGCCGGAACTGCGCTGGCTGCCGCTCGCCGCCATGCCCGTGGCCTGTCTCCTGCTGGCCGCCGGGATGACGTCGAGGAACCCGTTCTCGCTGGGCGCCGGCGGCGCCGGCTTCGATCCGGCGGCGCCGGGCGTCGTCCGGCTGACCCGCCACCCGGCCGTCTGGGGCCTGGTGATCTGGTCGGCGTCGCATGTGCCGGTCAACGGCGACGCCGCCGGATTGGTCCTGTTCGGACTGCTGACGGCGCTCGGCCTCGCCGGGCCGGTCAGCCTCGACGCGAAGCGGCGCGCCAGCCTCGGCGCCGAGGAATGGCGGGCGCAACTGGAACGGGTCCGCGAGACCTCGCGGTGGACGGCGGTCCGGCAAATGGGGGCGGGGCGCGTGGCCCTCGGGGCCGTGCTTTACGTGGCGCTGCTCGTCGGCCACGAAGCGGTCATCGGAATCTCCGCGCTGCCGCCTTGAGCCGCCCCGTCCCGGGTGCTAAATCCCCTGCGACATGAGCACCGATCTCAGCCATATCCGCAACTTCGCCATCATCGCGCACATAGATCATGGCAAGTCGACGCTGGCCGACCGCATGATCCAGATCTGCGGCGGGCTGGCCGAGCGCGAGATGAAGGAGCAGGTGCTCGATTCCATGGACATCGAGCGCGAGCGCGGCATCACCATCAAGGCCCAGACCGTGCGCCTGGAATACCAGGCGGCGGACGGCGAGACCTACATCCTGAACCTGATGGACACGCCCGGCCACGTCGACTTCACCTACGAGGTCTCGCGCTCGCTGGCCGCCTGCGAGGGCGCGCTCCTGGTCGTCGACGCGACCCAGGGGGTCGAGGCGCAGACGTTGGCCAACGTCTACCTCGCCGTCGACGCCGACCACGAGATCATCCCGGTGCTCAACAAGATCGACCTGCCGGCGGCCGAGCCGGACCGCATCAAGGCGCAGATCGAGGAGGTCGTCGGCATCGACACCGACGGCGCGCTGAACGTCTCGGCGAAGACCGGCGAGGGCGTCTCCGCCGTCCTCGACGCCCTGGTCGAACGCCTGCCGGCGCCCGAGGGCGACGCCGAGGCGCCGCTGAAGGCGCTGCTGGTCGACAGCTGGTACGACCCCTACCTCGGCGTGATGATCCTGGTCCGGGTCCGCGACGGGGTGCTCAGGAAGGGCATGAAGGTTCGGATGATGGCAACCGGCGCGGCCCACCAGGTCGAGCGGGTCGGGCATTTCACCCCGAAGCCGAAGATGACCAGCGAACTCGGTCCCGGTGAGGTCGGCTTCATCACCGCCGCCATCAAGACCGTCGCCGACACCTCGGTCGGCGACACCATCACCGACGACCGCAAGCCGGCCGAGGAACCGCTGGCCGGCTTCAAGCCATCCGTGCCGGTGGTGTTCTGCGGCCTGTTCCCGGTCGACACGGGCCAGTACGAGGATCTCCGCGACAGCCTGCAGAAGCTGCACCTGAACGACGCCAGCTTCCATTTCGAGGCCGAATCCTCGGCGGCGCTGGGTCTCGGGTTCCGCTGCGGCTTCCTGGGGCTTTTGCACCTCGAGATCATCCAGGAACGCCTGGAGCGCGAGTTCGACCTCGACCTGATCACCACGGCGCCGAGCGTCGTCTACAAGATCCACCGGACCGGCGGCTCGATGATCGAGCTGCACAACCCCGTCGACATGCCCGACCCCACCGAGATCGACTTCATCGAGGAACCCTGGATCAAGGCCACCGTGCTGGTGCCCGACGAGTACCTGGGCTCGGTGCTGCAGCTTTGCGAGGAGCGGCGCGGCGAGCAGGTCGAGCTGACCTACGTCGGCAACCGCGCCATGGCCGTCTACCGGCTGCCGCTGAACGAGGTGGTGTTCGACTTCTACGACCGGCTCAAGTCCGTGTCGCGCGGCTACGCCAGCTTCGACTACGAGCTTGCCGAGTACGCCCAGAGCGAACTGGTCAAGGTCTCCATCCTGGTCAACGGAGAACTGGTCGACGCGCTCAGCTTCATCGTCCACGAGAGCCACGCGGAAAGCCGCGGCCGCGCCATCTGCGAGAAGCTGAAGGACCTGATCCCCAGGCAACTGTTCAAGATCGCCGTGCAGGCGGCGATCGGCGGCAAGATCATCGCGCGCTCGACGGTCAGCGCCATGCGCAAGGACGTCACCGCGAAGTGCTACGGCGGCGACATCACCCGCAAGAAGAAGCTTCTGGAGAAACAGAAGAAGGGGAAGAAGAAGATGCGCCAGTTCGGCAACGTCGAGATTCCCCAGTCGGCCTTCCTGGCGGCGCTGAAGACCGGCGAATAGCGCCGCGGACTGATCTGGGTCATTGCCGGGGCGGCCACGCCGCTTATCCTTTCGCCATCACGCCTCCGGGTGCCGCCGGCCGTCTCGGGCCTGCGGAGAATCGGGAACGCGGTGGGAATCCGCGACGTGCCCAACGCTGTGAGGGGGACGCTTCCGGTGGAATGCCACTGGCCGCCATGCGACGTCATGGAGGCCGGGAAGGCGCCGGAACCGGTTGAACCCAAGTCAGAAGACCGGCCCGGAGGGTAGAAACGACGCGGTCCGGAACGCCGCGTCCGGTTGATCCTTGGAAGGGGACTCACTCCGAGGGCCTCGGCGTTGGCTGGGTCAGCATCGTCGATCCGGAAGCCGTGAAGTCGGTCCTGGGAATCCCCGGCCACATCGACCTGATCGCCTACCTTTGCATCGGCTGGGTCGGCCATTTCTTCGATCAGCCGGAACTGGAAACGGCCGGCTGGCGCCGCCGCCTGCCGCTCGCCGATCTCGTTCACGGGGAAAGCTGGGACGGGGCCTGTGACGCGCCGCTGGCCGGGCATCTGGACGCCTTCCAGGAGGCCGTCGCGGCGGGCCGCGTGCCGGACTCGGGTTGACCGGCCCGGACAGCGCTAGCCGGTCTCCTTCCGCCCCGCGTCGGGCGCGGTGTCGGACCCCTCGTCGGTGGCGGCGGCGCGCGGATCGCCGCCGTCCTCATCAGTCTCGGCGTCGGCGGCGTCCGGCGCGTCCAGGTTGGGCCGCGGCCGCGGCTCGATGCCGGCCTGGCGGACCATCGCGTCGAACTCCTCCTGGGTGCTGATCTCGCGGCCGATCTCCTCGCGGTACTCGGCCTCCAGCCGGTCCAGGAGGTCGTGGCTGGTGTAGTCGGGCTCCATGTCGTTGTCGTCGTACATGCCCTGCTCGCGGGCCTCGCGGGTCAGGTCGTCGAACAGCGCCAACTGGTTCTCCAGTTGCCGGGCCTCTTCCATCTTCTGCCAGTCGCCGGGATGGGTGCGCCGGTAGAGCCCGATCATCACGCAGCCGGGCACCCCGAACAGCGCCCAGGCGGGAAACGCCAGGATGGTCAGGATCACCGGCTCCCAGAGCACCGGCGCGATGGCCTCGACCCTAAGCTGGGCGATCAGCAGCGAGCCCGGCCAGAGCGTGTACCAAAGCTCGCGCGCCGAGACGACGAGATGCGTGGTGCCGGTGATCGTCCGCACCAAGACCTCCGAGGCCGCCGCCAGAAAGGCCGCCGCCAGGAGCGCCCAGCCGAGGTAATAGCGAACGTTCATCGGCTCCATCTTAGCCGTTTCCGGGGTGCAATTGGAATTGACACTTGCTCACGGATCGATGACTCGGACGGGGTTTCGACGGACGCTCAAATCGGTTGAAGTGCCGGGCGCGCTTCGCTAGGTTTCCGGCGCGTGCGGAGGGGTGGCCGAGTGGCTGAAGGCGCACGCTTGGAAAGCGTGTATGCGGGAAACCGTATCGTGGGTTCGAATCCCACTCCCTCCGCCATTTTTCTAGCGGCAACTGTCTCTCTGCAAGACGGTTGCCGCAGAAAA
>JAPPPF010000069.1 GCA_028817665.1 Magnetovibrio sp. | reverse complement strand
GAGTGTTGACGCCGAGCCGCTCGCCGTACATGCCGCGCGGATCGACGACGCCGCGGCTGCCGTCGACGGTGTAGCCGACGGGGATGGTGTGGATGAACTCGCGGTCGTCGGATTTCTCGCCGGCCAGGTTGGCCGGGTCGAGGACGCTGCGCAGATCGGCCTCGCCGATCTCGTGGCCGGCGATGGAAATCTCGTAGGCGATCAGCCGCGAGCGGTGCCGGCCGCCGCTCAGGTTGACGACGACGCTGTCGATGTTCTCGCCGGCCATCTGTTCGGCCGCCTCGACGACGGCGCGGATCGAAGCCTCGGCCTCGTCGAGGTCGATGACCGCGCCGTTTCTCAGCCCCTTCGAAACCTGATGGCCGATGCCGACGACGCGCGGCCCCTTGTCGCCGTAGGCGCCGCGGTCGACGTCGGGCCGGGCGATCAGGCAACAGACCTTGGTGGTGCCCACGTCGAGGGCCGCGACCAATCCGCTCCGCGGTTTGTTTGTTTTGGCGCCGGTCTTCATCTTGGCCTTGTCTCCTTCATCGTTTCCCTATGCATTGGCTTCCCGTTTCCCCCGCCCGGCTCAGGTTTCCTGGCCGCCGTTCTTGTCGGGTGCTGGTTTCGGCGCCTTGCGCACGATCAGCCGGTCCGGAAGGCGGAGGTCGAGGATCTGCACGTCGCGCTCCAGCACCCGGTGGGCGCGCTCGTACTCGGCCAGCCGGGCCCAGGCCGCCTTCGCGTCCTTCTCCGGCAGCCGTACGTCGATGTCGCCGCGGAGCCGCAGGTTCCAGCGCCGCCCGCCGACCCAGACCGCGGCCTTGACCAGCGGCAGCAATTCGGGCTCGTGGCCCAGCACCTCGAGCAGCGCGGCGGCGTGGCGCGGCGCTTCCTCGCCGACCACGACGACCAGGTTGGCGAACCGTTCCAGGTTGTCGCGGAGGATGATCTCGCCGTCGTGGTCGATCAGCGCGAACTGGCCGCTGTTTTGCCAGAGCGCCAGCGGCTGGCGTTCCTCGACGTCGAGCAGCACGGTGTCGGGGAGCATCCGCTCGACCCGGGCGCGGCGGATCCACGGCAGGGTCTCAATGCGGTCGCGCGCGGCGTTGATGTCGAAGGCCAGGATCGGCGCGCCGCGCGACAGCCGGACCGCTTTCAGGAGCGCCTTGCGCTCGGTCTCGCGCCGGCCGACGACGAGGATCTCGTCGACCCGGAAGCCGAGCCGCACGGAGCCGGCGATGAGATGCCACTTGGTCCGCTCGGCGACCCGCTCGAGGGCGCCCGTGCTCACCGACCACCAGGCGCCGGCACCGGCCAGGCCGACCAACAGGACGACCAGCGCGGCGGTGATCCGGGCGCGGCTGAAGGTCGTCCGAATGCGGCGTCGCGGCCGCCCTCTCGGCACATTGACTTCGCCCATGGCTTTCCCCTTTTCGGTCATAGGTCGCACTCCGCGTTGTCGATCATCCAGGTGACGAGGTCCGGAAACGAAATGCCGACCGCGGCCGCCTGTTCGGGCACCAGCGAGGTCGGCGTCATGCCCGGCTGCGTGTTGACCTCGAGCATGTAGAGCGCCTCGCCGTCGTAGCGGAAGTCGGCGCGCGAGACTCCCCGGCAGCCGAGCGCGTCGTGGGCCAGCTTGGCCAGCCGCAGGGCCTCGGCTTCGACATCCGCGTCGATCTCGGCCGGCACCACGTGCACCGAGCCGCCGTCGGCGTACTTGGCGTCGTAGTCGTAGAAACCGCGGTGCGTGGTGATCTCGGTGACCGCCAGCGGGCGCTCGCCCATCACCGCGACGGTCAGTTCGCGGCCCTCGATGAAGCGCTCGACCATGACGATCTCGCCGAACGGCCAGCCGCTCTCGGCGAACAGCGGTTCGTTGTCGCCCTCGCGGACGATGTGGACGCCGACGCTGGAGCCCTCGTTCGACGGCTTGATCACGTAGGGCCGGGCCATCGCGGTTTCCGCCATGACCTCGGCCTGCGTCGCCATCACGTGCTCGGCGACCGGGATTCCGGCGGCCTGGAACAGGCGCTTGGCCATCGGCTTGTCCATGGCCAGCGCCGAGGCCAGGAGCCCGGAGTGGGTATAGGGAATGCCGAGGATGTCGAGCAGCCCCTGGACGCAGCCGTCCTCGCCGTAGCGCCCGTGGAGCGCGTTGAAGACGACGTCGGGCTTCGGGTAGAGCCGGGTCATCAGCGCGCCCATGTCGCGCTGCACGTCGATGGAGGTGACGTCGAAGCCGGCCTGCTGGAGCGCCTTCGCGCAGGCCGCGCCGGTGACCAGCGAAACCTCGCGCTCCGCCGACCAGCCACCCATCAGGACCGCCACGTGCCGGGTCATGATCCGACCTCCCTGACCTCGGGTCCGGCGGGCCGGCCGACGCGGCGGATTTCCCATTCCAGGGTCACGCCGCTGGTTTCCTTGACCCGGCGCCGCACCTCCTCGCCGAGGCCTTCCAGGTCGGCGGCGCTGGCGCCGCCGGCGTTGACCAGGAAATTGCAATGCTGTTCGGAAACCACCGCGGCGCCGCGCGCCAGGCCGCGGCAGCCGGCGGCGTCGATCAACTCCCAGGCCTTGGCGCCGGGCGGGTTCTTGAAGGTCGAGCCGCCGGTCGGCGTGCGCACCGGCTGGCTGGCCTCGCGGTCGGCTTGAATCTTCTCCATGCGGGCGGCGATGGCGGCGCCGTCGCCGGGCGCGCCCTTGAGCCGCGCCGCGGTGACCACGTGGCCGTCGCCGAGACCGGAGCGGCGGTAGGCGAAATCGAGCGCCGCGTTGTCGAATTCGTGGCGGCCGCCGTCGCGGTCGACGGTCCGGCACGACACCAGGACGTCCTTGATCTCGCCGCCGTAGGCGCCGGCGTTCATGCGCACCGCGCCGCCGATGGTGCCGGGGATGCCGGACAGGAACTCGAGCCCGCCGAGGCCGGCCTGCTGGGCGCGCCGGGCGACGTTGAGATCGGCGGCGCCGCCGCCGACGCACACCTCGTCGCCGTCGATCTCGATCGCCGCGAGACCGGCGCCGAGCCGGATGACGACGCCGTCGACGCCGCCGTCGCGGACCAGCATGTTCGACGCGTTGCCCATCACGGTGACCGGCACGTCGGCCGGGCATGCCGCCAGGAAGGCCGCCAGGTCGTCCGCGTCGGCGGGCCGGAACAACGCCTCCGCCGGGCCGCCGACCTTAAACCAGGTGTAGCGCCCGAGGCCGACGTCGGCCTCCAGGCGCCCCCGGACCTGGGGCAGCCGGTCGATGAGGCGCGGGTGGGCGCCTTCAGCCGGCATCATTCGCGGCCTCCTTTCGCGCCTTTCGCAGGGTTTCCAGTTCGCCCGGGAGCGCGTTCGCCCAGGCGGTGATGTTGCCGGCGCCGAGGCAGACCACCATGTCGCCGGCCGCCGCCATCTGGTCGACGCGCGCGGCCAGGGCGTCGGGACCGGCGAGCGCCTCGGCGGCGCGGTGGCCGTGATGGCGCAATCCCTCGACCAGGGCGTCGCGGTCGGCGCCCTCGATGGGGTCCTCGCCGGCCGCGTAGACGTCGGCGATGAGGACCGCGTCGGCGTCGTTGAAGCAGGTGCAGAACTCCTCGAACAGGTCGTGGAGCCGGGTGTAGCGGTGCGGCTGCATGACCGCGATCACCTTGCCGCGCACCGCGGCCCGCGCCGCCTTCAGGACGGCGGCGATCTCGACCGGATGATGGCCGTAATCGTCGATGATGGTGATGCCACCGACCTCGCCGGTCCGGGTGAAGCGGCGCTTGACGCCCTCGAACCCGGCCAGGCCGGCGCGGATGATCTCGTCGGTGACGTTCATCTCCACGGCGATGGCCACGGCGGCCAGGGCGTTCTGGACGTTGTGGTCGCCGACCATGGGCAGCCGCAGCCCGCCGATGACCCGCTCGCCGCCGCTCTGGCGGTCGGTGACGACGACGTCGAAGCGGGTGCCGCCGGGACCGGGCTGCAACTGGGTGGCGCGGATGTCGGCCTGCGGCGTGAAGCCATAGGTGATGATGCGGCGGTCGGAGACCCGGGGGATCATCGCCTGGACCTCGGGATGGTCGACGCAGAGCGCCGCGAACCCGTAGAACGGGATGTTCTCGACGAAGGCGTCAAAGGCGGCGCGCAGGTTGTCGAAGGAACCGTAGTGCTCCATGTGCTCGGGGTCGATGTTGGTGACCACGGCGATGGTCGCGGGCAGTTTCAGGAAGGTACCGTCGGACTCGTCCGCCTCGGCGACCATCCAGTCACCGGAGCCCAAGCGCGCGTTCGAGCCCCAGGCGTTGATGATGCCGCCGTTGATCACGGTGGGGTCCATGCCCGCCGCGTCGAGCATGGCGGCGACCAGCGAGGTGGTGGTGGTCTTGCCGTGGGTGCCGCCGACCGCGATCGACCACTTGAGGCGCATCAGCTCGCCCAGCATCTCGGCCCGGCGGACCACCGGCACCAGGCGGTCGCGGGCGGCCACGACCTCCGGGTTGTCGGCCTTCACCGCCGAGGAAACGACGACCACCTGGGCATCGCCCAGGTTGGCCGCGTCGTGACCGACGCTGACGGCGATGCCCACGTCGCGGAGCCTGACCACGTTGGCGCCCTCGCCGATGTCGCTGCCCTGCACGGCGTAACCGAGCGTGTGCAGGACCTCGGCGATGCCGCTCATGCCGATGCCGCCGATGCCGACGAAATGGATGGTGCCGAGGTCGAGGGGAAGCCGTCTCATGCCGCCTGCCTCCCATCGTCCGGCTCGCCGCCGTTGGCGCCGTTCGGGATCAGCTCGGCGACCATGTCGGCCAAGGCCGTCGCCGCCGCCGGGCGGCCCACGGCGCGGGCGTTGGCGGCGGTGCGCTGCAGGACGGCCGGCAGGCCGAACAGCGATTCCAGGCGCGTCGCCAGGGCGTCGGGGGTGAACACGCTCTCGTTCATGAGCCAGGCGCCGCCAGCCTCGTCGACGGCGTGGGCGTTGCGGAACTGATGGTCGTCGACGGCGTGCGGATAGGGCACCAGCAGCGCCGGGCGGCCGATGGCCGTCAGCTCGGCGACCGTTGAGGCGCCGGCGCGGGCAATCACCAGATGGGCGCGCGCCAGCCGTTCCGGCAGGTCGGTGAAGAAGCTCTCCAAGGTGGCGTCGATGCCGGCGCCGGCGTAGACCTCGCGGACCCGCTCCAGATCCTCGGGCCGGCATTGCTGAGTGATCCTGAGGCGCTTCCTGAGCCCGTCGGACAGCCCGACGACGCCGGCGGGAACGACGTCGCTGAGCACCCGCGCGCCCTGCGAGCCGCCGACCACCATCAGGTTGACCGGCGCCTCGTCGTCGATCTCGGGATAGGGATGGTCGCGCCATTCGGACACTTCCGGGCGCACCGGCATGCCGGTATAGACGATCTTGGCCTCCATGCCGGCCGGCATTTCCTCGACCACGTCGAAGCAGGTGGCGACCCGGCCGACGCGCGGCGCCAACAGCCGGTTGGCCCGGCCGAGAATGGCGTTCTGTTCGTGAATGGCGGTGGCGAAGCCGCCGAAGCAGGCGGCCAGCATGGTCGGCACCGAGGCGTAGCCGCCGAAGCCGACGACCACGTCGGGACGCAGGCGTTTCAGCAGGCCGCGCGCCTGGAACAGGCCGATGGCCAGCTCGGAGCCGCTCTGCAGCAGCGCCGTCAGGCGCTTGCCGGCGACGCCGCCGGCCCGGATGCGATGCGTCTCGAGATCGCCGAGCAGGCCGCCGAAGACCCCGCCGCGGCGGTCGGTGACCAGGGCCAGGCGGAGGCCGCGGCCGATCAGCTCGCGGGCCAGCGCCTCGGCCGGGAACACGTGGCCGCCGGTGCCGCCGGTCGCCAGCACGACCAGGGGGTATGCCGCGGCCATCATCGCTCGACCCCCGTGCCGGGCCGGGACCGGGTCAGGGCCAGCACCATGCCGAGACCGAAACCGAGCGCCATGGTCGACGAGCCGCCGTAGGAAATGAACGGCAGCGTCATCCCCTTCGGCGGCATCAGATTGACCGTCGAGGCCATGTTGATGCGCGCCTGCAGGGCGAACTGGGTGAGCAGGCCGCCGCCCGCCAGCAGCGCGG
>JAPPPF010000226.1 GCA_028817665.1 Magnetovibrio sp. | reverse complement strand
GTATGTTGAGAAACCCCGTCGCTGAAGTCGCCAGGAGGAAATTGATAATTTCTAGTGCAAGCAAAAGCCCCATTATCGTAAGAAAAATCGGGACAAAGAACCTCGATTTCGTAACAAGAAACGCGAGAACTCCCCACTCCAAGAACGTCAGACCGAACAAAATCTAGAATTCAAGAAGGGTGGTTTCGGCCGTCGGCAATGGCACCGCGCCACTGGCCAAACTGAATATGGGGCCAAGGATCAAGATCCACATTAGAACGGCGGCCCACCCGCGGACTCCATAGTAGGTATGCTTTTTCGCAACCTCCGGCGAAACCTTCACCCATTTAGATTTTTTATCTGGCTTTGCCATCACACGCGTCTATCGCGAACCCCCGCCGCCAAATTCCATAAGTGCAAATATATCCCTTGCAGACTTTGATTGAAATATTCGATCGCCTTTCAGCCGATGCCCGGAGATTGTCCGAGTTATGGCTAAAAACATCGGTTCTTAGCGTAGGCTATGAATTGGTTAGGCGAGAATCCTCCGCCGCCGCCAGCGCCAGGCACTCGAGCATCACGCGGCCGGCCAGCAATTGGGTGATGCCGCCGACGTCGTGGGGCGGACTGACGGTATTGATGTCGAAGCCGGCGAAGTCGAGCCCGGCGAGGGATTGCAGCAGCGCCAATCCTTCCCGCGCCTGAGGTCCGCCGACTTCTGGCTGGCAGACGCCGGGTGCGCAGGCGGGATCGAAAAAATCCATGTCGAAGCAGAGAAATACCGGCGCCTCCCCCATGCGCGCCTTCAGATAGGCGCCGGTCTCGGCAAGGCCGCGCCCGATCATTTCGTCGGCGGTGATGTTCTCGTAGCCGAGCGAGGCGGCGAAGTCGAAGGCCCCGGCCGCCCGCTGGGTGCCCCGCAGGCCGACGTTGACGGCGCGGTTCATGTCGAGCAATCCCTCCTCGGCGGCGCGGGTGAAGGTGGTCGTCGGGCTCAACTCGTCCGGCGCCTTGCCGGGACCGGCGTCGGCATGCGCATCGATGTGGATCAGACCGAGCGGCGGATGATGAGCCCCGAGGGCACGAAGCTGTCCCAGAGTCACCGAGCCGTCACCGCCCATGCAGACGGGCACGGCGCCCGCCTCGAGCACCCGGCCGACGCCGGCGGTGATAGCGTCGCAAACCTCCCCAACCGGCGCGTCGGGGATCTCGACATCGCCGAAATCGGCGACGCCCAGGCGCTCCAGCGGATTGAAGTCGGCATGCGGCGGCTGGTAGGGGCGCAGCAGTTCGGACTGCGCGCGGATTCCCGCCGGCCCCTGATCGGCGCCAGTGCGCGGCCGATGGCCCGTGGCCTCGTAGGGAATGCCCAGGATGCCGGCGCCGATGGCGTTGGCGCCACCTTGCGCCTCGCCGAATGCCGGCACCCCCATGAAGGTCGTCACGGCGCGTCCCCGTAGGTGATCTCCAGGACCTCGATCTCGTCGATGCCCTTCGGCGTCTGAACCTTCACGACATCGCCGACCCGAGCCTTCATCAGGGCGCGCGCGACGGGCGAGACCCAACTGACCTCGCCCTCCTCCAGGCGGGCCTCGTCGACGCCGACGATGCGCACGGTCCGCTCCACGTCGTCATCGTTGCAGAACGTCACCGTGGCGCCGAAGAACACCTGATCGAGGTTGGTCTGCAGGGCGGGATCGACGGGCTCGGCGATCTCCAGGCGCTTCAGCAGAAAGCGGATGCGCCGGTCGATCTCGCGGAGCCGCTTCTTGCCGTAGATGTAGTCGCCGTTCTCAGAGCGGTCGCCGTTGCCGGCCGCCCAGGACACCACCTCGACGACCTTCGGGCGCTCGACGCCATGGAGCTGCTTGAGTTCCGCCTGCAGGCGCGCCAAGCCGGCCGGCGTGATGTAGTTCTTGGCGCCCCGGGGCAGCGCCGGGCCGTCGTCGGGCTCCAGTTCCTCAGGCTCGGTTTCCTTGGTGAAGGCCTTGCTCATGGTCCGCGTCCGCCGCCCATCCTCTCATCTCGGTCTCAAGGTCGCCTTAGCCATGGTAGCGGACCTCGAAGGCCAGGCCCAGGCGTTCGGCGATATCCCGGGCCCGAACCAACAGGTCCGCGTCCCCGGTCTGCGCCAGGTAGACGATCCGCTGGTAATTGCCGAACACCATTTCGGCCATGCGCGGGTCCCGGTCCAGGCCGAGCGCCCGCCAGACGAAGGTTTCGAAATGCCGGCAGAAGAAATCGGTGAGGTAGAAGCTGGTCATGTCGGCGGCGGCGGCGTCCTCGAACACCTGGTTTCCCATGTAGAAGGCGAAGCAGTGCGGACCGGCGATCCGCTCGACGCCCTCCTCGGCCAGCATCCGGTCCAAAGCGCCCGCGGTGCCGCAATCGCCGTAGACGACGTAGATCTTCCGGTAGCGGCCACGGGCTTCGCGGATTCGGCCGCGTACGGCGTCGGGGATCAGCGCCGGGCGATGGTGCAGGTGCGCGTCCACGCCCCGCACGTCGAGATGATGCCAGCCGTTCGCCTCGATCAGCCCGACGACCTCGCGGGCCAGCGCGCCGCAGGTGATCAAGAGGACGCGCCCGGCGCCGCGCCGGAACTTGCGTCCTTCCGTGCGGGTTTCCGTCATGTCCTTAATATGTCCTTCGCGGACGGCCGCGGATCGGCCGCCAGCGACGGCGAATGTCTTGGCGTCGACGCCCGTCAGCCCGCCGCCAGCACCCGGTCGACGAACGCGCCGCAGAGCCCGGTATAGGCGGCCGGGTCGAGGATCGCGTCGATCTCGGCGGCGCTAAGCTTGTCGGCGATCTCGGGCACCGCCAACAGCGCGTCCTTCATGTGGCGGCCGTCGACGGCGGCGGCCTGCGCCGCCTGATAGACGATCTCGTGCGCGTCCTGGCGGCCGATCACCGGCGCCAGCGCCATCATCACCGCCTCCGACAGCATCAGCCCGCGGGTCGCGTCCAGGTTGCGGCGCATGTTGTCGGCCTTCACCGTGAGCCCGCCCGTGAGTACCACCATCTTCTTCACCGCGGCGTGGGTGTGGGCGTGCAGCCGGGCCATGTACTCGCGCTCCGCCTGTAGGCCGATCTTGTCGCGCTCGTTCTCGGCGACCAGGTTCTCGAGGGCCGGCGGGACGCAATAGCGCGCCGCGCGGGCCAGCGCCACGACGCCCTCGCAGATCGCCGGGTTGCGCTTGTGCGGCATCGTCGAGGATCCGACCTTGCCGGGCGGGAACGGCTCCTCCAACTCGGCCAGTTCGGTCTTCGACATCAGGAACACCTCATGCGCGATCTTGCCCATGGTGCCGGCGATCATGGCCAGCAGCGCCGCCACCTCGGCCATGGTGTCGCGGGCCACGTGCCAGGAGATGTTGGGGACGCCGAGGCCGAGCAGTTCCATCATCCGCGCCTGCACCGCCGGGCCCGCCTCGCCGATCGCCGCCATCGAGCCGACGGCGCCGGAGAACTGCCCGGTGAACACGCGCCCGCCGGCCTCGGTCATGCGGGTCCGGTGGCGGCGCACCTCGTCGAGCCAGATCGCCACCTTGTAGCCGAAGGTCACGGGCTGCGCCTGCTGGCCGTGGGTGCGGCCGGCCATCGGCGTGTCGCGGTGGGCGCGCGCCAAATCGGCGAGTTGGGCTTCCAGGGTGGCGAGGTCGCCGGCGATGACCGCCCAGGCGTCCTTGATCTGCAGGACCTGGCCGGTGTCCATGATGTCCTGGGTGGTGGCGCCCCAGTGGATGTAGCCGCCGGCCTCGCCGCCGCACTTCGCCTCCATGGCCCGAACCAGCGGCACGATGGGATGGCTGGTGCGGTCCATCTCGGCCTTCATGGCAGCGAGGTCGTACTCGGCGGCGTCGCCGATCCCGGCGATCTCCTCCGCCGCGGCGGCCGGGATGACCTCCAATTCCGCCTCGGCCCGAGCCAGGGCGACCTCGACGTCCAGCCACTTCTGCACGGTCGTGCGGTCGTCGAAGATGTCGCGCATTTCTTGGGTGCCGAACTGGTCGCGGAACAATTCGCTGTCGGCCACGTAGATGCTCATGAACGTCCTCCCTGGAAGCCACGCGTGGCGAGGATAGACGGTCCGGGAAGCCGCCGACAAGCGGGCGGCGGGACGGTGCTCAGTCCGCCTCCCTGGCGCCCCGCGCCATCAGCACCTTCCAGACCCCGGCGGTCCAGGAGTCGTGCGCCATGGTCACCGCCGCGTTGAGCGCCGCCGGCAGGTTGGCCGCGGGGGTGTCGGAGTTGGATGGCTTGCGGCCAAACCGGGCGATGGTCACGGAATCGAAGCGCAGGCGCGCCTTGCCGCGGTCCCAAAGGAGGTTGGTGGAAAAGATCTCCTCGAGCCCCGCCTCCATTTCCATGATGTCGACGGTGACCTGGTGGACCGGTTTGCTGCGGCCCTGGTAGGGACCCTCGGTGAGGAACATGGGCGTCGCGAAGGCGGCCTTCAACTCACCTTGCCGGCACCGCCATTCGACTTCGTAGTCGGCGAACTCGAACAGTTGTCCCTGGGCCGCGCTCTTGCCGGTGAACCGGACCGCGTAACGGCACTCCCGGCTGCCGCTGGTCAGCGTTCCGTCCAGCGCCGCCTCCAGCCGGCCGTCGATGATCGGCATCATGATCTGTTCGTAGACGAAGCCATAGTCCTTGCCGGCCTGGCGGACGGCCAGCCAGGGCCCGTTGGCGCGGCCGACGACCTCGACCCGGCTGCCCTCCTCCAGGCGCCCGAGCCGCCGTCCCTTGGTCAGCGGCAGGGCCCGGACATTGGCGTCCTTGAGCACCAGATATGTCCCCTTCCACGGCTTGATCTCGACCGTCAGGAAGGTCTGCGTGTCGGCGTCCTGGCCGGCGGCCGGCGCCGCGGCGCAGGAAATCGCCACAGCGACGGCGAAGGCCGCGACCCGCGCGTTCATTGCCGTTCCCCGCCGTTTCGACCTCCGCATCATGCCTTTCCCGGTAAGATTATGGAAAATCAGAGGCTTAACCATGATACCCGAGGCGGCTCGCCGGCTCCAATCTCTTTTATCGCCGGCCCGGGAGCGCTAAACAGGGGCATGGCCATCGTCACCGTCACGGAACTCAAGGCCGGCCTGGCGCCGCGCCATTGCCTCCTGGGCCTGGATCTCGGGTCCAGGACCATCGGCGTCGCCGTCGCCGATCCGGCCGGTATCGTCGCCAGTCCGCTGGAGACCATCCGGCGCAGGAAGTTCCGCGACGACGCCAAGGCGCTGGAACGGATCATCGCCGCGCGCGAGGCCGGCGGCATCATCCTCGGCCTGCCGGTCAGCATGGACGGCACCGAGGGGCCGCGCTGCCAATCGACCCGGCAGTTCGCCGACAACCTGCTCGGGATGATCGACATCGACATCGCGTTCTGGGACGAGCGCCTCAGCACCTCGGCGGTCGAGCGCTTCCTGGTCGACGAGGCCGACATGACCCGCAAGCGCCGCGCCGAGGTCGTCGACAAGATGGCCGCCGCCTACATCCTCCAGGGCGCGCTGGATTCGGTGGGCTGAAAAGGAACGCCGATGGTCGACATCCTCACCGCCCTGGTGCCGCTGTTCGCCGTCATCGCGCTGGGATGGGGACTGCGCCGCCATGGCGCCTTCGGCGACGCCTTCTGGGAGACCGCCGAGCGGCTGATCTTCCATGTCCTGTTCCCGGCGCTGCTGATCGTCAAGATCGGCGGCGCCGAGGTGCCGGGCGCCGAGCTGGCGCCGCTCTCGGCCGTCCTGTTCGTCACCACCGCCGGCGTCACCGCGGTGGTCGTCGCGCTCCGGCCGCGGCTCGGCCTCGACGGCCCGGCCTTCGTCTCGATCCTGCAGGGCGCGACGCGGTTCAACACCTACGTCGGGCTGGCCGCCGCCTTCGCGCTGTTCGGCGAGGCCGGGTTGACCCTGGCCGCCGTCTGCATCCTGGCGGCGATCCCGCTGGTCAACGCGGTGTCCGTGTTCGCGCACCTGAAATGGGCCGATCCGGCCGGCGGCGACGCCGGCACGCCGTGGCGCCCGGCGCTCATCGCCACGGCGCGCAACCCGATCATCGTCGGCTGCCTGATCGGCGCCTGGCTCAACCTGACGGGCTGGGGCC
>JAPPPF010000166.1:2469-6104 GCA_028817665.1 Magnetovibrio sp. | reverse complement strand
TCGTCCGGCCTGATGAGTTTCCTGATGATCGGCGACCGCGCCGCCGGCGCGATCAAGTCCGGCGGCACGACGCGGCGCGCCGCGAAGATGGTCGTCGTCGACATCGACCATCCTGACATCGACGCCTTCATCAACTGGAAGGTCCTGGAGGAGCAGAAGGTCGCCTCGTTGGTCGCCGGCTCGCGGATCACCGCCCAGCACATGAAGGCCGTCATGGCCGCGTGCCAGGAAGGCGACGACGACGAGCGCTTCGAGATCGGCGAGAACAAGGCGCTGAAGAAGGCGGTGATCGCCGCGCGCAAGGCGATGGTCCCGGAAAACTACATCTACCGGGTCATCGAGTTCGCCCGCCAGGGGTTCACCGACATCGAGTTCCCGATCTTCAACACCGATTGGGATTCGGAAGCCTACCTCACGGTGTCGGGCCAGAACTCCAACAACTCCATCCGGGTCACCAACGACTTCCTCGACAAGGTCCTGAACGACGGTGAATGGGACCTGATCCAGCGCAAGGACGGCAAGGTCGCGAAGACCGTCCGGGCCAAGGACCTGTGGCAGGACATCGGCTATTCGGCCTGGGCCTGCGCCGATCCGGGGATCCAGTACGACACCACCATCAACGACTGGCACACCTGCTCGGCCAGCGGCCGGATCAACGCGTCGAACCCGTGCTCCGAGTACATGTTCCTGGACGACACGGCCTGCAACCTGGCGTCGCTGAACCTGTTCCAGTTCCGCCGGGCCGACAACACCTTCGACGTCGCCGGCTTCGAGCACGCCGTGCGCCTGTGGACGGTGACCCTCGAGATCTCGGTGCTGATGGCGCAATTCCCGTCGGCCCGGATCGCCGAGCTCTCCTACGAGTTCCGCACCCTGGGTCTCGGCTTCGCCAACATCGGCGGCTACCTGATGGCGTCCGGCTACAGCTACGATTCGGTCGAGGGCCGGGCCATCTGCGGCGCCATTTCGGCGCTGATGACCGGCACCGCCTACGCCACCTCGGCGGAAATGGCCGAGGAACTGGGCGCGTTCCCGAACTTCGAGGACAACCGCGAGCCCATGCTCCGGGTCATGCGCAACCACCGGCGCGCCGCGCACGGCGCCGAGACCGGCTACGAGGAACTTTCGACCCTGCCGGTCGCGCTGAAGGGCGACGAAGTGCCGGACGGCGATCTCGCCCAGGCGGCGGCGCGCGCCTGGGACCGGGCCCTGGAACTGGGCGAGGCCCACGGCTACCGCAACGCCCAGGTCTCGGTGATCGCGCCGACCGGTACCATCGGCCTGGTCATGGATTGCGACACCACCGGGATCGAGCCCGACTTCGCGCTGGTCAAGTTCAAGAAGCTGGCCGGCGGCGGCTACTTCAAGATCATCAACCGGATGGTTCCCGCCGCGCTCTCCAACATGGGCTACGGCGAGAACCAGATCGAGGACATGATCCGCTACGCCGTCGGTCATGGATCGCTGGCCGACGCGCCGGTGATCAACCACGAGAGCCTGGCCGCCAAGGGCTTCACGGACACCGTCCTGGACGCCGTCGAAAAGGCGCTCGCGGAAGCCTTTGACATCAAGTTCGTGTTCAACAAGTGGACCCTCGGCGACAGCTTCTGCACCGACATCCTCGGGTTCACGGACGCCGAGTTGGAGGACGTCGGCTTCGACATGCTGGCGGCGCTGGGCTTCTCGAGGGCCGACATCGAGGCGGCCAACACCCACGTCTGCGGCGCCATGACGCTGGAAGGCGCGCCGCACCTCAAGGACGAGCACTTGGCCGTCTTCGATTGCGCCAATCCCTGCGGACGCATCGGCAAGCGCTTCCTGTCGGTGGAAAGCCACATCCGCATGATGGCGGCGAGCCAGCCATTCATCTCGGGTGCCATCTCGAAGACCATCAACATGCCGAATTCGGCCACCGTCGAGGACTGCATGGAGGCCTACATGCTGTCGTGGCGCCTGGGCATCAAGGCGAACGCGCTCTACCGCGACGGCTCCAAGCTGTCGCAGCCGCTGTCCGCCTCGCTGGTCGACGACCAGGAACTCGAGGACGACGAGAGCACCGAGGAACAGGTCGCCGAGGCGCCGAGCGCCATGCGCGCCGAAATCGTCGCCGAGCGGATCGTCGAGCGTTACATCGCGCAGCGCATCCGCCCGCCGCACCGGCGCAAGGGCTACACCCAGAAAGCCACCGTCGGCGGCCACAAGGTGTACCTGCGCACCGGCGAATACGAGGACGGCCGGCTTTCCGAGATCTTCATCGACATGCACAAGGAAGGCGCCGCCTTCCGCTCGTTGATGAACAACTTCGCCATCGCCATCTCCATCGGCCTGCAGTACGGGGTGCCGCTGGAGGAATACGTCGAGGCCTTCACCTTCACCCGCTTCGATCCGTCGGGCCCGGTGACCGGCAACGACACCATCAAGATGGCGACGTCGCTTCTCGACTACATCTTCCGCGAGCTGGCGGTGTCGTATCTGGGCCGCAACGACCTGGCCCATGTCGAGCCGCAGGACCTGCTCCCGGACGCCCTCGGCGAGGGCGCCGAGGAAGGCAACCTGCCGACCGCCGAGGCCGCCGAGGCGCTCGAGGTGGTTCAGAAGATGGCGAGCCGCGGCTACATGCGGAAACTGCTGGTCATCGACGGCGCCAAGAGCGCCGAAGGCACCGAGCAACAAGCCACCGGCACCGACGATCCGGTCCCGCAGGCGGTCGGCGCCCAGGTCACGCCCCGCGAGGAGATCGCCCAGGCGATCGCCGATATCTCGACGGAGGTGATGGCTCAGGCCGACAGCCACATGGACCAGGCCCGGGTGGCGCGGATGAAAGGATATGAAGGCGACCCGTGCGGTGATTGCGGCAACTTCACGCTGGTGCGCAACGGCACCTGCATGAAGTGCAACACCTGCGGGGCCACGAGCGGCTGCTCGTAAGAACCGGTTTCGAAGGGATCCTCCCTGGGAAACTCGGGGCGTATGTCGGGGGCCCTCCCCGGCATCGCCCCACTTTTTTTGCCGGAATTCGCCGCCTGCCGGCCCATCGCCGGTATAATTTTATTCCGCCGACGAGCCCCGATTGATATTGAAATTCAATGGTATCCGGGCCATGTTCAGGGATAGATTCGCGATCAAGCGGCGCAGACGTTGTTTACCGGCACGAATCGGCGTCTCGCCGTGCCGGCGGACCCGGGAGAACTCATGAAGGGGAACGGTCAATCCAGCATCTTCATCGTCGATGACGACGGGTTGTCGGCGAAGGTGATGACGGCGTTGCTCGAGGAGTCCGGGCACCAGGTCGACTCGACCACCGACGCCGCCGCCTCCTTCGACAAGATTCTGAGCACCAAGCCGGACTGCATCATCTGCGACCTGATGATGCCGGAGGTCGACGGGCTCAACCTCTGCAAACGGATCCGCGAGACCCCGGACCTCGACGGCAGCAAGTTCATCATGGTCTCCGCCAAGGCCTACGAGTTCGACCAGAAGCGGGCCTTCGAGTTCGGCGCCGACGGCTATATCCGCAAGCCGCTGAACACGGAAACCTTCGCCGACCGGGTCAACCGCATCCTCGGCGACCACATCGACATGACCTTCTGGGGGGTGCGCGGCACGTTGCCCGTGAGCGGCGAGCAATCACTCAA
>JAPPPF010000166.1:0-2459 GCA_028817665.1 Magnetovibrio sp. | reverse complement strand
GTTCTTCATCTTCGACGGCGGCAGCGGCATCAAGACCCTTGGCGACGAACTGCTGGCCCAGAAGCGGACCCGCATCCGGGCCCGCATCTTCATCTCGCACCCGCATTGGGACCACATCAACGCGATCCCGTTCTTCGCGCCCTTGTACGTGCAGGGCAACGAGTTCGAGATCCTCGGCGCCAACCAGGGCGACAATACCATGCGCGAGCTGATCTCGGCGCAGATGGACGGGGTGTACTTCCCGATCACGCTGAGCGAATTCGCGGCCCGCGTCTACTTCCGCGACCTCGAGGAGGAAAGCATCGAGATCGACGGCATCGGCGTCGAAACCAAGCTGTTGAGCCATCCGGGCAAGTGCCTCGGCTACCGGATCAACTACAACGACCGCTCGATCTGCTACATCACCGACAACGAGATGTTCCTGGAGACCAGCGAATTCTATTCGCCGCACTACGAGAAGAAGCTGGCCGAGTTCTGCAGCGGCGCCGACGCCCTGATCACCGACACCACCTACACGGACGAGGAGTACGAGACCAAGGTCGGCTGGGGCCATTCGTCGGTCGGCAAGGTGGTCCAGTTGGCGGACACGGCGGGCGTCAAGAAACTCTACCTCTTCCATCACGACCCGGACCAGTCGGACGCCGACATCGACGCCAAGTTCGACCTGGCCAAGGAGCTCCTGGCCAAGAGGAAATCCGACGTCGAGGTGCTGTCGCCGCGCGAGGGCGACCGATACAAGGTCTGAGCGGAAAGTGACCCGGCCGGCCGCGCCCGGCCCTTCTAACGAGCTTCGAAAGGAACGACCATGGCAGGGACCGTCGAACCACGCCTTACCGAACTGGGGTTAGAGCTCCCCGACGCTGCCGCGCCGGCGGCCAACTACGTACCCTACACGGTGAGCGGCAATCTGGTGTTCATCTCCGGCCAAATCACGGTGCTGAACGGCGAGCTCCAGTACCTGGGCCGCCTCGGCGCCAATCTCGGCGTCGACGACGGTTACCAGGCGGCCCGGCTCTGCGGCCTCAACCTGATCGCGCAACTGCGCGCCGCCTGCGGCGGCGACCTCGACCGGGTCAAGCAGGTGGTCCGGCTCGGCGGCTTCGTCAACTCGATGCCGGAGTTCACCGATCAGCCGAAGGTCATCAACGGCGCGTCGGACCTGATGGTCGAGGTCTTCGGCGAGCCGGCCGGCCAGCACGCGCGGTTCGCGGTCAGCGCGCCGTCGCTGCCCCTCGGCGTCTCCGTCGAGGTCGACGGCACTTTCGAGATTTCCTGAACCCTCGGCGCGGTTACTCGCAGCGCGGCTTGAGACGCACCAGGCCGTAGCCGAAGACCGTGTCCTTGCCGGGCTGGCCGAGGTCCTCGGTGTGCTGGGTCAGCCGGCCGCGGAGCGCCGAGGTGTGCCGCTTCGCGCCGGCCGCGACCTCGGTCGCCAGGAGCGCGGTGATGTAGGGCGTCGCGAACGAGGTGCCGCTCATCTTCTTGGCGCCGCCCGGCACGGCCGCGTAGATGCGCACCCCAGGCGCCGCGAAATCGATGTAGTTGCCGCGGTTGGCGTGGCTGTAGACGAGCTTGCGGGCGTTCACCGCGGTGACCGCGAAGACGTGCTTGTAGGCGGCGGGAAAGGCCGGCCGGTCGGCGCGGCCCCAGTTGCCGGCGGCGGCGACCAGGACGAGGCCGATCTTGCGGGCCTTGTCGAAGGCCAGGCGGATGGTCTTGTTGTCGGTGCCGGCGATGCTCAGGTTGATGGCGTGGACCCGGCTCTTGGCCAGCCAGTTGAGCGATTTCAGGAGACCGATGGCGGACCCCACCTTCTTGCCGTCCTTCTTGGTGCCGAACATGGAGGCGGCGTAGAGGGTCGCGCCGGGCAGCAGGCCACCCCACTTCGGGCTGCCCGCCAGCATCGCCGCGATGGCGGTACCATGCACCTTCGGTCCGGGCTTGTAACCCTTGCCGTGGAAGGACCGGAAGGTGACCCGCTGGCCGGCCAGCGCCGCGTGCTTGAGATCGACGCCGGAATCGATCTGGCCCAGCCGGATGCCGCGTCCGCAGGACGCCGGCGCCGGCTTCCAGCCCATGGCGCCGCGCGCGTGCATGACCTTGCGGGCCTGCGAATCGAACTGATGGTTGGCGTCGATGGCGGCGCCCGGGAAACGCGCCGCCAGCTCGCGGCGCGCCTCGGGCACAGTGCGGCTCCGCGGGATGCGGACCCGGAAGGCGGTCATGCCGAGGCTCTCCATGGTCACCGTCTCGGTCACCCGGTAGCCCATGGCGCCGGCGACCGAGGCGAACTCGGCCGGCGCGTTGAGGACTACCAGTTCGCCGGCGACGAAGTTGTTGACCGGATCGGTGGGGTCCTTGGTGAAGGTCCGCCCGGCCGGGCCCGCCGGCGCCGTCTTCTGCTTGACGCTGCCATTGCGGCCCTTCGCGTTGCCGTCCTTGTCGTATTCGAGCACCTT
>JAPPPF010000278.1 GCA_028817665.1 Magnetovibrio sp. | reverse complement strand
TCCCACATCAGCACCCCGGCGTCGAGGTCGTCACGGCCGAGCCGGTCCTCGACCCATTTGTGGCCCCAGACGGCGAGCGCGACGATGATCGGCCGCAACTCCTCGCCGGCCGGCGTCAGGCGGTATTCGTGAAGGCGCGAACCCGCCACGGGCACCCGGTCGACGACCCCGGCCCGCGCCAGGTCCTTGAGACGCTTGGAGAGCAGCGCCGTCGACATCAGCGGCACGCCGCGCTTGATCTCGTTGAACCGGCTCGAGCCCTGCAACAGCTCGCGCAGCACCAGCGGCGTCCAGCGCTCGCCGATGATGTCGACGGCCTTGGCCATCGGACAGTACTGACCGTATCCCTTGCTCATGGCGTCGAGACTAAGGTTTCAGGTATTTAAACACCAGTTTATTTTCTGAACTAGTTTCGATGATCCGTTTCGTGGTTCCTTGCCGCCGACACAACATCCAACCCATAGAAAGGAACCCAACGATGCTCCCTTCAACCATCCGATACGCCCTGTTCGACTACCTGTCGGTGCAGACCATGCGCTACGTCAGCGCCGTGCCGAACCGAAAGGCCGAGGGCCTGACCAAGCGGGTCTACCAGATGATCCGCGCCGATTTCTTCAAGAACGGCTCGCTGACCAGCCGCTCCAAGGTGCCGGCACTCATGGCCGCCATCTGGACGGCCGGACGCGAGGCCATGCTGGTCGAGGACAGGGTCGAGCGCACCACCAAGGACGCCATGTCGGCGGTTCTGTCGCAGTCGAACGACTGCCCCTACTGCGAGGACATGCTCGTCAGCCTGGTGCACGCCGGCGGCGAACGCAGCGCGGCCATGGACATCCTGCGCCGCGACCGCCTGGAAGCGGCGCCCCCCCTCATGCGCGAACGCCTGGAATTGGTGCGCGCCCTCTCGACCCCCGGCACCGCGGACCTGCCGCCGATGCCGTTCACGACGGACCAATTGCCCGAGGTCCTCGGCACCCTCATGGGCATGAGCGACATCAACCGGTTCAGCCACGTGGTCATGGAAGCCTCGCCCGTGGTCGCGCCGTTCGGCGTGCAGCGCCTCAAGGCCCTGGCGCTCAGGTTCTTCGGCGACGAACTGAAGGCCACCCGCAGGGCGCCGCTGGTCCCCGGCCGGGCCCTGGCGCTCTTGCCGCCGGCCGACCTGCCGGCCGACATGGCCTGGGCGGCACCCAACCCGCGCGTCGCCGACGCGCTTTCCCGCTGGGCCGCCACCGTGGAGCGCGAGACCGCCGACGTCATCTCGCCGGCCGTGAAACGCGTGGTCGCGGCGTCACTCAATAAGTGGCACGGCGAGCAGATGCCGATCAGCCGGTCGTGGGTGAACGCCGAGGTCGAGGGATTGGAGGGCACCGACGCGGCCATCGCCCGCCTCGCCATCGTGCTCGCCAAGGCGACCTACCAGGTCGACGGGAAGATGGCGGAGGCGATGATCGGCGACGACCCCGACGAGGCCCGGTTCGTCCGCATCCTCGCCTGGGCGTCCTTCGTCGGCGCGCGCCGCTTCATTCAGTTCACGGCGGCCAGGATTGATGGGGACGCGGAGGAAGAGCGCGCCGCCGCCTGACGCCGAACCCGAACCCGCTTGGCCGGAGACAGCCGGGAGCCGACACCGGCCTCATGGCGTCGCTGCGGCATTGAAATCACTTTCAACACCGCCCAGGATGAAGCGATCAAATCAATTTGACCGGGGCCTCGGAGAGGATCCAGATGATCGAATTGACGAAACTGACCGCGCGTGCTGCCGTTGATCTGCTGCGTCGGCGCGAAGTGTCACCGCTGGACCTGGTCGACGCCGCCGTCGCCCGGATCGAAGCCACGGACGGGGATCTCAACGCCCTGCCGACGCTGTGTGTCGAGCGCGCACGGGCCCATGCCGAGCGGATCATGGCAACCGGTTCGGCCGCCGCCGATGGGCCGCCGTGGCTGGGGGGCCTGCCCATGGCGGTCAAGGATCTGAATGACGTCGCCGGCGTCAGGACATCCTATGGCTCGCCGCTGTTCGCCGATCATGTTCCGGAGACATCCGATATCTTGGTCGAAACCCTGGAAGCCAACGGCGCCATCGTCATCGCCAAGGCCAACACGCCCGAATTCGGTCACGGCGCGAACACCTTCAACGAGGTCTTCGGCGAGACCCGCAACCCCTGGAACACGGCCAAGACCTGCGGCGGATCGTCCGGCGGATCGGCGGTCGCCGTGGCGACCGGACAGACCTGGCTGGCCACCGGATCGGATCTCGGGTGCAGCCTTCGGACGCCGGCCGCGTTCTGTTCCGTCGTCGGCCTGCGCCCATCGCCGGGGCGCGTGGCGCGGGGGCCGACGCGGCTGCCCTACGACAACCTTTGGGTCCAGGGGCCGATGGCGCGGAGCGTCGGCGATACGGCCCTGATGCTCGACGCCATGGCCGGCGCCCACCCCGCCGATCCCATCTCCTTCGCCGCCCCGACGGCGCCCTTTATCCAAGCCGTGGACAATCCGACACTGCCGAAACGGGTGGCCTATTCCGCCGATCTGGGCGGCCTGACGCCGGTCGAGGGCGAGGTCGCGGGGATATGCGCCGCCGCCGCCCAGCGCTTCTCCGAGCTCGGCGCATCGGTCGAGGAGGCGTGCCCCGACCTCGCGGACGCGCGGGAGATCTTCCATGTGTTGCGGGCCAACCAGTTCGTCGGCGACCTGGCGCCGATCGTCGAGGAGAACCGGGACCGGGTCAGGGCCGAGGTCGTTTGGAACCTGGAACAGGGCTACAAGCTGACCGCCGAGACCCTGGCCAAGGCGGAACGCGCCCGCGGCCGGCTCTACGCCCGGGTCGCGGAATTCTTCGAAACCTATGATCTCCTGGTCACGCCGGCGACGGTGGTCGCGCCCTTCGATGTCGAAATCCGCGCCGTCGACGAAGTGGCGGGGCACAAGTTCGAGAACTATTTCGACTGGTACACCATCGCCTACGCCATCACCGCGACGTCGCTGCCCGCGCTGTCGTTGCCGTGCGGGTTCACGGGGGCCGGATTGCCGGTGGGCCTGCAGGTGGTCGGGCCGCCTCGGGGGGAAGCGCCGCTCCTTGGCGCCGCTCGGTTGATGGAGGACGTGTTCGAGATTTCCGCGCGGCTTCCCATCGACCCGCGCCCTGGCAACGCATGAGAAGTTCGCGACCGGCCGGGATCCGGCCATGAACGGCGGCGTTCCGCCGCCCCGCGATCAAATCTGCACCAACGACATCGCCGCCCCGCCGACGATCAGGTTGGCGCCGCCGATGAAGCCGGCCGCCGGGCTGGCCGGGGAGACGACCGCGTTGGCGTCCTCGTCCGGGCCACCGGACGACTTCGGAAACCTCACACCGAGCGCGTGATGCCGCCGTCGATGCGGATGTTCTGGCCGGTGATGTAGCTGGACTTGTCGGACGCCAGGAAGGCGATCAGTTCCGAGACCTCGTCGGTCCGCCCATAGCGGCCCATGGGGATGCGCGACCGGCGGTCCTCCTTCTCCGGCAGGCTGTCGATGAAGCCGGGCAGCACGTTGTTCATGCGGATATTGTCCGCCGCGTACTTGTCGGTGAACAGCTTGGTGAAGGCGGCGAGGCCGGAGCGGAAGACGCCGGACGTCGGGAACAGTTCCTCCGGTTCAAACGCCGCGTAGGTGGAGATGTTGACGAACGCCCCGCCGTTCTCCTGCTCCAGCATCACCGGCGTCGCCAGGCGCGCGATGCGGACCACGTTCAGGAGATAGAACTCCATGCCGTCGTGCCAGTCGGCGTCGGTCAATTCCAGCACCGGGCCCTTGGGGCCGTGGCCGGCGCTGGAGACGACGGCATCGATGCGGCCCCACCTCTCGACTGCGGCGTCGACCAGTTTGGTGAGGTCGTCGTTGGACCGGTTGGAGCCGGTGACGCCGAGGCCGCCGAGTTCGTCCGCTAGGGCCTCGCCCTTCCCCGACGACGACAGGATCGCCACCTCGAACCCGTCGTCCGCGAGCTTCCGCGCCGCGCCGGCGCCCATGCCCGAGCCGCCGCCGACCACCAAGGCCACTTTCGTCTCCGTCATTTCGCTATTCCTCCCGGTTTCCCGTCACATATCGTCATGCCCGGACTTGATCCGGGCATCAACGACTTCAAGCGGTCGAAATGGATTCAAGCAAAGTCGTGGACCGCCGGGTCGGGCCCGGTGATGACGCGGGATGGCCAGCGGACGTCAGGCGCCCATGCTTCGACGCGCTCAGGATGAGGGTGGTGAGTGCTGCACCGTCGACACCTTCAGGGTTTCGAAGAAACCCTCATGCTGAGCTTGTCGAAGCATGCGGGCGCCGGCCCTACCCATCGACGGCGAATTCCTGTTCGACCAGCGTCGCCCAATAGCTGGCGCCATAGACGATGGCGTCGTCGTTGAAATCGTAGTTGGGATTGTGGACGACGCAGCCGCCGTCCTCGCCCTCGCCGTTGCCGACCCGGATGTAGCAGCCGGGCAGGTCCTGGAGCATCCAGGCGAAGTCCTCGGCGCCCATGGTCGGTGCCAGGTTGGTGTCGACGTTTTCGGCGCCGACGACGGCGATGGCGGCGCGGGCCGCCTTCTCGATCTCGTCGGCGGTGTTGATCAGCGGCGGGTAGCGGCGCTCGTAGCGGAGTGTGTAGGTGAGCCCGTGGGCCTCGCAGACGCCCTTCAGGATCTGCTCCATCCGGGCCTCGATGCGGTCCTGGACTTCCGGCAGATGCGCCCGGCAGGTGCCCTTGATCTCGACTGTCTCGGGGATCACGTTCATGGCGCGGCCGGCGTGGAACTGGGTGACGCTGACCACGGCGGCGTCCATGGGATTGACGGTGCGCCCGACGATTCGCTGGAAGGCCATGACCACTTCCGCGCCCGTGACGATGGGATCCAGGCCCTGGTGCGGGTGCGCGCCGTGCGAGCCCTTGCCGGTGATCTCGATGAAGAACATGTCGGCGGCCGCCATCGAGGGCCCGGTCTGCATGGCGAACTGGCCGATGGGCAGGCCCGGCGTGTTGTGCATGCCGTAGACGGCCTCGACGGGGAACAGCTCGAACAGCCCCTCCTCGACCATCACCCGGCCGCCGGCGACGTTCTCCTCGGCCGGCTGGAAGATGAAGTGCACGGTGCCGTTGAAGTCGCGGGTCTCAGCGAGATAGCGCGCCGCGCAGAGCAGCATGGCGGTGTGCCCGTCGTGGCCGCAGGCGTGCATCTTGCCGTCGATGGTGGAGCGGTGCTCGAATTCGTTCTCCTCCAGGATATCGAGCGCGTCCATGTCGGCGCGGAGCCCGATGGCGCGGTTCGACGTGCCGACGCTGAGCGAGCCGACGACGCCGTCGCGCTCGCCCGTGAGTTCGGTTTCACCGGCGGCCATTACGTCGGGCTCTCCATCGGCGGCATGATCGGCCAGGCCATCGGCCTCAACCATCCGGACGCCTTCCGCTCGCTCACCCTCTGCGCCACCACCAGCCAAATCCCCGTCGACATGCATCCGATCTGGGAGGAGCGCATCGCCGCGGTCGAGGCCGACGGCATGGAACCGATGGTGGCGCCGACGCTCGAGCGTTGGTTCACGGCCGGCTACCGCGATGCCGAACCCGACAAGGTCGCCGCCGTCGGCGAGATGGTGCGGCGGACGTCCGTGGACGGCTACGTGCGCTGCTCGAAGGCGATCATGCAGCTCGACTACACCGCCCGCCTCTCCAATGTCACCACGCCGACCCTGGTGGTCCCGGGCGAGCTCGACCCGGCGCTGCCGCCGGCCATGTCGGAGGTCATCCGCGACGCCATCCCGGGCGCCGCCATGGAGACCGTCGCCGGCGCCGCGCACCTCTGCAACATCGAGAAGGCCGGCGACTTCAACGCCATCGTCCGGCGCTTCCTGGACGCCCACTAGGGAGGCCGCCATGCCCGTGAAGGACGAAATCGCCGCCTACGCCCACGAGTTCGGCCAGATCCGGCGCGACATCCACGCGCATCCCGAAACCGCCTTCGAGGAGGTCCGGACCGCCGACATCGTCGCCGACAAGTTGACCGAGTTCGGCATCGACATCCACCGCGGCCTGGCCAAGACCGGCGTCGTCGGCTCGCTCAGCGTCGGCACGTCGAACCGCGCCATCGGGCTCCGC
>JAPPPF010000294.1 GCA_028817665.1 Magnetovibrio sp. | reverse complement strand
CGCCGAAGCTCACCGAGGCCGAACGGGCCGTCATGATGGCGGAGATCATGGACAACGCGCCCTACGCCGACGCCTTCTGGATCTTCGGCTTCGGTTCGCTCATGTGGAATCCGGGCATCGAGGCCGTCGAACAGTCGCCGGCGACGCTCAGGGGCTACGAGCGCAAGTTCCACATCTGGTCGTCGGTCGGCCGCGGCACCCCGGAACGGCCGGGGCTCGGGCTCTGCCTGGAGCCCGGCGCGGGCAGCTGCCGGGGCATCGCCTACCGGCTCGACATGACGACCCTGGACGCCGACCTCGACTACCTCTGGGACCGCGAGATGGGGAGCGGCGTCTACCGACCGACCTGGGTGCCCATCGAGATGGACGAGGGCGCGCACGCGGAACGCGTCGCCCTGACCTTCGTCATCAACCCGGGCCACATTCAGCATGCTGGTCCGATGCCCCTGGAGCAGATGGCGATCGTCATGTCGGGAGCCTGCGGCAAGTACGGGCGCTGCCGCGACTACCTCGCCAACACCATCGCCGAGATGGCGAAGCTGGGCGAACGCGACCCCATGCTCGACGAATTGCTGGCCCGCATCGACGCGGCCTGAGCCTAGGCCTCGGCGCGCAGCTGGCTTTCCCGGTAGAACACGTAGAGCCCGCTGCCGGCGATTATCACGGCGCCGACGACAGTCCAGAGGTCCGGCAGCTCGGCGTAGAGGAAATACCCGTATCCGGCGGCCCAGATCATGTTCGAATAGGTGAACGGCGTGACCACCGACGCCGGCGCCACGGTCAGCGCCTTGATCAGCGCGAAATGCCCGAGACCGCCGCCAAGCCCGGCGCCGATCATCAACAGCCAGGCCAGGGGCGTCGGCTCGACCCAGTAAAACGGCACCGCGAGGCTGGAGACGAGCGCGCCGGTGACGGCGGTGTAGAAGAGCGTCGTCAGCACCGGGTCGGCGCTTGAGAGGAACCGTGTACTGATCTGGTAGACGGCGTAGCTGCAGGCCGCCGCGGTCGGGAACAGGATCGCCCATTGCATCAGCTCCGAGCCGGGCCGGATGATGATCATCGCGCCGGCCAGGCCGACGGCGACGCTGATCCAACGCCGCGGGCCGACGTTTTCTTTCAGCACCACGGCGGCGAGCGCCGTCACCAACAGCGGCGAGATCAGCATCATGGCGCTGCTCTCGACCAAGGGCACGTAGCGGAGGCCCGTGAAGAACAGCGCCGTGGTGGCGAGCAAAAGGAGCGAGCGCACCAACTGCAGCCCAAGCCGGTCGGTCTTGACGATTTGGCGCATCCGGGGCGCCAGCAGGACCACCAGCAGCACCACGTGGAAGAAATACCGCGCCCAGACGATCTGCACGGTCGGGTGGTCACGAACCAGGGTCTTCACGCAGGCGTCCATGGAGACGAACAGGAACATGGCCAGCAGCATCCACAGGATGCCCGGGACGTTGGCGCCCGCTTGGCCACCGCTAACTTGATCGTTTTCCATGGACATTTGTCTCCCGCGGGACCATACCTCGCGACCCGCATGGGACGATAAGGACGCAACGGTTTATATCATGACGACGTCGCCGGTCACGCCCGGATACGATCCCGACGACCCCGACTGGCTGAGGCAGCGCCTGGGCCGGCACGTCTCGGAGATGCTGCGCCTGGCGCCGCCGATCGTGCTGGCGCGGTCCGGCATCGTCGTCATCACCCTGGTCGACACCATCATGGTCGGCCACTACAGCGCCCTGGAGCTCGGCTACCTGGCCATCGGCATGTCCCTGGTGCAGCCGGTCATCGTCACCGCGCTCGGCCTGATCATGGGCACGCTGGTCCTGACCGCCAACAACTTCGGCGCCGGCAGGCTCGCCGAGTGCGGCGCCATCTGGCGGCGCGGCGCGGCCTACGCGTTCTGGCTCGGCGCCGGCGGTGCCGCCATCTGCCTGTTCGGCGAGTTTCTGCTGACGCTGACCGGGCAAACCTCGGAACTAGCCCGCGAGGGCGGCCGGGTGATGCTGGTGTTGGGGCTCGGGCTGCCCGCGCACATGGTGTTCCTCGCCACCAGTTTCTTCCTCGAGGGAATCCGCCGGCCGATGCCGGGACTGGTGTTCATGATCGTCGCCAATCTCGTCAACCTGGGGCTCAACTTCGTCCTGGTCTCGGGCTACGGCGAGATCCCGGCGCTCGGCGCCGTCGGCGCCGCCTGGGCGACCACGACGGCGCGCTGGGTGCTCTGCCTCGGCATGATCGGCTACGTGCTGTTGATGCGCGACCAGGCCGCGTTCGGCGTGCGCCTGCGTCCCGCCGGCGGCTGGGCGTCGTGGCACCGCCTCCGGGGGCTCGGCTACGCCATGGGCGTCAGCCTGGCGGTCGAATCCTTCGCCTTCACCGCGATCCAGCAGTTCGCCGGCTGGCTCGGGCCGATCCCGCTGGCCGCCTTCACCGTCGCCTTCTACCTGCTGGTCGTCTCGTTCATGGTGGCCATCGGCTTCGGCGCGGCGACGGCGGTCCGGGTCGGCATCGCGCACGGCCGCGGCGATCACCGCGACGTGGCGCTCGCCGGGTGGACCGGCCTCGGGCTGACCGTCCTGGCGACGCTGATCCTGGCGGCCATCCTGTTGATCTTCAAGGCGCCGCTGGCTAGCGTCTTCAGCGACGACGCCATCGTCATCGTCGCCGCCGTGCCGCTGATCTTCTGGACCGCCATGGCGCTGGTCGCCGACGGCGGCCAGGCGGTGATGGCGAACGCGCTTCGCGGCCGCCAGGACGTCTGGGCATCCTGCGGCATCCAGGCCATCGCCTTCATGGGCGTGATGGTGCCGGTGACCTACGTCTTGGTGTTCACCATGGGCCACGGCGCGGCCGGGTTGTTCCAGGGCGTGCAGATCGCCGCCACCGTGGCGCTGGTCTTGCTGGGCTGGCGCTTCCACCGGCTCTGCCGGCGCGACGCGGTTGCCTCGGATCAGGGCTGAGGCCAGCCTGACGCCAAATCGAAGTGCCGGACCGAGCATTCGGCGATCAAATCGTCGTAGCCGGCCGGCAGGTAGGAGCTTTGCCACGCGTCGCCGAAGCGTTCCTTGATCGCGTCCAGGCTGGTCCAGACGGACGCGAACACCAGTACGTCGCCGTGGCCGGCGACTTCACGCCCGTGAAAATGACCGATGTTTCCCGCCTGATCGCGGACGACGTCGACCGACGTGGTCGCGAACTTCTTGGCCAGGTCATCGCCCCGGCCCGGTTTGGCGCGGGCTTCGAACCAACGCAAAACGGGGCCGGGGAATGGGTCGTCAGGGAGCAATCGTCGTCTCCGTCGGGAACGCGGTCCGGTTAGGCGAGCTTCGCCACGTCGACGAAGGTCTCGTTGTAGACGGCGCCTTCCTCGATGTCGGCGCGCATGTCGGACGGGATCAGGGCGTTGACGGTCTGCCCGGTCGGACTGGTCGCCCGCCAGGTGCCCTTGGGGCTATAGAGGACGCCCGGGCGCACCGCGTCGGTGACGCGCGCGCTCAGGTGCACCTCGCCCCGGGCGTTCCAGATCTTCAGAGTGTCGCCCTCGGCGATGCCGCGGTCCTCGGCGTCCGCCGGATTGATTTCGACGATTTCCATGCCTTGCGACTCCGAGCAGCCGCCGAAGGTCGCGTTGGTGCGCTTCGACGACGACGGCGAGATGATCGAGAAGGGGAGGTCGCGCTCGACAGGTTCGAAGCGCGGCACGCCATAACCGAAGCGGTCTTCCAGGTTCCGGCTGAAGAGTTCGATCTTGCCCGTTCCCGTGCCCGGCGCGTGATTGTCGCAGAGCACCAGCGGCGCGCCGTCCTCGGCGCCTATGAGGAACGCCGCGTCGACGGGGATGGCGCTCGGCCGGTAGCCCTTCAGGCGCGGGTCGGCGCCGTCCATGGCGGCATCCATGAGGGCGTGGTCGTCGTCGGTGAACATGGGTTCGTCGTAACCGAAGCGCGCCGCCAGGCGGCGGAAGATCTCGGTGTTCGGCTGCGCCTCGCCGACCGCCGGGATCACCGGCTCGGCGCGCTGCAGATAGCTGGTGCCGTAGGCGCCGTAGAGATCGTTGTGCTCGAAATGGCTGGTCGCCGGCAGCACCACGTCGCAATACGCCATGGAATCGGTCATCGCGATGTCGGCGCCGGCGACGAACAGATCGGGATGCGAGAGGGCCTCGATCATGCGGTTCTGATTGGGATGCGTGGCCACCGGGTTGTGGTTGTAGATGAAGGCGGCGCGGATCGGCGGGTCCAGGTTCTCGTCGAGGATCAGCTCGGGCACGTCGACGATGTTGACGGTCCGCGTGCCGTCCGGAATGAGGTCGGGGCGCTGCAGCCTGTCGGTGGTTTTCGGGAACGCGTAACCGGGCTTGGCGAAGACGCCGGCGCCGAGGCGCCCGTGGTTGCCGGTCAGCGCCTGCAGCGCCATGGCGGCGCGGATGCCGGAACCGCCCGACCGGCCGCGCTCGATGCCGTTGGCCACCGAGACGGCGACGGTCTTCGCCGCCATGTACCACTCGATCATGGTTTCGACCTGTCCGAGGGGCAGCTTGCAGACGCTGGCGACCTGGTCGAGGGTGTACTTCCGGGCTTCCGCCATGTAGGCGTCGAGGCCGTCGACCCATTGATCGATGAAGGCCCGGTCGAAGCCGCCGCGGCGCTCGAACTCGGCGGCCAGTGCCAATCCGAGCACGACGTCGGTGCCGGGCTCGATCTGCAGGTGCAGGTCCGCCTGCTCGGCGATCTTGATCCGTTTCGGATCGATGACGATGAGCTTGGCGCCGTCCTGCTTCGCCTTCTTGATGACGCGCGTCAGGTGCAGGTTGGAAACCGTGATGTTGTTGCCCCAGATGACGATCAGGTCGGCGTGGCGGGCCTGTTCCGGATCCATGCCCGGCGCGGTGCCGAACAGGCTGTCGTAGGCCGAGCCTCGGACGATGCCGCAGAGCGGGCCCCGGTTAACCAGGCTGGCGCCCATCTTGTGGAAGAAGCGGCGGTCCATGGAGCCCACCGCGAGCTCGCCGTGCGGGCCCGAGTAGTTGAACGGCAGCACGGACTGCGGTCCATGCACGTCGATCGCCTTGGCGATGCCGTCGTGGATGAGGTCGAGGGCGGCGTCCCAGGAAATCCGCTCGAACTCGCCCGACCCCCTCGGGCCGGTCAGGCGCAGCGGATGGGTGAGGCGGTTCCTGCCGTGCACGAACTCCGGATAGGAGCGCGCCACCTTGTTGCAGATGACCCCGGCCGTATACGGATTGTCGGTCGAGCCCTTGACCTCAAGCAGTTCGCCGCCGGCGGTGGTCACCGACAGGCTGCAGGTATCGGGACAATCGAGCGGGCAGACGCTGCGCTTGATTTCGGTCGGGGTTCTGGCATCCATGATCGCGGTCTCCTGTTGGACGCCCGCCGGAAGGCGGCGGGCCGTAGCCTACACCTAATCCAGCAGTGGCCCTTCGGAAAGAACCGCTTCGGAGAATTCAAAGGGGCCATTTCAAGGCGCCGGCGGGCCGCCGGCGCCCGGGCGTCGCCCCTATTTCGGCAGGCCGCCCCGCTTGGTGGCCATGTCGGTGAACTTGTTGAGGGCGCCCGTCATCTTCTTGAAGACCTTGGCGCGGTCGGTGATCCCGTAGCGGTTGGCGAGCCATGCGGGGTCCGTGTAGGCCAGCTTAACGCTGCCGTCGGCGGCCTTCCAGGCGAGCGCCTTCAAGGGCAGGTCGAGGCCGATCATGGGATTGGATTTCATCAACGGCGTGCCGATTTTGGGCGACCCGAAGATCAGCACCTCGGCCGCCGCCATGTCCATGCCGACGCTGGCCGCACCCTTGGCGTGGTTGACCCGCTTGAACACCTTGATGCCCTTGCGTTCCATGGCGATGCCCAGCCGGTCGAGCGTCTTGGCGACGCCGAAGTCGCTGGTCTTGACGATCAGGCCGTCGGCGGCCTGGGCGGGAAGGCCCGAGAGGGCAGCCACGGTGAGCGGCACGATGAACGCCCAGGTCAGGCGGCGGAAGGATATGAAAGTCACGTGAAGGCCTCCATGGATCGGGATCGAGGTTGCGGTAATCGGAGGTTTCTTCTTGCGTGCCAACGCTAGCATAGACAGACACGGGGAGCGACGCGGACGGTTATTGAATCCGGTCACTTTTCGTTGTCCGCCGGGTTGAAATCCATATA
>JAPPPF010000099.1 GCA_028817665.1 Magnetovibrio sp. | reverse complement strand
ACCGAAGAGAGAGGGCATGATCATGCCTGAACTCCTCCTCGAAATCCTCTCGGAAGAAATCCCGGCCCGCATGCAGACGCGCGCCGCGGACGATCTCAAGCGGCTGGTCACCGACGGGCTGAAGAAGGCCGACCTGGAATTCACCGACGCCCGAGTGTTCGCGACGCCGAGGCGGCTGACGCTGGCCATCGAAGGGATCCCGGAGAAACAGCCCGACATCTCCGAGGAGCGCAAGGGTCCCAACGTCGAGGCGCCGGACAAGGCGATCCAGGGTTTCCTGGGCTCCGTCGGCATGAGCATCGAGGAAGTGGAAACCCGCCAGACCGACAAGGGCCTGTTCCTTTTCGCCAAGATCGAGAAGAAGGGCGAGGCGACGGCGGCGGTGCTGCCGGACCTGCTGGCGAAGGCGCTCACCGACCTGCCGTGGCCGAAATCCATGCGCTGGGCGACGCATGAGAAACGTTGGGTGCGGCCCATCCATTCCCTGATTTGCCGCTTCGCCGGCGGCGAGGTGCCGTTCCCCTGGGGGCCGGTGACCGCCGCCAGCGCGACCGTCGGGCACCGCTTCCTGGCGCCGGAGACCATCACGGTCGCCGACTTCGCCGACTACCAGGCGAAGCTGAAGGCCGCCAAGGTGATCCTCGACCCGGCCGTGCGCCGCGCCAAGATCCTCGGCGAGGCGACGAAGTTGGCCGAGGCGGAAGGGTTGAGCCTGAAGGACGACCCCGGCCTCCTCGACGAGGTCGCCGGGCTGGTCGAGTGGCCGGTCGTCTACATGGGTTCCATCGACGACGCCTTCATGGACGTGCCGCCGGAGGTGCTGATCACCTCCATGCGCTCGCACCAGAAATACTTCTCGTGCCTGGACGCCGACGGCAAGCTCGCCAACCGCTTCGTCGTCGTCGCCAACACGGAGACCGCCGACAAGGGCAAGCAGGTCGTCGCCGGCAACGAACGCGTGCTGCGCGCGCGCCTGTCGGACGCCAAGTTCTTCTGGGACCAGGACAGGAAATCGTCCCTGGCCGCCAAGGCCCCGGCGCTCAAGGACCGGATCTTCCACGCCAAGCTCGGCACCATGGACGAGAAGGTCGACCGCATGCAGGCGCTGGCCGCCGACATCGCCAGCCACGTCGACGGCGCCGACAAGGACCGGGCGCGCTCCGCCTCGCGCCTCGCCAAGGCCGACCTCTCGACCGGCATGGTCGGCGAGTTCCCCGACCTGCAGGGCGTCATGGGCCGCTATTACGCGCTGCACGACGGCGAATCGGAAGAGGTCGCCGCCGCCATCGCCGAGCATTACGCGCCGCAGGGCCCCAACGACACGTGCCCGTCGAAGCCGGTCAGCGTCTCAGTCGCCATGGCCGACAAGATCGACAGCCTCGTCGGCTTCTTCGCCATCGACGAGAAGCCGACCGGCTCGAAGGACCCGTTCGCGCTCCGCCGCGCCGCGCTCGGCGTCATCCGGCTGATCCTGGAAAACGGCGTGCGGATCAACCTGATGCCGCTGTTCCAGACGGCCAAGAACCTGCACGAGGCGAGCGCCGACCCGTCGGATGACCTGCTCGCCTTCTTCGCCGACCGCCTGAAGGTGCACCTGCGCGACCGGGGCGTGAAGCACGACCGCGTCGACGCGGTGTTCGCCTTGGGCGGCGAGGACGACCTGGCGCGGCTCCTGGCCCGGGTCACCGCCCTCGACGAGTTTCTCGCCACCGACGACGGCGAGAACCTGCTCACCGCCTACAGCCGGGCCGCCAACATCCTGAAGATCGAGGAGAAGAAGGACGGCCGCGCCTATTCGGGCGACGCCGACACCCAGCTCTTCGGCCAGGACGAGGAAAAGACCCTGGCCGCCGGCCTCGCCGCCGCCGGGCCGGCCGTCGCCGAGGCGCTGAAGGCCGAGGACTTCGCCGCCGCCATGCGCGCCGTGGCGGCGCTGCGCGGGCCCGTCGACGCGTTCTTCGACGCGGTCACCGTCAACGCGGACGACGCGAAGCTCCGCGAGAACAGGTTGAAACTCTTGAACGGCATCCGCACGGCCTTGGACGGCGTCGCGGATTTCTCCAGAATTGAAGGATGATTTGGTGAAAGACGGACACATGACGAAGTGGATTTACACGTTCGGAGACGGTCAGGCGGAAGGCGCGGCGGAAATGCGCGAGCTTCTCGGCGGCAAGGGCGCCAACCTGGCGGAAATGGCCGGCCTCGGGCTGCCGGTGCCGCCCGGGTTCACCATCACCACCGAGGTCTGCACGCACTTCACCGACAACGGCAACACCTATCCCGAAGACCTCGCCGCCGGCGTCGACGCCGCCATGGAGCACATCGAGGGCATCATCGGCGCGCGCTTCGGCGACCCGGAGAACCCGCTCCTGGTCTCCGTGCGCTCCGGCGCGCGCGCCTCCATGCCCGGCATGATGGACACGGTCCTCAACCTCGGCCTCAACGCCGAGACCGTCGAGGGCCTGGCCAAGCGCGCCGACGACGCGCGCTTCGCCTACGACAGCTACCGGCGCTTCATCCAGATGTACGGCGACGTCGTGCTCGGCGTCGAGCACCACCTGTTCGAGGACATCCTGGAGGACACCAAGGACGATCACGGCTACACCCTCGACACCGAGCTCACCGCCGATGACTGGCGCGGCGTCACCGAGAAGTACCTGGCGATGGTCGAGAGCGAGCTCGGCCGGCCGTTCCCGCAGGACCCCACCCATCAGCTCTGGGGCGCCATCGGCGCGGTGTTCGGCTCGTGGATGAACAACCGGGCGATTACCTACCGGCGCCTGCACGCCATCCCCGCCGATTGGGGCACGGCGGTCAACGTCCAGGCCATGGTGTTCGGCAACATGGGCGACGACTGCGCCACCGGGGTCTGCTTCACCCGCAACCCGTCGACCGGCGACAACCAGTTCTACGGCGAGTTCCTGATCAACGCCCAGGGCGAGGACGTGGTCGCCGGCATCCGCACGCCGCAGCCGCTGACCGAGGCGGAGAAGGAGGCCACCGGCGCCGACCTGCCGTCCATGGAAGAGGTCATGCCCGAGCTCTACGGGCACCTGGCCGAGGTCCGCGAAACCCTCGAGCGCCACTACAAGGACATGCAGGATATGGAGTTCACGGTCCAGCGCTCGAAGCTCTGGATGCTGCAGACCCGCGGCGGCAAGCGCACCGCCAAGGCGGCGCTGAAGATCGCCTGCGACATGGTCGACGAGGGCCTGGTCAGCAAGGAGGAGGCCATTCTCCGGGTCGACGCGGCGCAGCTCGACCAGCTCCTGCACCCGACCCTGGACCCGGACGCGGCCCGCGACATCGTCGGCCACGGCCTGCCGTCGAGCCCCGGCGCGGCGTCGGGCAAGATCGTGTTCTCCGCCGAGGACGCCGAGACCTGGGTCGGGCGCGGCGAGAAGGTCATCCTGGTGCGTACCGAGACCTCGCCCGAGGACATCAACGGCATGCACGTCTCCCAGGGCATCCTGACGACGCGCGGCGGCATGACGTCCCACGCCGCCGTGGTCGCCCGCGGCATGGGCATCCCCTGCGTCTCGGGCGCCGGCGACTTGCGCGTCGACTACGAGAACAGGCAGGTCATGGCCCTGGGCGAGACCCTCGGCGAAGGCGAGGTGCTGACCATCGACGGCTCCACCGGCGAGGTCATGCGCGGCGAGGTCGACACCATCCAGCCCGAACTGACCGGTGATTTCGGCCGCCTGATGGAATGGGTCGACGAGGTCCGCACGCTCGGCATCCGGGCCAACGCGGAGACGCCCCTGGACGCGGAGACGGCGCGCAAGTTCGGCGCCGAGGGCATCGGGCTGTCGCGCACCGAGCACATGTTCTTCGACCCGGCCCGCATCGTCCACATGCGCCAGATGATCCTGGCCACCGACGAGGAGACGCGGCGCCGGGCCCTCGACCAGTTGCTGCCCTACCAGCGCCAGGACTTCCTCGATCTGTTCCGGATCATGGAGGGCCTGCCGGTGACCATCCGGCTCCTCGACCCGCCCCTGAATGAGTTCCTGCCCCATACCCTCGACGAGATGGAGGAGGTGGCCCGGGCCGCCGGCGCCGACGTCGCCCAGGTGAAGGCGCGCAAGCTCGAGCTCGACGAGGCCAACCCGATGCTCGGCCACCGCGGCTGCCGGCTCGGCATCACCTACCCGGAGATCTACGAGATGCAGGCAAGGGCCATCTTCGAGGCGGCCGCCGCCATGGCCAAGGAAGGCAAGTCCGTGGCGCCGGAGGTGATGATCCCGCTGATCGTCGACAAGCCCGAGCTCGACATGCTGAAGGCGGTGGTCGACGCCGTCGCCGCCGAGGTCGAGGCGGCCGAGGGCGTCGAGCTCGACTACCTCGTCGGCACCATGATCGAACTGCCGCGGGCGTGCCTGAGGGCCGGCGCCATCGCCGAGACGGCCGAGTTCTTCTCCTTCGGCACCAACGACCTGACCCAGACCGCCTTCGGCTTCTCGCGCGACGACGCGGCGCCCTTCCTCGACGTCTACCAGACCAAGGGCGTGCTGGCCGCGGACCCGTTCATGACCATCGACACCGACGGCGTCGGCGAGTTGGTGAAGACGGGCTGCGAGCGCGGGCGTCAGACGCGGCCCGACATCAAGCTCGGCATCTGCGGCGAGCACGGCGGCGACCCGGCCTCGGTCCGGTTCTGCCACGAGATCGGGCTCACCTACGTGTCTTGCTCGCCCTACCGGGTGCCGATCGCGCGCCTCGCCGCGGCCCAGGCCGCCATCGAGACCGACCCCGGCAAGGCCGCCGAGAACCGTTAAAGGCGCGCGCGCCGGCGGCTCACGCCGTTTCCAGCCGTCCCGCCAGCGCCGCCTCGATGGCGGCGACGACCGCCGCGCACTTGGCATCGTCTAGGGCGTCGCCATGCGGCGGCCCGAAGCGGCCCGCGTCGTTGTCGAAGTATTTGCCCGACGCGTCGGCGAACTCATCGGACAAGGCCGCGCGGACCAGGATGTCGGCGCCGATGCCGACGTCGCCGCCAGCGACGCCGAAGCCGTCCTTGACCATCTTGGTGCCGAGCAGCGAGCCCGGGTTGACGGCGACGACCAGCGGGCCGCCGGCCAATTCCCCGGCCATCCGGCGCGACCACATGGTGATCGCCAGCTTGCTCTGGGCGTAGGCGTCCATGTCGGCGAGCCGGGGCGCGTCGGCGATCGCCGCCGTGTCGACCGGCGATTGCGCCGCCGACGACAGGTTGACGACGCGGCCCCCGGGGCCGATCAGCGGAAGCAGCCGCCGGGTCAGCAGGTAGGGGGCGAGGGTGTTGACGGCGAAGCGCGCGTCCAGGCCCTCGGCCGTCCGGGGTTCGGCGGTCGTGAAGACGCCGGCGTTGTTGATGAGGACGTCGAGGCGCGCGTGCTGGCCGGCGACGGCGCCGGCCAGGGCCCCGACCTCGTCCATGCGCGAGAGGTCGGCGACGTAGCTCTCGACCGAGCCGCCGGCGCCGGCGAGGTCCTTCTCCACCGCCGCCAGTTTCTCCGGGTTGCGCCCGTGCAGAAGCACATGGTGGCCGTCGGCGGCGAGAAGGCGGGCGGTTTCCAGGCCGATGCCGTCGGTGGCGCCGGTGATGAGGATGGTCTTGGGCATGATGTCGGTTCCTCCGGCCGGCGAGGTCCGCCGGCGAATTGTCGGCCATGCGCTCGCGCATGGTATCGACGTCAGATTGGTGGAAGCCCGGGTTCGGTGCAACACGGGTCGTCACCGGGCGCCTAGGGCCGGTTTAGGTAGGCGCGCCGGGCCGCGGCCGCAAGGGGGACCGGCATCGTCGGCCGGGCCGGCGTCGATGGGCGGCGCCTTGACAAATTCGATTGTTCGTGTTATGTTCTTATCTCATCGCGCGGCCCGACGATCGGCCGTTGCGCGCTATTTGACACTGTGAATAGGGCTCCGTTCCGCCGGCTCCGGCGCCTCGGAGCGCCGCCGGGAGCGATGGGCCTCTTCGTTGCGAGCGGTGGTTTAAACAAACGGGACACATTCACCCGATACACCGGCATGCCCGGACCTGATCCGGGTATCCACGACTTCGCGCGGCGCTGCGTGTTTCAGGCAAAGTCGTGGATCACCGGGTCAAGCCCGGTGATGACGAATATTGGCAGTGGCCACGCCTCCGCTCTTCCTCCTCCCCCTTGATGGGGGAGGGCCGAGGTGGGGGTG
>JAPPPF010000137.1 GCA_028817665.1 Magnetovibrio sp. | reverse complement strand
GTATTTTTCCGCCAGCGGCTTCAGCTTCTCCATGGTGATGTCGCCGGCGACCACCAGGATGGCGTTGTTGGGCGCGTACCAGCGCTTGTAGAAGGCGAGAATGCGCTTGATGTCGAGGGCCCGGATGTCGTGTTCCCATCCGATCACCGGGTTGCGGTAGGGGTGGTTCAAGAACAGCGTCGCGTTCAGGTGCTCGCCGAGAATGGCGCCCGGATTGTTGTCGACGCGCGAGCGCCGCTCTTCCAGCACCACCAGCCGCTCCGGCTCGACCTCCTTGTCGGTGATCACCAGATTGGTCATCCGGTCGGCCTCCATCTCCATGACCAGTTCCAGACGGTCGGCGGCGATGGTCTGGTAGTAGCCCGTGTAGTCGGTCGAGGTGAAGGCGTTCTCCTGGCCGCCGTTGCGCGCCACGATGGCCGAGAACTCGCCCGGCCTGCGGGTCTTCGTGCCTTTGAACATGAGGTGCTCGAGGAAGTGCGCGATCCCCGATTCGCCCGGTCCCTCGTCCGCCGACCCGACCCGGTACCAGACCATGTGGGTGACCACCGGCGTGCGGTGGTTCTCGACGACGACGACCTGCATGCCGTTCTTCAGGGTGAAGGTCTTCGGGCTGAACACGGCGGCCTCGCCGGGAGCGGCGGCCGCGACGAGCAGGAGGACGGCGAACAGCGATCGGAATATCGACATGGGACCTCTATTGGGTTCGGTGGGCCGGGCGGCCGTCGGACAGGTTCGATTGCATGCCATGACAATATGGCACGATGGTGGCGGATTTCATCTGAATTCGGCGTGAAGATGGGAAAACCGGGGCCTGGCGGCGGCGCCCGGGCGACCTAGAAGTTCAGCAGGCCCTTGCGCTTCTGCTTGCGCTTGATCTGCGGCGTCTCGCCTTCGGTGATCGGCTTGCCGAGCGCCTTGTTCTCCATGATCCGCTGCTGTTCCTTCTTGGCGTCGACGGTGGTCGCCGGCGCCTGCGTGTCGTCGACCCAGAAGATCAGCTTGTTGACGAAGATCTGGTCCTCCTGGGCGAGCACCGAGGTCTCTTCGTTGATGGTGCGGCGGATGTTCGGTTCGGCCCTGTCGGCGCCGGTGTCGCGGAGCAGCGCCTGCAGCCCGGGCGTCGTCTTCTGGCCCGATTGGCCGGACGGCGCGTTCCGTTGGCCGAGCAGGGCCCGGCGGGCGTCCTCGGTCGGCGTGGTCAGCTGCGGGCGTTCCGATCCGGGTTTCGGTGCGCGCAGGCCGTAATTCGGCGGCAGGCTCAGGGGCGGGCGCTTGTAGACGACGAATTCGTCGGGCGGGGTCTTGGCGCCGCCAATCGCCTTGCGCGCCGACTCGCATCCGGCCACGGCCACCGCCAGGGCGGCCACGGCGAGGCAGGTACCCAACCGTTTGGCGAAATTCCGTTTCACGGGCGGAATCTACGCCGAGATGGGTCGCTTTTCAACCGCCTAGCCCTCCGGTGGCCGGTTGAACGCGGAATCCCAGATCAAGCCGGCGGCGCCGCACACGATCGCCACGTCGGCGATGTTGAAGGCCGGCCAATGGTAGCCGGCGGCGTGGAAATCCAGGAAATCGACCACCGCGCCAACCAGGATGCGGTCGACGATGTTGCCGATGGCGCCGCCGATGATCATGCCGAAGACGGCGGCGACCCAGGTCTTGTCCGCCTTCCACATCCATCGGACGAGCACCGCGACGATGGCCAGGGCGAGGAGTACCAGGAACCAACGCCCGAGCGGCGAATTGAAGTTCAGGAAACCGAAGCTGACGCCGCGGTTGTAGCCCAGCACGAGGTTGAAGAACGGCGTCACCGGCAGCACGCGCGGCGGCTGCATCACCATCTCGACGATCCACCACTTGGAAAGCTGGTCGAGGACGGCGACCGCCAGCGCCAGGGCGAAGCCGACGCGCAGGTTGCGGCGGCCCGTCACGAGTTACCCTCCGGCCATCGCCGCGCCATGCCGATCAATCCGGCAGCGGTTCGAAGTGACGGACCGCGTCGGCGCAACGCGCGCAGGCGCTGGGATGGTCGGCGTCGGCGCCGACGTCGTCGAGGACCTGGTAGCAGCGTTCGCATTTCTCGCCGCCGGCCAGACCCGGGACGACGGCGACGTCGGCGACCTCGTCGAGGGTGAAGGCGTCGGCGGGCGCCGGGTCCGCCGGGAACTCGGCGCCCGACGTGATGAACAGCTCGGCGCCGTCGATGCCGTCGAACAGTTGGGCGGTCTCGGGCGTGGTGAACACCTGGGGCACGGCTTGCAGGCTCGAGCCGATGCGCTTTTCGGCGCGCTCCTTCTCCAGCGCCCCGGTGACAACCCGGCGGACCGCCCGGATGCGCCGCCATTTCTGGTAAAGCGCCTCGTCGTGCCAGCTTTCGGGGATTTCGGGAAAGGTCTTGAGATGAACGCTGTCCGACCCGTCACCGTCGCCGTTCCGTGCCAGCCAGGCTTCCTCGGCGGTGAAGCAGATGAACGGCGCCAGCCACGCGGTCAGGCAGTTGAACAGCTCGTCGAGCACCGTCCGCGCGGCGCGCCGGCGGGGGCTGTCGAGGCGGTCGCAATAAAGGCTGTCCTTGCGGATATCCAGATAGAAGGCCGACAGATCGACGGTGCAGAAGTTGTGCAATTCGGCGAAGAAGGTGTGGAACTGATAGCTGTCGCAGGTCTCGCGCAGGCCCTTGTCGAGGCGCCACAGGCGGTCCAGCACCCATCGCTCGAGTTCCGGCATGTCGGCGTGAGCGACCTTCTCGGCGTCGCTGAACCCGTGCAGGTTGCCGAGCAGGAAGCGCAGCGTGTTGCGGAGCCGGCGGTAGACGTCGGTGTGCTGCTTGACGATCTCGGGCCCGATGCGCAGATCCTCGGCGTAGTCGGAGCCAATCACCCAGAGCCTGAGGATGTCGGCGCCCTGCTGGTTGTAGATGTCCTGTGGCGAGACGATGTTGCCCAGCGACTTCGACATCTTCTGGCCGTCCTCGGCCATGACGAAGCCATGGGTGAGCACCGCCTCGTAAGGCGCGCGGCCGCGGGTGCCGCACGATTCCAGCAGGCTTGAGTGAAACCAGCCGCGGTGCTGGTCGGTGCCTTCCAGATAGAGCGACGCCGGCCACTGCAACTCCGGCCGGTCCTCGAGGACGAAGGTGTGGGTCGAGCCCGAATCGAACCAGACGTCGAGGATGTCGGTGACCTGTTCGTAGTCGTCGGGATCGCGCTCGGGGCCCAGGAAGCGGGCCGGGTCGGAATCGAACCAGGCGTCCGCGCCCTCGGCCCGGAACGCCTCGACGACGCGTTCCATGACCGCCTCGTCGCGCAGCGGTTCGTCGGTCTTCTTGTCGACGAACACCGTGATCGGCACGCCCCAGGCGCGCTGCCGCGAGATCACCCAGTCCGGGCGGTCCTCGATCATGCCCTTGAGGCGGCGCTGGCCCGAGGCCGGCACGAAGCGGGTCTCGTCGATGGCCTTCAAGGCCTTGTCGCGGAGCCCGGTGGTTTCCATGGAAATGAACCACTGCGGGGTGTTGCGGAAGATCAACGGCTGCTTGGAGCGCCAACTGTGTGGATAGCGGTGAACCAGGGTCCCCTTGCCGAGCAGGCCGCCGGCCTCGTGGATGGTCTCGGCGACGTCGTCGTTGCACTTGTAGACGTGCATGCCGGCGAACAGCGCGACGTGATCGAAGAACCGACCGTCCTCGCCGACCGTCTGCGGTACTTCGAGACCATTGGCGGTGCCGAGCACCCAGTCGTCGGCGCCGTGGCCCGGCGCGATGTGGACGACGCCGGTGCCTTCCTCGGTGGTGGCGAAGTCGGCGGCCAGCGCCGGCACGTCGTAATCGTAGCCCTGGCCGCGCAGCGGATGGCGGCAGACGGTGCCGGCCAACTCGGCGCCCTTGATCGTGGCGTCGACGCGGTGGCCGGTGATCCCGCACTCGACGGCCATGGCTTCCAGGCGTTCGGCGGCGACCACCAGTTTCTCGCCGATTCGGGCGCGGCTGTCGTCGTCGGTGGCGGTGACCTCGAATACGGCGTAATCGATGTCGGCGCCGTAGGCGACGGCCCGGTTGCCGGGCATGGTCCAGGGCGTCGTCGTCCAGATGACGATGGCGGCGCCGTCCACCGCCGAAACGCTGGCGGTCTCGACGGGGAAACGGACGTAGATGGTGGTCGAGGTGTGATCGTGGTACTCGACCTCGGCCTCGGCCAGCGCCGTCTTCTCCACCGGAGACCACATCACAGGCTTCGAGCCGCGGTAGAGCGACCCGTCCATCAGGAACTTGCCGAGCTCGCCGGCGATCCGGGCCTCCGCGTCGAAGCTCATGGTCGTGTAGGGGCGGTCCCAGTCGCCGATCACGCCCATGCGCTTGAATTCCTCGCGCTGCACGTCGATCCACTGGTCGGCGAACTCGCGGCATTCGCGCCGGAACTCGACCACCGGCACCGCGTCCTTGTCCTTCTTCTTCTTGCGGTACTTTTCCTCGATCTTCCATTCGATGGGCAGGCCGTGGCAGTCCCAGCCGGGGACGTAGTTGCTGTCCTTGCCGAGCATCTGATGGCAACGCACGACGACGTCCTTGAGGATCTTGTTCAGCGCGTGGCCGATGTGCAGATGTCCGTTGGCGTAGGGTGGCCCGTCGTGGAGGATGAACTTCTCGCGGCCCTTGGCGGCGTCGCGCTGGCGCCGGTAGAGGTCGATCTCGTCCCAACGCTTCAGCGTCTCGGGCTCGCGGCGCGGCAGACCGGCCTTCATCGGGAAGTCGGTCTTCGGCAGATAGACGGTCGATTTGTAGTCCTGGCTCATGTCTCGGCTTTCTCAAACATCGGGCGCCGGCTCGTTGCCCAGAATCTCGCGCGCCCGCTCGGTGTCGGCGGCGATTTGTGCCCTCAATGCATCCACTCCGTCAAACCTCTTTTCGGCGCGGATATGCTCGATCAGCGAGACGACGACAAGCTGCCCGTAGAGGTCGCCGTCGAAATCCAGCAGGTGCGCCTCGAGGATCACGTCCTCGCCGCCGAAGGTCGGCCGCTTGCCGACGTTGGCGACACCGTCGATCCAGCGCGTGCCGCCGCCGTCGTGCAGGCCGGCGCGGACCGCGTAGACGCCGAGCGCCGGGCGGACCACCGAGCCGAGATGCAGGTTCAGCGTCGGGAAACCGATCTGCCGGCCGCGCTTGTCGCCGCTGGCGACCCGGCCCTCGATGGCGAAGGGCCGGCCCAGGATCGCGGCGGCGCCGCGCATGTCGCCCGCGCGCAGGCAGTCCCGGATTCCGGTGGACGAGTAAACCGCGCCGCCCTCGGCCTCGCCGGCGCTGACCGCGGTGAAGCCGAAGCCCAGTTCCTGGCCCATGGCCAGCAACATCTCGCAATTGCCGCCGCGGTTGTGGCCGAAGACGAAATCGTAACCGGCGACGACGTGGCGCGCGCCGAACCCGTCGACCAGGACGTCGCGGACGAAATCCTCGGCCGGACGCTGCGAGAAAGTCCGGTTGAAGCGTTGCACGATCATCGCGTCGACGCCCATGGCCTCGAGCGCGCGGGCCTTGGCGCGGAACGGCGTCAGGCGGAACGGCGGCTGGTCCGGCTGGAAGACGCGCCTCGGGTGCGGCTCGAAGGTCAGCACCGCCCACGGCGCGCCGGTGTCCCGGGCGATCCGGCCGGCCTCGCCGATGACCGCCTGGTGGCCCAGGTGCACGCCGTCGAAGTTGCCGATGGCGATGGCGGCGCCGCGGGCCTCGTCAGGCAGCGTCTGGTAGTGGCGGTATATGCGCATGGCGGCACAAGGTGCCTCCCGGTCCGGGGAGGGTCAAGGCCAAAGCCCGGCGGTCCGCCAAGCCTTGGAACGGGGGCACGAAAAAGGGCGCCCCTGGGAGGACGCCCTGCCGAACGGGGACGTTCGGGGAAGCTTAGCTGACGCGCGTCGGCACCATGATCGTGGCCTCGCCGTCGACGACGACCTTGTTGCCGACCAGGCACTCGGTCTTCATCTCGATGAAGCGTTTTTCCGGGATCAATTTGGTGATGGTGCACCGGGCGGACACCGTGTCGCCGGACCGGACCGGGGCCTTGAAGCGCAGGTTCTGGCTGACGTAGATGCAGCCCGGACCCGGCATCTTGGTACCGATGACCGTGGAGATGAAGCTGGCGGTCAGCATGCCGTGGGCAATGCGGCCCTCGAACATGGTCTCCGAAGCGAACTCATGGTTCAGATGCACCGGGTTGGTGTCGCCGGAGATGCCGGCGAAGGTGATGATGTCGGCGTCGGTCACCGTCTTCGCGAAGACGTCGACCATGCCTTCTTCCAGATCCTCGAAATAGTAGCCGTGGAGCATATCCATCGCGTTCGCCATCTGGTCCATCCGAGTGTCCTTTTCGGTCCTTAATTGAAATCTTTGTTCATATTAGGGCATTGCGGCGCAATATCCTTATTGCGTTGCACCATATAACCGTTTTTCAATGGCTTCGCAATAGGGCCAATTGAAACTTTTTTGCATTGCCAAACGAATTTTCGGGATTTTGCGGCGACGCGGTGGCCGAGACTTGCTATGTCAACCGGGATGCCGTCGCGAATACCGGTCCGGGTTGTCTTGCTGGAACAGCTCCAAGGAGCTGCGCTTGTCCTTGCGGCGGTGGCGTTTCTCGCCGCCACCGCCGGCGCCGAGGAGGCGGCGCCGCCGAAACTCGACCTGCCGGTCCGGTGCGTGCCCGGGGACTCGTGCTGGCTGGTCAATCTTGTCGATCTCGACCCCGGCAAGGGGGTCCGCGATTACCGCTGCGGCCGTCATGCCTACGACGGCCATAAGGGAACCGACATCGCGATTCGCGACCGCGCCGCCATGGCCGACGGCGTCGACGTGATCGCCGCGGCGCCGGGGACGGTCCGCGCCGTCCGCGACGGCATGGCCGACCGCATGCCGGACGCGGCGTTGCGGCGCCGCCGCAACATTTATTGCGGCAACGGCATCGTCATCGACCATCCGGGCGGTTGGCAGACCCAGTATTGCCACCTGCGGCGGGGTTCCGTCGCCGTCGCCAAGGGCGATGAGGTGACGCGCGGCCAACGGCTCGGCTACGTCGGCCATTCGGGCATGGCTGAATTTCCCCACCTGCACCTTTCGGTGCGCCGCGGCGCCAAGGTCGTCGACCCCTTCGTCGGGCCTGACGGCGACGCCACGGCATGCGAGGCCGGCCCGGCGCCGCTCTGGACGGCCGAGGCCCTGCGTCAACTGGCGCCGCCGTTGACCGCCGTCTACAACGCCGGTTTCGCGCCGACGCGGCCGAAGCCCGCCGCCGTGCGCAAGGGGCTCTACCATGCGCCGGCCCTGTCGCGGCGCGCGCCGGCGCTGATCCTTTGGGCCGAGATCTTTTGGGTCCGGCCCGGCGACACGGCGCGGCTTCGCATCCTCGGACCCGACGGCGGCGTCGTCGCCGAACACAGCAATGTCTTGCCGAAGCGCCAGGCCCGGCGCATGATTTTCGCCGGCCGCAAGAAGCCGGGATTGTTTTGGCCGGCCGGCGAGTACACGGGCGAGGTGGTCGTCGAACGCCTGAGCGGTGACGGCCGCACACGCCGGTTCGTGGCGCGCCGCAGTGTCGTCCTGAAGGATTGAGATCATAGCTCCATGAGTGACGCCCCGATCAATCTCAGCAAGGAAATCGACGGCTTGCGCCGTGAGTTCGCGGAGAAACTGGTCGAGCGGCGGGCCCGCATGGAGGCCCTGGTAGCCAGCATCGCCGGCGGCGAGGACGCCGACGCGGTCGGCCGAGCCATCGACGAACTCGAGGAGTTGGCCCACAACCTGTCCGGATCGGGGGCACTGTTCGGCTACGCCGAGCTTGGCGCCGCGGCCGGCGATTTGGAGGCCGCCTGCGCCCAGGCGCGCGCCGCCGCACCGGTTTCCGCCGGTCATGCCCTGGCCGCCAGTTGGCAGGCTTTCACGGCCGCCGCCGACGCCGCTTAACTTGAGAGTTTGCGCCGAGACACAAGGCGCGGCTGGGCGCTGAGCGTCCGCCCGCCGGCCCGCTTTTTCCTAGCCGTTCTGGTCGCCTTGGCTGTCGCCGTCGCGCGCTGTCGTTGCCGTTTCGCCGGCTTCTCGCTGTCGAGGACCGCCGCGTCGTCGAACAGATCGGCCGAGTGATCGCGGCTCTTCGCCCGCTTCTCGATCATCCCGAGCGTGCTCTCGACCAGCGGATGACGGTCCAGGCGTTTGCGGGTCTTCTCCGCGTGGATCTTCGAAATCCCCTTGATCAGGGTGCGGATCGCGGCCGGTCGGCGCCGGGGCTCGCACCAGCGGACGAAGGCCGCCAGCGTCCAGGGGTTGGCCGGCACCGCCTTGAGGCCGCGCGCCTGGCACCAGGCGACGAATTCCTCCCAGGCCTTGTTGGTGGGCCGTTGTCTGCTCAAGGCTGCCTCATTCGCTCGGCGATCGACGCCAAATCCGATTCGCCAAGGTAGCAACGGCGGCGGCGGCCATAAACCCCCCGCATGGCGGCAACCGCAGGCAAATCTTGCCAGCGCCGCCGATCCACGCCACATATGAACGACCCGCGGGCTGGAAAGGGAACCGATATGACCGAGGATGGCGCCTGGCAAGGCTACCGGAGCTTCGTCGTCAAACGGAAGGAACCGGAAAGCGAAACCATCACCTCGTTCTATCTGGCGCCGGAGGACGGCGGCGCGTTGCCGGACTACCACCCGGGCCAGTATCTCGGCTTCTCCCTCGACGTGCCCGAGCGCATGACTCCGGTGATCCGCACCTACACGATTTCCGATTCCCAGGCCCGCGACGGCTGTTACCGGCTTTCCATCAAACGTGAGCCTGCGCCCGCCGACGCGCCCGACGCGCCGCCGGGCGTGTCGTCGAACTTCTTCCACGATCACGTGGAAGTCGGCTCGACCCTTCAGGTCCGCGCGCCCTCCGGCGATTTCGTATTACGCCCGCAAGGCAAGGGACCTGTCGTGCTGCTTTCCGGGGGCGTCGGCTGCACGCCGATGATCGCCATGTTGAACGCCGTCGTCGACGCCGCCGCCGAACGCGACATCTGGTTCGTGCACGGCGCCAGGAGCGGCGCCGAGCATGCCTTCGGCGCGCACGTCCGCGCCATCGCCGCCGCCCACGACAACATCCGCGCCCATATCTGCTATTCGCAGCCAGGCGCCGGCGACGTGCAGGGCGAGGGATACGACAGCGCCGGCCACGTCACCATCGACCTTCTCAAGGAGTTGCTGCCGAACACCGGCCCGCAGTTCTTCCTCTGCGGCTCGACGCCGTTCATGAAGTCTCTCTACAACGGCCTCGTCGATTGGGGTGTCGACGAGTTTCAGATCGTCTACGAGTTCTTCGGCACGGCCTGCGAACTGCGCGACCGGCCGGAACCGTCGGCGGCGGACAAGGCCGCCGAGATGGGGCTCGACCCGGACACCCGCTTCCAGGTCGAGTTCCGCCAGTCCGGCGTCACCGCCGAGTGGACGCCCGCCGCCGGATCGATCCTCGAGCTTGCCGAGGCGAACGGGGTCGAGCCGGACTTCATCTGCCGCTCGGGCATGTGCCATACCTGCCTGTCAACCTGCCTGGAAGGCGAGTTCCAGTACCTCCATGATGACGTCGTCGAACCCATGGGCGACGACGAGGTGCTGATCTGCAGCGCCCGGCCGAAAACCGATATCGTCATCGACGCCTAGCGATCATATTTTCCTGACGGTGTTGTGATTTCTGGTTGATTAGCAAACTCTGGTAGAGCTTAGGCGGCGCCGGGATAATTCCGTCCCCGCCGAGGAGAATTGAGCTTGAAACTGATCCGCCTAGCCGTCGTGGCGGGCCTGCTGGCGGCGCCCTTGGGCGCCTCCGCGGCGGCCGGCCCGACCTGGAAGATGCTGGAAGTGCCCGGCATCGAGCCGACCCAGTTCCGGGTCGACGCCGACGTCATCGCCATCGACAGCCGCATGGGCGCGTCGTTCCTGTACCGCGATTTGACTCCCGCCGAGCGCCGCGCGACGGTCCTGCGCTGGCGCTGGCGGGTCGATATGGACATGCCGGCCGCCGACCTCAGGCGCCCCGGCGCCGACGACCGGGAACTCGCCGTGCATGTCTGGTTCCCCGAAACCGCCGCCGCCGGCGATCTGTTCGAGCGGCTTCGGAACACCGTCGTCTCGGTGCTCGGGTTCCCGGTCACGGGACGGACCCTGTCCTACGTCTGGGGTGGCCGCGGCGCGCGCGGCGAGGGTTTCCCCAACCCCCACAACGCGCCGGACGGACATATGATCATTCTCCGGCCCGGCGGCACCCCAACGGGTCGCTGGATGGACGAGACCATCGACATCGCCGCCGATTACCGGCGCGTCTTCGGCACGGAACCGCCGCCGGCCGGCTACGTCGCCGTGTCTTCCGATTCCGACGATCTGGGCGGCGTTTGCGTTGGCCGCATCGCCGGGTTGAGGTTCGGCGCGTGAGCGGCCGGGGCCTCAGCGTCCGAGCGTCGGAACGCATCGCCGAGTTGGCGGCGAAGGGTGAACGCCAGATCTGGCGGCCCGGGGACGTTGTCGGGCCGGCCTCGCGGGTGATCCGGCCGACCTTCGTGCCGAAGCGTCTCTACGCGGCGATCATCAGCCAGTTCCTGCACGGCGAGCTGGCGACGGCGGAACTTTGCCGGCGCCTGTCCGGCGCCGTCGATGATCCGGTTGCCCGGCGCTTCCTGGACACCCAGATCGCCGACGAAACCCGTCACGCCGACGCCTATGGCCGCTACCTGGAGCATTTCGGCGGCATCCGGCCCATCGACGGCAATTTCCGCCGCGCCATGGACTCGGCGCTCGACTGGTCGGGACCGCCGCAGGCCTGGCTGCTGGGGTTCCACGTGCTTCTGGAGGGCGAGGCGCTCCGGACCTTGGCCGATTTCCAGGCGTCCTGGCCATGCCCGGTATTCGCCCGCGTCAATGCCCTGATCAGCCGCGACGAGGCCCGCCACGTGGCCTTTGGCAAGCTGTTCCTCCGCGATACCCTGCCGTCGCTGCCGCCGGCCGAGCGCCAGGCGATCTACCTCAAGGTCCGCGACCTATGGCAAGCGACGGGCGAGGGACTGCTCTCGGAAACCTGGGCGCCCGGTTTCTTCACCCGGCGGCTCAGGCGGCGCTGGCTCGACGACGGTTGGCGCCATCACCTGAGGTCGTTCGCCGACGTCGGCCTGCTCGGCCTCGAGGAGATGCGGGCCCTGGACCGTGAGGCGGTGGCCGCGGCATGAAGGTCTCGGTGATCATACCGGCGCTCAACGAGGCGCCCCGGCTGCCCGCGCTGGCGGCGGCGCTAGCCGCCGAGCCGGTCGATCACGAGGTCATTCTCGTCGACGGCGGTAGCCGCGACGACACCGTGGCGACGGCCCGCCGCCTGGGCTTTCGGGTCCTGGAGACCGAGCCTGGCCGGGGCCGCCAGCTGGCGGCCGGTGCCGCGGCCGCGCGCGGCCAGGTGTTCTGGTTCGTGCACGCCGATACGCGGCTGCCGGCGAGCGCGCTCGCCGCCGTTGCCGCCGAGCTCGGCCGCCGGCCCGGCGCCGTCGGCGGAAACTTCCGGCTGCTGTTCGACGGCGACGACGGGTTCAGCCGCTGGCTCGACGGGTTCTACGCCTGGATCCGGGCGCGTGGTTTCTACTACGGCGATTCCGGCGTGTTCGTGCGCCGTTGGGTTTACGAGGCGCTCGGCGGCATCCGCCCGATCGCGCTGATGGAGGATTACGACTTCAACCGGCGCATGGAGGAGTTCGGCGACACGATCTGCATTTCGGAGCCGCCGCTGGTGTCGTCTTCGCGGCGTTTCCGCGGCCGTCGCCCGGCAGCCATCGTGATCGGCTGGTTCCTGATCCACGGCCTGTTTCATCTCGGCGTTTCGCCGGACCGCCTGGCCGCCTGGTACGATTCGGCACGCCGTCGCCAACGCGCCCAGGGCGCGTGATCCTCAGCCGGCCTTGACCGCGAACATCGTCTCGAACAATTCCATGATCCGGGCGACGGCGCTGCGCTTGATGTGGCGCTGGTCTTCCTCCCAAGGATCCTCGAGGCAGTGCATGACCATCTCGAAACTCGGGAAGTAGAAGACCCCGTCGTTGGCGCCGGCGAATTCCTCGGCGACCACCCGCAAGACCGCCTTCGAGTGGGCGTTGGCGGTGACCACGTGCTTGGTGGCGCCGAGGCCGGTGGCCATGAACGGCACCGGAGAGACCGTGACGATCAGCTTCAGGCCGGGATTGTGGCGGCGCAGGATGGCGAGGAAGGTCTCCAGATAGGCGAGGTTCTCGTCGACCGTCAGCACCCGGTGGCGGAACAGGGCGACGTGCTCCTTGGATTTCGGGTTGCGCGACGCCACCGAGCCGTCCGGGATGAACTCCCAGCATTCGTTGAGCCCGAGCGTGACGATCAGCACCTGGCACTGTTCCAGCGCCGCCCGGCAGGCCGCGACGTGAGCGGCGCGGTCGGCGTCCAGTTCCTCGACCGAGTAGAAGGGGATGTTCTCGCGGAACGGATCCTGCCAGAAGCCGCCCTGGTGGAACTCCGCTAGCTTCGGCATGTCGCGGAGGCCGAAGGCCTTCTCCGCCAATTGGGTGAAGCTCGGCGAGTTGAAGATGATGCCCCAGCGGGCGCTCGATTCGGGCTGCGGCCCGTCGCGCTCGTCGGACTCGGTGACCACGTAGTTGTAGCCGTTGTTCTGCAAATAATAGGCGATCTCGCTGGCGAAGCAGCTGCCGGCGGAACCGATCGGCGTCGACCTGTCGAGGAGCGGCGTCGGCTCGACGTAGGGCAGGGTGTCGTAAAGCGAACGCGGAAACTTCGGATGCGTCGGCTTCGGCCAGAACACGGCGTCCGGATTGGGCTTGCCGTCGGTCCGGTAGCGGTAGACGTCGGTGCTGAATTTCTTCTCGAAGGCCGCCAGCCGCCGCGCCTGCTCGATGAGATCGGCGTCGAGCCCGCCCATGGAGGCACCTTTCATGGTGCCGGCCAGGTTCTCGGCGAAGAACCCGCGCAGCGCCCCCATCAATTCGTCGAGGTCGCGGTAGGCGACGGTGCCGCCGGCGAAGCTCGCGTGCAGGAAGTCCCGGACCGGGCCCGCGGAAAAGGCCGCGTTGATGACGTGGGTGACGTAGGGCCGGCTCAAGGGCGGCGGGTCGTCGGGCCGCAACTGAAAGACCGTGGTTTCGTCTGTCTTTGCCATTTCGCCTCAACCGATCAATAGTGACCGATCCTCCGGGGATCGTTGCGCTCCAATCTAGCGGCGCTTCGGTAACATCGGGTTAAGAGCCGGCCCCGGATAGCGCAATCGATCGAGGGCCGCCGCCTTGCAGAGAATAGCGATCATGGGATTTCCGCACAGCGGCACCTCCATCCTGAAAAGGATAATCGGTAACGACGGCGATGTCTTCGAATACCCATACGAGACCAACGCCATCACCGAGCCGATGCTCGCCGAGGCCTCGGCGGCGGCGAAGCGCGCCATCGTCGTCAAGGACATCAACTTCCCCTGGATGCCGAGCTATCAGATCCCCGCTGAAACGGCGCGGGTGGTGTCCGAATTCAAGGAATTCCTCAGCGCCAACGCCGGATGCCGGTTCATCATGGTGATCAAGAATCCGGCCGACATCCTGGGATCCCTGAACAAGCGTTTCGGTGTGCTGCCCGACGCCGAGCGGCCGGCCGGCCACAGCTTCCGCGAATGGGAGACCTGGGCCGAGGTGTTTCACTTCTTCCGCGCCAACCCGCAGGCCAACCTGTTCACCGTCACCTACGAGGAGTTCTTCGCCGGCGGCCACGCCAGGCTGGCCGAGCTGTTCGAGTTCCTGGGACTGGCCTTCGGCCCGCATCTGCTGACCAGCGACCGCGCCAGCCTGATCGTCGACAACGTCACCGAGGTCCCCGAGGCGGAGCCGGCGTCGCGGGAGAACGGCGCCGCGCATGGCGCGTTTCGGACCTGGCAGATCAATCAGCCGTTCCGCGACATGACCGGTGAGAGCGCGCGGTTCCTCGACGCCGCGACGGCGGCGCTGATCGGCGCGTCCAGGATCGCCGGCCGGCTGGGTTACGCCGATCCCTGAGCCGTGAGCTGGGCGATGGCGGCACGGTAGGCGCCAATGTCGGCGTCATCGGCGAAGTCGACGTTGACCCGGTTCATCAGGTCCGCCGGCGCGTGGGCCGCCAGCAAATCTTCCGCCGCCGCGACATGCGCTTGCAGGTGCGCCCGGGCGCCGTCGTCCATGGTCGCGAAGTAGAGTCCGATCCCGTAGCCCTGATCGTTGACGTAGGCCTGGCCGCCGCAGATGCCGGGGATCAGGTCCTGGACCTCGGCGTTGCTCAGGTTGTCCTCGACGTGCGCCTCGAAGGGGTTGCCGTCGATCTCGTCCTGCGGCCAGGGTCCCAGCGGTATCGACATCACCATGAGCCTGGCCTGGGCGCCGGCCCGCGCCAGGACGTCGGCCGCTTCCGCCGCGCTCATGTGTTCGAGGACGTCGCCGAACAGGATGACGTCGGCCGTGCCGAGCTTCGCGAAATCCAGGTAGCGGACATCGGCGACGACGATGTCGTCGTACCATTCGCGGAGTCCGTAGGCCTCGACGTAGGGCGCCCAGGCCTCGACGCCGACCCACGTGGCCGTGCCCGTCAGGTCGCGGAAAAGGCGCGCGTAGACGCCCAGGCCGGGGCCGACGTCGACGATCCGCCCGGCCAACCCGTCGGCCGCCAGGCGGGCGAGGACGAGGCCGGTCAGGGGCTTGCCGAGGGCCAGGCTGGTCGGCATGTGGAACTCCCTTTGTGGACGGCGCGTTCAGCCGCCGGAGAGCGCATCTTCGATGATTCGCGCGCGGTCTGTCCAGCCATGGTTGGCGGCGTGCTGGGCGCGGGCCGCTTCGCCCCGCGCCGCCAGCGTCGCGTCGTCGGCGAGCAGCCCGGCGATGGCCTCGCCAGTGTCGGACGGGTCGGCGAGCGTCACCACGGCGCCGCTTTCGTTGAGGGCGTCGAAGTCCGTCGGCCCGAAACCGACGGTGACGGCGCCGGCGGCCATCGCCTCGAAGACCCGTTCGTGGGAGCGGTAGTAGGCCGGCACCGCGTTGACGACGATCTTCGCCCGGCCGATCAGGTCGTGGACCTCGGCCGCGTCGGCCGGTCCGGCGAGGTGGCACGCGCCCGCCGGCGCCGCCGTCAACCCGGACCAATCGCCGACCACATGGACCGGCAGGTCGCGGACCGCGTGCAGCACGGTTTCGCGCAGCAGGCTGCGCGCGTAGGGATCGAAATAGCGGAGGATCTTGGCGAAGGCCCGGTTCTCGTCCAGCGGCGAGCCGCGGCCACCGGCATTGTCGAGGGCCCGCTCGCCGATCGCCTCCAGGCTCCCGGCGCCGGCGCCGAGATAGATCTCGCGCATCGCCTGCAGGATCGGGGTTTCGGCGCCGCGGGTCTCCCAGACCGCCAATTGCGCGGCCGCGCTCTGGCGCAGATTGCCGACCATCAGCACGTCGATGTCGCGTTCCGTACAGGGACGGACCGGGCGCGGTTGCGCGGCGTGCGGCACGTGCATGTAACCGAGGTCGGCGCGCATCCGCCGGGCCGCGAACGCCAGGTTGCTGGCCGTCGGGAAGCTGAGCACGGCGCCGGGCGGCGCCGCTTCCATGAGCGGATAGAGATGGCAAGGGTGGTCGGTGCCGAACACGAACAGGCGGATGTCGTGCGCCGCGAGGAAATCGTCGCTGCCGGCCGGAAAGCCGACGCCGTTCATGGCGACAATGGCGCGGACCCGCCCCGATCCGATCAACCCGTCGAGGTGGCGCCACGGCGGCTCGGCGTCGGCGCGGTAATCGATGAATTCGGGTTTCAGGCGGGCGAAGCCGTCGCCCAGCCCGGCCGACAACCGGTTGATGTTGCCGTGTTCGACGTCGCCCAACGGCAACAGGATCAATGGCGGCGACGGTTCGGCGATGGCGGCGGCTCCTGGCTCATTGACCGGCGTCGTTGAGGGACCAGTCGTATTCGTAGGCGTCGACGTCGACGGCCTGCATGATTTTGATCTCGGTGTTCGAGCTGGCGTGTGTCGCCAGGTGGTCGAGGACCCCGGCCTCGCCGCCGCCGAAGTCGTCGGCGAACCAGGCGTAGATCTTCGACAGCACCAGGCCGTTTTCGCCGACCCGCACGCCGCGCGGGTTGTTGACGAAGGCCTTGGCGGCGGCGCGCAGCTGTTCGTCGATGTCGCGGCCCGTGTAGGGCGTCTTCGAGAGGTTCGGGCAGCCGACCGACGCGCAGTTGACGGCGTAGTGGATGCGGGGATCCTTCCAGATGGGGCGGAGGATCCGGTGCTCGATGTCGTTCAGGCTGATCATCTCGCCCTCGACGCGGATCAGCTTCTTGTCCCAGGGCCCGCCGCCGAACAGCGAGTCCGACAGGTCGATGTCGCGGATGCTCTTGACCGGGTAGAACTGGACGATCAGGCGTACCGTCAGCGCGTTGTAGAGGTTGACCCAATAGGCCATCTGTTCGTCGCGGTTGAGCGTCGACACCGGCACCTTGCGCAGCGTCTCGAGGTAGGCGTGCAGCGCCTTCGTATCGGCGTCCGAGACCTTGCCGTAGGCGACCCGGTTGAGCCCGGTCGCGTCGGTCGAGACGTATTTCCGCAGGAACGCGCCCCAGGAGCGGTGATCGATGCGGGCCTTCGACGCCGCGTCGTGGGATTGCCATTTCGGCCAGAGCTCGGCGCTCGGCGCGAACAGGGCCTCCAGCGAAGCGAAGCCGGCCAGCGGCACGATCAGGGCGAGGACGAAGAGGGGGCGGCGGTGGGCGTATCGCATGATGATCTCCAGGTTGTCACCCTGCGCATTTAGGCAATCGCGTCAATCCCATAAAGACACGTTGGTTCAACTCGGCGTTAGCGCCGCGCATCGCCGTCGGTAGGATCCGCCACCGGCAGCGCCGTCCGGTAGGCGACCTGCTTCAGGGAGAACGCCGACTTGATCGAGGCGACGCCGGGCACCCGGGTCAGTTTGTCCATGAGGAAGCGCTCGTACTGGGCCAGGTCGGCGCAGACGACGCGCAGGTGGTAATCGGCGTCGCCGGTCATCAGGTAGCATTCCATGACCTCCGGCCAGGCCCTGATCCGGTCCTCGAAGGTCTCTAGTGCCGTTTCAACCTGCTTTTCCAGGGTCACCTGGATGAACACGCTGACCGGCAGTCCGACGGCCTGCTGGTCGACCAGGGTGGCGTAGCCGCGGATCACGCCGGACGCCTCCAACTGGCGGACCCGCCGGAGGCACGGCGAGGCCGACAGCCCGACCTCGTCGGCCAGTTCCACGTTGCGCAGGCGCGCGTTCGCCTGCAGCGCCGCGAGGATTCGTCGATCTATCTCATCCAGGTGATTTTTTGGCATTTATAACCAAATTAATTCAAGATTTTTACAATTAATTGCTAATAACTACACTCTATTGGCCATGTTCGCAAGGATTCACGGGGAATAATTCGTTATAATCGGCGCCGCATCCGTGCCCAACGCACTATCCCCCGGGAGAACGACATGGCGCCCCGCGACGAACCCGCAATCCCCGAAGCCATTCCGCATGGCATCGGCATCGAGGACCTGGCCTCGCTGCAGGACCTGGAGAGCCGCGTCCGCTGGCTTTCCAGCTGGACCATCCACCAGGCCAACCACCTGAGGGACAAGGCCGACGGATTGAAGGTCGGCGGACACCAGGCGTCCTGCGCCTCGGCGGTGACCCTGATGACAGCGCTCTACTTCCACGCGCTCCGGCCCGAGGACCGGGTCGCGGTGAAGCCGCACGCCAGTCCGGTGTTTCACGCCATCCAGTACCTGCTCGGCAACCAGACGCGGGAGAACCTCGAGGCCTTCCGGGCCTTCGGCGGCGCGCAAAGCTATCCGTCCCGGACCAAGGACGCCGACGACGTCGATTTCTCCACCGGCTCGGTCGGGCTCGGCCCGGCGATGACCGTGTTCTCGTCGGTCGTCCAGGACTACCTGCGCCGCCACCACGACGACGTCCGCGCCCGCCGGGCCGGCCGCATGGTCGCCATCGTCGGCGACGCCGAGATGGACGAGGGCAACATGTACGAGGCCCTGTGGGAGGGCTGGAAGCACGACCTCCGCAATTGCTGGTGGATCGTCGACTACAACCGCCAGAGCCTCGACGGCGTCGTCACCGATCACCTGTTCCGCTTGATCGACCGGGTGTTCCGGACCACCGGCTGGCGGGTGCTGACGCTGAAGTACGGCAAGCGCATGATGGCCGCCTTCGCCAGGCCCGGCGGCAAGCGTTTGAAGAAATGGATCAACGACTGCCCGAACGACCTCTACTCGGCGCTCACCTTCCAGGGCGGCGCCGCCTGGCGCGAGCACCTGATGGCCGACATCGGCGACGACGCCGAGGCCGCGGCACTGGTCGGCGGCCATACGGACGACGAACTGCAGGCGCTGATGACCAACCTCGGCGGGCATTGCCTGGAGACCGTCCTCGACGCCTTCGAGACGGCGTCCCAGGATGATACGCCGACGTGCTTCATCGCCTACACGGTGAAGGGCTGGGGGCTGCCCCTGCAGGGCCACAAGGACAACCACGCGGGGATCATGACGCCCGATCAGATGGCCGGCTACCAGGCGTCGCTGGGGATCGCCGAGGGCGACGAGTGGCAACCGTTCGCCGGCATGGACGGCCGCGCCGACGCGCTCCGGGCTTTCCTCGAGCGGGTGCCCTTCAACGCCCGCCGACAGGCGCGCCGGCCCGCGGCGCCGAGGATCGAGATTCCGGATGCCCTGCCGGCGCCCGCCGTCGAGGCGCTGAGCACCCAGGAGGCGTTCGGCCGGATCCTCTACGACATCGCCGGGTCGCGCACCGATCTCGCCGACGCGATCGTCACCACCTCGCCCGACGTCACCCAATCGACCAACCTCGGCGGCTGGGTCAACCGGCGCGGCATCTTCGCCCGCGACGAGAAGGCCGACGTGTTCCGCGCCGAGCACGTGCCGTCGGCGCAGAAGTGGGATTTCTCCGACGCCGGCCAGCACATCGAGCTCGGCATCGCCGAGAACAACCTGTTCATCCTGTTGGCGGCCTTGGGCCTCAGTCACGAGATCTTCGGCAAGCGCCTGTTCCCCATCGGCACGCTCTACGATCCGTTCATCGCGCGCGGCCTCGATGCCCTCAACTACGGCTGTTACCAGGACGCCCGGTTCATGGTGGTGGCGACGCCGTCGGGCATCACGTTGGCGCCCGAGGGCGGCGCGCACCAGTCGATCTCGACGCCGATGATCGTCATGGGCCAGCCCGGCCTCGCCAGTTTCGAGCCGGCCTACGCCGACGAACTGGCAGCGATCATGCGCTGGGGGTTCGAGCACATGCAGGCCGATGATGGCGGCTCGGTCTACCTGCGCCTGTCGACCCGCGCGCTCGCCCAGGCCGGCCGCGAGATGGAGGAGAAGCTGAACGGCGGCGTGCTGTCCGGCGCCTACTGGCGGGTCCGCCCGGCCGACCCGGCCGCCGGCGCCGTCGTCTACGCAGGCGCCATTGCGCCGGAGGCGGAGGCCGCGCACGCCCGGATCGCCGCCGAGGCACCGGGCGTCGGCCTGCTGGCGGTGACCTCGGCCGACCGCCTTTACGAAGACTGGCGCCGGAACGGCGGCGCCTCCCACATCGCCGGGCTGCTCGCCCCGGCCGGCCGCGACGCGCCCCTGGTCACCGTCCTCGACGGCCACCCGGCGACGCTCAGTTGGCTCGGCGGCGTCGCCGGCCACCGGGTCCGGTCCCTGGGCGTCGACCGGTTCGGCCAGTGCGGCGACCTGGGCGCGCTTTACGCGGACTACGGGATCGACGCCGAGGCCATCACCCGGGCTTATCTCTCGTCCGAATAACTGAATGTAAGAGATTGAATTCAAACGAAAGATCATTGTCATTTCCAAACTAACATACTAGAATATTACAATGATCAAATCCCTGACCGAAGAGGTCTGCGAGAAGCTCCGCGACGACATCGTCGGCCTCCGGATGGCGCCCGGCGCGAAGGTTTCCGAGGCCAAGCTGGCCGAGCGCTATCAGGTCAGCCGGGCGCCGGTGCGGAGCGCCATCGAGCGGTTGCGCCTCGAAGGCCTGGTGGTCGTCAAGCCGCAGGTCGGCACGATCATCTCGCCGCTCTCCTTCGAGGGCGCCCTCGAGGTCCTCGGGGTTCGCCGGCTGCTCGAGCCGGCGGCGGCGGAGACGGCGGCGGCGCGGCGCACCGACGCCGACGCCCGGGCGCTCCGGGAAGCCGGCGGGGCGGGCCTCGCCGGGGCCGTTCACGAGGTCATCCGGGCGCGGTGCGGCAACGCCGAGATGGCCCGGCTCCTGCGCGCCCATCAGGGCGTCGTCGAGCGCGTGCTTCGCGCCGCCGCGGCCGACGCCCAGCCGCCGCGCCCGGTCGAACTCGAAGCGGTCGCCGAGGCGCTCATCCGCCGCGATCCGGCGGCGGCGAGGCGCGCCACCGGCGAGTACCTGGCCGCCCTGGCGCGCCATATCCGCGGGCTGGCGCCGGCGCGGGAACCCGCCTAGGCCAGGCGGCCCCGGAGGTCGTAGTCGTCGCCGCCCTCGATCCGGACCGCGACGATGTCGCCGGGCCGGAGGTCCGGGGCGCCGGCGACATGGACGACGCCGTCGATCTCCGGCGCGTCGGCCTGGGTGCGGCCGATGGCGTCCGTGCCGCCGGTTCCGGCGGCCTCGTCGACGATCACGTCGAGGGTCCGGCCGACCTTGGCCGCCGTCTTGGCGGCGCTGATCCGGCGTTGCGTCTCCATCAGCCGTTCCCAACGCTCGTCCTTGATCTCCTCGTCGACGTGGCCCGGGAGATCGTTCGCCCGGGCGCCCGCCACGTCCTCGTACTTGAAGCAGCCGACGCGTTCCAGTTCCGCCGCCTCGAGCCATTGCAGCAGTTCGGAGAAGTCGTCCTCGGTCTCGCCGGGGAACCCGACGATGAAGGTCGAGCGGATGGTGAGGTCGGGGCAGACGGCGCGCCAGGCCGCGATCCGCTCCAGCGTCTTCTCCTGGTGCGCCGGCCGGCGCATCGCCTTCAGCACCTTGTGGCTGGCGTGCTGGAAGGGGATGTCGAGATAGGGCAGGACGAGGCCGTCGGCCATCAGCGGGATCAGGTCGTCGACGTGCGGGTAGGGGTAGACGTAGTGCAGCCGGACCCAGGCGCCGAGCCCGCCGAGCGCCCGGCAGAGATCGGTGATCCGGGCCGCCACGGTCCGCTCCTTGTAGGTGCTCTCGGCGTACTTCAAGTCCGTGCCGTAGGCGCCGGTGTCCTGGGAGACCACCAAAAGCTCCTTGACCCCGGCGGCGACCAGCCGCTCGGCCTCGGCGACGACCCGGTTGGCCGGCCGGCTGACGAGATCGCCGCGCATGGACGGGATGATGCAGAAGGCGCAGCGCTGGTTGCAGCCCTCGGAGATCTTGAGATAGGCGTAATGGCGCGGCGTCAGCCGGACGCCTTCCGGCGGCACCAGGTCCTGGAAGGGATCGTGGGCCGGCGGCACCGCGTCGTGGACGGCCTCGACCACGGCCTCGTACTGGTGCGGGCCGCTGACCGCGAGGACGCCGGGATGGGCGGCGCGGATGACGTCCGCGTCGGCGCCCAGGCACCCGGTGACGATGACCCGGCCGTTCCGGTCCATGGCCAAGCCGATGGCCTCCAGGCTTTCGCGCTTGGCGCTGTCGAGGAAGCCGCAGGTGTTGACGATGACCGCCTGGGCGCCCTCGTAGGTGGCGGAGATCTCATAGCCCTCGGCGCTCAGCTTCGAGAGGATGCGCTCCGAATCGACCAGCGCCTTCGGGCAGCCGAGGCTGACGATGCCGATCCGGGGCGGGTTCTTTTCAGCGAGGTCGGGCAACGGGCTCTCCGCGATTTCCTCCCCCTTGATGGGGGAGGATTAAGGTGGGGGTGGGAACCCGTCAGGGGAAGCAGATCTTTTGCCGCGCCTGACGGCGCTTCGTCCCCCCATCCTGCCTCCCCCACAAGGGGGGAGGAGAGGGGATCGGGCCGGCTAGCTCTGGTTCTGCCAGTCGGCGGAATCGTGCATCGCCTGCAGCTCGCCGAGGCGCTCTTCCCACATGTCCAGCTCCTCGGGGTCGGCGTCCTCGTCGTCGGCGGCGATCAGCTCGCCGTGGTACTTGATCTGGACGCGCACGCACTTCAGCAGCTCCTGGAAGTGCGTCTCCGAGAGCGCGTTGATGGCCACCTTGCCGTCGAACAGCATGTCGGCGCGCTCCATGAGACCCAAGCTCTCGAGGCGCTCGTCCATGGCCTTCCACTGCTGGTACCAGGCGGCGTAGACGCTGTCGTCGGGCGCCTTCATGCGGCCGCCGAAGCCCTCGTCGAGGGAGCCCATGATGGTCATGAACTCGTGCACGCTCAGTTCGATCTTGTGCATGGCTGGTTCAGCCTCTCGCTGTCATCGGTTCAGGACCGCGCCGCCGCCCGCTCCGGCTCCGCCTGGCGGCCCTCCTTCAGGGCCTCGGCCAGCAGGAAGGCCAACTCCAGCGACTGGCTGGCGTTGAGGCGCGGGTCGCAGTGCGTGTGGTATCGGTCCGACAGGTCGTCGTCGGTGATGGCGCGCGCACCGCCGGTGCATTCGGTGACGTCCTGGCCGGTCATCTCGAAGTGGACGCCGCCGGCGTAGGTCCCTTCCGCCTTGTGCACGTCGAAGAAGCCCTTGACCTCGGTGAGGATGGCATCGAACGGCCGCGTCTTGTAGCCGGTCGACGACTTGATGGTGTTGCCGTGCATGGGGTCGCAGACCCAGACCACGCGCTTTCCCTCGTCGCGGACCCGGCGGACCAGCGGCGGCAACTTCTCGGTCACCGCGTCGGCGCTCATGCGCGAGACCAGGGTCAGGCGCCCGGGCTCGTTCTCGGGATTGAGAATGTCGATCAGCCGGATCAGCTCGTCGACGTCCATCGACGGCCCGACCTTCATGCCGATGGGGTTGGCGATGCCGCGCATGAACTCCACGTGGGCGCCGTCCGGCTGGCGGGTGCGGTCGCCGATCCACAACATGTGGGCCGACGTGCAGTACCAGTCGCCGGATGTCGAATCGACGCGCGTCAGCGCCTCCTCGTAGGTCAGCAGCAGGCCCTCGTGGCAGGTGTAGAAATCGGTCTCGCGGATCTGCGGCGTGGTCTCGGAATTGATCCCGCAGGCTTCCATGAAGGCCAGCGTCTCGTCCAAGCGGTCGGCGAGGTCGCGGTACCGGGCGCCCAAGGGGCTGTCGGCGACGAAGCCCAGGTTCCACTGGTGCACCTTGTGGAGGTCGGCGTAGCCGCCCTGGGCGAAGGCGCGGAGCAGGTTCAGCGTCGCGGCCGACTGGTTGTAGACGCGGATCAGGCGTTCCGGGTCGGGCACCCGGGAGGCTTCGGTGAAGTCCATGCCGTTGACCATGTCGCCCCGGTAGGCGTCGAGGGTCACGTCGTCGATGGTCTCGACGTTGGACGAGCGCGGCTTCGCGAACTGGCCGGCGAGGCGGCCGAGCTTCACCACCGGGCAGGCGGCGCCGAAGGTCAAGACCACGGCCATCTGCAGAAGGACTCTAAACGTATCCCGGATGTTGTCGGCGTGGAACTCGGCGAAGCTCTCCGCGCAGTCGCCGCCCTGCAGGACGAAGGCCTCGCCATCGGCGACCTTGGCCAGCGCGCGCTTCAGGCTGCGGGCCTCGCCGGCGAAGACCAGCGGCGGCGAGGCGCGGAGCCGCGCTTCCACTTCGCCCAGTTTGTCGGCGTCCGGGTACTCCGGCACCTGGATGATCGGTTTGCCGCGCCAGCTATCGGGCGCCCATTTCTCGGCCATGACGGACCTCTATTCCCACAATTGTTCAGAATCCCAGGGTTCTTGGCCCCACCATATACGCGCCCCGGCCCGATTTATCAAAGAAAAGCGCCGCCCGGGGCCCGGGGACATGACCGGCTCGCGAAGCGACACGGATCGTGTCCCCCAATGCCGGAAATCTCATCGTCGATCGAACTGTCGTCATCCGTCGTCATTTCCCGCCGCGGCGGGGTCCAAGTCCTTGGCATTGCACGGTTTCCGGTGACGACCATCGCGACGCCCCGGTGGCGGTCCATGGCGCGGGTCGGCATGGCGCGGGTCCCTTCTCGTCTTGGATCAATAAACTTGATCTAGAACATAAAAAGAACAATTTTTGATTTCAAGGGGCGTAGAAATTTTCTCGGTAACCCTTCCGGGGACATGACCGCGTCGCGCAGCGATGCGGATCGTGTCCCCCAATGCGGGGAGTCTGTCTGCGGACGGGACACGATCCCGTTTCCTTCGGAACCGGGTCATGTCCCGGTTTGGAGCGGCCGGTGCAACAGCGCTTCGAGGCGCTTGACGAAGGCGGTATCGCCGAGGGGGCGCCCGGTGCGCTCGTGGTGGCGGAGCGCGTCGCGGTCCTCCAAATCCAACCCGCCATCCAGGAACGCGCGCCAATCGGCGACCCTTTCCAGCATTGCCGACACATCGACGAGGCCGTCGTCGCGCCCGGCCATATGGGCGCGGGCGCTGCTCCACGGATAATCTTCGGGCCGCGTCACCATCCGCGCCCGGACCGGGTTCAACTCGACATAGCGCGCGGCGGCCAACAGATAACGCTCATCCATGGGAAACGATGCGAAGCGCCCCTGCCAGAGAAAGCCCCGCCAGCCTTCGCGGAAGTTGACGTGGCGGGTATAGCGCCGGTGCGCCGCGCCGATGGCGCCGGCGAGGGCTTCGGCGGTCTCCGGCACGCAGATCAGATGCACGTGGTTGGTCATCAGGCAGTAGGCCCAGACCCGCACGCCGAGCCGCGCGCACTGCTCGCGCATCAGGTCCAGATAAACCCGGTAATCGTCGTCGCGGAAAAACGTCTCCTGGCGTCGGTTGCCCCGCTGCGTCACATGATGCGGCAGCCCCGGCACCACCACGCGTGCTCTCCTAGGCATGAATTCAATGATAGATTATATTATAAGAACATCAACTAAAAAATGTAGTTAAGGATTCAGGGACATGACCAGATCGCGCAGCGATATGGATCGTGTCCCTCCTCGGCGCCATGAATTAACGTGAATTTGGTACGTGTCCCCAGAGATCCTCGTCCATGGGAAACGACGCGAAGCGCCCCTGCCAGAGATAGCCGCGCCAGCCCTCGCGGAAATTGACGTGGCGCGTATAGCGCCGGTGCGCCGCGCCGATCGCGCACGCAAGCGCGTCCGCGGTTTCGGGCACGCAGACCAGATGCACGTGGTTGGACATCAGGCAATAGGCCCAGACCCGCACCCCGTGACGGCCGCACCACTCGCGCATGAGGTCCAGATAGACCCGGTAGTCGTCGTCACGGAAAAACGTCTTCTGGCGCCGGTTGCCCCGCTGCGTCACATGATGGGGCAGTCCCGGCACGACCACGCGTGCTATCCTTGGCATAAACTCAATGATAGATTAATCCATAGTTTTATCCACTATAAAATGTGCACATAGTAAATTTAGGGACAAGACCGAATCGCGCAGCGATACGGATCGTGTCCCTCCTCGGCGTTATGAAATAGCGTGAATTTGGTACGTGTCCCCAGAAATCCATAATTTCCAACGCTGTCGGAAGTGGGCGTAACTTTAAGTTCAAGAGTGGCCATTGCTCGGATCTCTCAATTATTGGTGTTTCATCTCGCGGTCGAATTTTTGCCCATGCCTGAAAGGCGAACTTTGATGGTTTTTAATTTTTATTGTCGTCTATATGTAAGTCGACCACATAAATCCAAATCATATGTTGCATACCAATATAACTTTGCTCAGTGTTTTTCTTACTAAGCTCGCTTTTTGTTTGGTAGTACTTGTGAGCTACTTCATGTCTTATTGTGAACGGATATTGACATTGAGAATGCGTGCGCTTTCTCAGCCATTGGCAAAGAAACAACTTCCGGGGCAACATGTCCCGAAGCATAGCTTCGACCCCGGGCTTTCTCGACTGGTCACCAAAAAAATCGACGAAACTTCGAACCGAATCTCCAGGCTTGAATAGCCGATTGAGAGTTTCTTCAATATCTTTCAGGACGGGACTCGCGCCATTGAACTTGTGAGATCGCAGCATTTCTGACGTGAAGATGTCGAAGCTAAATGTTTCGCGAGTCAAACTTGCGGGGTCAAATTTTGAGAGTTCTGCAGAAGTTGCATGAACTGAACCTCCGAACATCAGCAAATGTAGGACTGCTGCTAAAACTACCGCCTGATAACTATATTTGATCGTCGAGGTCATATTTCTTTCTCTGAGTATCTTTTTTGCGTAGGCGCCACCGCAATGGCAAACCTAGGCATTTACATCTCTATGGAAGCCCGTCACCGTCATGCCCGGACTTGATCCGGGCATCCACGACTTCACTCAGGCGGCGGGTGCCGTGGACGAAAGTCGTGGATCACCGGGTCGAGCCCGGTGATGACGCCAAGCGGCGGGCGGCTTTCGCCCGCCCATCCTTCGACGGGCTCAGGATGAGGAAGGAGAGGGGTACGCCGTCGAAGCATATGGAAGCCCGTCACCGTCATGCCCGGACTTGATCCGGGCATCCACGACTTCAC